>JAEWFG010000133.1 GCA_023388935.1 Pseudomonadota bacterium | reverse complement strand
CTCGGCGTGCTGACACTGGTGCTTGGCCTGCGCAGCCTGCCACACACCAAGCCCGCGAGCCATTCCTTCGACTGGCAGAGCGCGGGGCTTTCGGCGATCACGTTCGGTGTCGGCATTGCCGCCATCGACAGCGTCGGCCATGACGAAGCCCCCGTCGTGTACCTCGTCCAGTTCGCGATCGCGATCGCCGCGGGCGCGATGCTGATCTACCGCGAAACCCACATGAGTTCGCCGCTGCTGCCGGTCGATCTTTTGCGCATCCCGGTCTTCGCGCTCTCGATTGCGACCTCGATCGCCTCATTCTGCGGGCAGATGCTGGCCTTTGTCGCGCTCCCCTTCTACCTCCAGAGCCGCTTTGGCTATTCGGCGGTGCATATGGGCCTCTTGATCACGCCCTGGCCGATCGCGGTGGCGTTCGCGGCTCCGCTCGCCGGACGCCTGGTCGAGTACTATCCAGCCGGCCTGCTCGGCGGCGTCGGGCTCACGCTGTTCGCCTGCGGCCTCGCCGCGCTCGCCTTCCTGCCCGCGAGCCCGACGCCGCTCGACGTGATCTGGCGCATGGCGCTGGCGGGTGCCGGCTTCGGCCTGTTCCAGACCCCCAACAACCGCACCATGATCGCAGCCGCCCCGCGCGAGCGGTCCGGTGGCGCCAGCGGCATGCTGGGCACGGCGCGCCTGCTCGGCCAGACCACCGGCGCGGCGCTGGTGGCGCTGTTCCTCGGCCGCTATCCGATCGAGGGAACCAGGATCGCGCTCCTCACCGGCGTCGGTTTTGCGCTCTGCGGCGCCACGCTGAGCATGCTGCGGCTATCGCCTGCGGGCGCGCGCGGCGGCGAACACGTCCGTGTGCAGGACGACCAGCGGCTGCGCGGCGAATAGCCTAAGAAGCCGGCGGCTTGCCTTGGAATTGAATACTGCATTTCTTCATAATTGAGGCCTGCTCAATCGCGTTTAGCTGCCCCTTCATTTGCCCCAATTCCGCGGCGGTCTGCTTATCGCCGCCGACCAGGAACGCAGCAGGCCAGAAGATGATGACCGCGGCCGTCGTTGCGACTGTATCCTTGGTCCGCTGGCTGTCCTGGGCGCCAGACAATGTAGCGGCCCGTGCCGAGACTGCTTGCGCCTCCATCGCGAGCTGCTGGCAACTGTAGTTCTGATACATCATCGGCGAGACGTAGGTGGCGCTAATATCTTGCGAGCTGGAAGCGCATCCAACCAGTAATGCGCCGCAGCAAAAAACACCCAAAACTCTCATTGTAAAATGCCCCTTGGAAATTCCCCGAATCGAGAATTCCGCAACTTAGAGCTGAAGGCAAGGAAAAGTCGCGACTGTTAAATGTTACCTTCCATATCGGGACCGCGAGCAGAAATATCTGAACCGAGCGGTTTCAGATAAGCAATCAACGTGCGCGTCTAGCCTCACGAGATGCTCCAATAACAAAAAGGCCGGCATTACAGCCGGCCTTGTGATTCATAACGCTTGCGATCAAGCCTTGACCAGCGGGCCCTTGGAGGTCGGCCCCTTCGAGCCGCCAGGGCCGCCCGGCTTGTTGGACTTGCCCGGCGGGCGCTTGCGGGTGCCCGGCAGCTTCTCCTGCTTCGGTGTGACCGGCCCGTCGAGGAACTCGAAGCCGATCTTGTCCTTGGTCTCGTCGGCCTCGTCCTTGACGAGGACGACGCGAACGTGGCCGCCGCCCTTCAGCTTGCCGAACAGCACCTCGTCGGCCAACGGCTTCTTGATGTGCTCCTGGATCACGCGCGCCATCGGCCGCGCCCCCATCTGCTCGTCATAGCCGTGCTGGACCAGCCAGGTCTTGGCGGGTTCGGACAGTTCGATGGTGACGTCGCGATCGCCGAGCTGCGCCTCGAGCTGAAGCACGAACTTCTCGACCACCGTGCCGATCACCTCGACGCTGAGATGGCCAAACGAGACGACGGCATCGAGACGGTTGCGAAATTCCGGCGCGAACTGCCGGTTGATCGCCTCGTGGTCGTCGCCTTCGCGCTTCGAACGCGTGAAGCCGAACGCCTGCTTGGCGAGATCCGACGCGCCAGCATTTGTGGTCATAATCAGAATCACGTTGCGGAAGTTGACCTGCTTGCCGTTGTGGTCGGTGAGCCGGCCGTGATCCATGATCTGGAGCAGCACGTTGTAGAGATCGGGATGCGCCTTCTCGATCTCGTCGAGCAGGACCACGCAATGCGGATGCTGGTCGACGCCGTCTGTGAGCAGGCCGCCCTGGTCGAAACCGACATAGCCGGGAGGTGCACCAATCAGGCGCGACACGGTGTGCCGCTCCATGTATTCGGACATGTCGAAGCGCAACAGCTCGACGCCCAGCGACGCCGCGAGCTGCTTGGCGACCTCGGTCTTGCCGACGCCGGTCGGACCCGAGAACAGGTAGCAGCCGATCGGCTTCTCCGGCTCGCGCAGGCCGGCACGCGCCAGCTTGATCGAAGCAGCGAGCGACTCGATCGCCTTGTCCTGGCCGAACACGGTGCGTTTCAGGGTCTGTTCGAGATGCTTCAGTACCTCGGCATCGTCCTTCGACACGCTCTTCGGCGGAATGCGCGCCATTGAGGCAATCGTGGTCTCGATCTCCTTGATGCCGATCGTCTTCTTGCGCTTGTTCTCCGCAACGAGCATCTGCGCCGCACCGGATTCGTCGATCACGTCGATCGCCTTGTCCGGCAGCTTGCGGTCGTGGATGTAGCGCGAGGAGAGCTGAACGGCGGCCTCGATCGCCTCATTGGTGTACTTCAACCGGTGGTAGTCCTCGAAATACGGCTTGAGACCCTTCAGGATCGCGATCGCGTCCTCGACCGTCGGCTCGTTGATGTCGATCTTCTGGAAGCGCCGCACCAGCGCGCGGTCCTTCTCGAAGTGCTGGCGGTATTCCTTGTAGGTGGTCGAGCCCATGCAGCGGATCGTGCCCGAGGCAAGCGCGGGCTTGAGCAGGTTCGACGCATCCATCGCCCCGCCCGACGTCGCGCCGGCACCGATCACGGTGTGGATCTCGTCGATGAACAGGATGGCGTTGGGATGCGCCTCGAGCTCCTTCAGCACCTGCTTCAGGCGCTCTTCAAAATCGCCGCGATAGCGCGTGCCGGCGAGCAGCGTGCCCATGTCCAGCGAGAACACGGTGGCCGCCGCTAGCACTTCCGGCACCTCGCTGTCGACGATGCGCTTGGCGAGGCCTTCGGCGATCGCGGTCTTGCCGACGCCGGCCTCGCCCACGAACAGCGGGTTGTTCTTCTGCCGGCGGCACAGCACCTGGATCGCGCGGTTGATCTCGGAATTGCGTCCGATCACCGGATCGATCTTGCCGTCGCGCGCCTTCTTGTTGAGGTTGACGCAATAGGTATCGAGCGCCTCGCCCTTCTTCTTGGCGTCCTCGTTACCCTTGGTCTCGGTCTCCTCGTCGACGCCGCGCACGGGCCGCGCCTCGGAGACGCCCGGCCGCTTGGCGATGCCGTGGCTGATGTAGTTGACCGCGTCATAGCGCGTCATGTCCTGCTCCTGCAGGAAATACGCGGCATGGCTCTCGCGCTCGGCGAAGATCGCGATCAGCACGTTGGCGCCGGTCACCTCTTCGCGACCGGAGGATTGCACGTGGATCACCGCGCGCTGGATCACGCGCTGGAAGCCGGCGGTCGGCTTGGCGTCATCGGCGCCGTCCGTCACCAGATTCTCGAATTCGGTTTCAAGATAATTGACGAGGCTCGCACGCAGCTTGTCGAGATCGACGCTACAGGCGCGCATGACGGCGGCTGCGTCGGAGTCGTCTATCAGAGATAGCAAAAGGTGCTCGAGCGTCGCGTATTGGTGATGACGCTCGTTTGCGATCGCCAATGCACGATGCAGAGATTGTTCAAGGCTTTGGGAAAAAGTCGGCATTCGCGTCCTCTATGACCCCCACCATCATGATCGTCATCGCCCGCTCAGGCAACAACAACCTTTGTCACATATAGTTATACAAGATCGCGGCGAAAGACCGGTTCCGCGAGTCGGCAACCGCTCATCTGCGGCATTTTCGATGCAAAACCCGTTCCGATTTGGGCGGGATCGGCGCCGGTGCAGAATTTCGTGGCATTGCCGGCTGCACGGACATCGCGCGCCGATCACACTGCGACATGCACAACAGAGCCGGCGTCAAACGCGTCGCGAGGGCGTCTTACTTCTTCTCCATCACGCATTGCAGCGGATGCTGGTGCTTGCGGGCAAAATCCATCACCTGCGTCACCTTGGTCTCGGCGATCTCGTAGGTGAACACGCCACACTCCCCGATACCGTGATGATGGACGTGCAGCATGATCTTGGTCGCGGCCTCGATGTCCTTCTGGAAAAACTTCTCCAGCACATGGACGACGAATTCCATCGGCGTGTAGTCGTCGTTCAGGATCAGCACACGGTACAGGTTCGGCCGCTTGGTCTTCGGCTTGACCTTGGTGATCACCGACGTGTTCGGCCCCGTCGGACCGCCGGAGCGGTTCTCGTCGTTGCTCATCCGGGGAGCTTGGGCGGCGGCGGCCGCGGACTGGTCAATTATGGAAGCAATTTGCGGCATGGCTCAGGCGTTCGAATTCCCCACGGAAGCGGGTGACGGTCCGCCACGCAGCTCCGCCCTTCGGAGCTTCACAGGCGCGCCACCTTGTTGGATCGCCGCTTCCAACCGGTCCGGTCCAGGCCGGATCGATTGCAGGCAATATGGGCCTGCCCCCGGCCCGCCGCAAGCGCGACACAGTCCGGCCGATTCGGCCGCGGCAGTCCCGATTCCCGGTCTGGGGCGATCCTGACCGAGGTTAATCAATCCGGACCGATTTGACAAAAATTTCCGCCTCGCCCGTTAGAACATGTTGACCAGGAACCCGATCATTGATGCTGCCGCGACGGTTTCGCGCGGGATACCTCGGGTTTTCTACGGTCCCATTTACCTGCCCTTCAATTGCTTGGCGCGAAATCGGGCAAACCACAGATATCGGGGATCGTCATGTCTCGCCTGCCCGTTGCAATCCGCATTGGCCGACAGCTTGCCCGCTTCAAAGCGGCCGAGCGCGGCAATATCGCCGTGATCTTCGCCATCGCACTACTCCCGGTGCTCGGCTTCGTCGGGGCGGCCATCGACTACAGCCGCGCCAACCAGGCGAAGGCGGCGATGCAGTCCGCACTCGATTCCGCAGCACTGATGCTGTCGAAGGACCTGACCTCGGGCTCGATCACGACCTCCCAGATCAGCTCGAAGGCGCAAGATTATTTCACGGGCCTCTACACCAACACGAGCGCAACGCCAACGGGCGTCACCGCCAACTATACAGCGGCTGGCAGCAGCACCACAGCAACGATCGTGCTGACGGCCAACGCGACGATGCCGACCCAGTTCATCCGAATCCTGCCGCGGATGGTCTACGGCGCCAATAGCTATGACAATCTCAACCTCAGCGCCAACTCGACGACCACCTGGGGCAACGTCAAGATGCGCGTGGCGCTCGTGCTCGACAATACGGGATCGATGAAGGACGACGGCAAGATCACCGCGCTGAGAAACGCGGTGGCCGGAAGCGGCGGACTCATCGACCAGCTCAGCGCACTCAGCAAGAACAACGGCGACGTCTATATCTCGCTCATTCCCTTCGCCAAGGACGTCAACGTCGACTCCAGCAACTATGGGCAAAGCTGGATCGACTGGACGGACTGGCTCAATCCGCCGACCACACAACCGGCCTACGGCACCTATCAGGCGACGCTCCCGATCAACTGGCATGCCGTTGGACCCGGCGCGAAGTGCCCGTTCACCAACACTGTCGGCAACACCAACGGTAGTGCAAATGGCGGCTTTGTTTGCAAAACCAGCCCCACCGCAAGCAACAGTTCGACCACAGCAACAGTTCCGTCGACAACGCTTACAGTCAACGGCGCAACCGTCAAAAATCCTATTTGCCCGACCGCCGACAGCTTCGGACGCTCGACGCGAACCTACGTGAAATACAACGGCTGCTGGACCAGCGAGCCAACCAATCTCCAGGAGAAATTCTGCTCCGGAAGCTCGAATTGTAGTTGCCCCAAAGATTCCAACAATAATCCCGTCTCCGGTTGCACCTGCACCGGCAGCGGCAGCGGCAAGTCTTGCACCGGCTGGACCTACGTTCACAACTGGACGCAGCCTGGTCCAAATGACCTGACAGACAACCCAAGTCAGCCCAGGGTTTCCGCCATCGTTGGCTTCAAGGACAACACCAACACGCCCAACACGAACCACGTTTGGACTCCCAGCGCCGTCGGCGTCGCAAATGACTGGCGCCAGCCGTCCACCAATCCGATCAGCACCTGGACGGGCTGCGTCGCGGACCGCACCCAGCCGAACGACGCGACCGGCGTGCTGCCCGCGTCATCGGACGTCACGACGCTGTTTCCCGCCAACGAGTATTTTGAGAACAACACGTCCTACTGCAGCAGCAGCGCCTCGACTACGCTCGAGCCGATTATTCCGCTGAGCTACAACTGGAGCACGCTGAAGACGGCCGTCAACGCGATGCAGCCGACGGGCGGCACCAACCAGGCGATCGGCCTGGCCTGGGGCTGGCAGTCGCTTCTGGTCGGAGGTCCGCTGAATGCGCCCTCTGAAGATCCCAATACGACCTACAACAGGGTCATCATCCTCTTGTCAGACGGTCTGAACACGGAAGATCGCTGGCCCGCTTATGGCGACGGCAGCACGCAGGCCTCCGGCAACCCGATCGACGCACGGCAGGCGCTGATGTGCAACAACCTGAAGGCCGCCAAGGATTCCAAGGGCCAGACGATGTACACGATCTACACCATCCAGGTGAACACCAGTTCGCCTGCAGATGCGACTTCCAAAGTGTTGCAGAACTGCGCGAGCAGCCCTGACAAGTTCTTCATGCTGACGAGTTCGAGCCAGATCGTGACCACGTTCAATACGATCGGTACGGCACTCAGCAAGCTGCGCGTGGCGCGCTGAGAGGGATCCACCACCGCAATCGAAAAAAGCCCGGCTGATTCAGCCGGGCTTTTTGACTCCAGGACTTGCAGAAAACGCTAGTTGGCGGCCGGGGTGAACTTCGACACGACGGTCTCGACCGGCTTGAACGCCTGCTTGGCGAGGTCGCTGTAGAGGCCGGCGATCTTCTGCGACTCCGCAACGAAGGTCTCGTAGGCGGAGCGGGCGAAATCGGTCTGCGCTTCCACGGCCTTGTCCAGCGACTTCACGCCGGAAAGCTTCTCGACGAAGGACTTGGTGTCTTCGAACGACTTCTTCGTGTAGTCGCCATAAGCGCTGGCGATCGCCTGGAGGCCGTGCTGCACCGAGGTCGCGGAGGCAACGCACTGCTCGAACTGCTCTTTCCCGTAGTTCTGAAAGTCTTCAACCTTGAACATCTCGGAATCCTTTTCCCTGGCTCACGTCGGGAAGCCCCGGCTCCCTGACCTCGCCCAAAATTAGTGCAGCGCACAAAAAAGTCAAGAATCTTGGTGCGACGCACAAAGGAGATGCAAGTCACGGAGAATCACGGGGGTTCCCGCAAGGGTTCCTTAAGCATTTGGAAACCGCGGCCCCCTACCCTGATTCCCTGGACGTGTTCAGCTTCCGCAAGCGGCCAAAAGCCGTTTGAAAACATCACCTTAGCTAGAAAGCGGGCTCAGGCCCAACGTCCCCCGCCGCGAACACCAGCGGAGGGACAGCCTGAGCAGGTAATGATCCCGGGTCCTTGGGCACAATTTTGCCTCACGAGCCGGTGATCAAGTCAGAAACGGGGACGGGGTTTCATGCTTCGTAAAAACTTGTCTTCCTCGCGCTTGGCGCGGGTTGGCGTTTTTGGGCTTCTTACGGTCACCGCCGCAGTCATCATCACCACCGATGCTGCCGAGGCGCGGCGCCACCGGCGCCACTATGCGCACCACCGCGTGCAGCGCGATGTGTCCGAGAGCTCCAGCGCGAAATTCGCCTCCATCATCGTGGACGGCAATTCCGGCTCAGTGCTCCAGTCGACCAGCCCCGACGGACTGCGTCACCCTGCTTCGCTCACCAAGATCATGACGCTCTACCTGCTGTTTGAGCGTCTCGAGTCCGGCAAGATGAAGCTCGACACCGAGATGCCGGTGTCCCAGCACGCGGCCGATCAGGATCCGACTAAGCTGAACCTGCGTGCCGGCCAGACCATTCGCGTCGAGGACGCGATCAAGGGTCTCGTCACCCGCTCCGCCAACGACGCAGCGGTAGTGATCGCGGAAGCGATCGCCGGCGACGAGGACGACTTCGCCGTGATGATGACGCGCAAGGCGCGCTCGCTTGGCATGTCCAAGACGGTCTACCGCAACGCCAACGGCCTTCCCAACGACGAGCAGGTCACGACCGCGCGCGACCAGGCCACGCTCGGCCGCGCCATCCAGGAGCGCTTCCCGCGCTACTATCGCTATTTCTCGACCACCACGTTCAACTGGCGCGGACAGTCGATCCGCAACCACAATCACCTGCTCGGCAGCGTTGAGGGCGTGGACGGCATCAAGACCGGCTACACCCGCGCCTCCGGCTTCAATCTCGTGACCTCGATCCACCGCGGCAACCGCCACCTGATCGGCGTGGTGCTCGGCGGTCGCAGCGGCGGCTCGCGCGATGCCATCATGCGCAACCTGCTCGCGGAGAATCTCGGGAAGGGCGCGACCACTCACACCGTCGCCGCGGTCACCGAGCGCAACAGCGCTGACGCCAACACCGACGTCGCCGATGCATCGGATGCCCCGGCCCGCGCCGCTCCGCAGGCTGCAGCCGCCCCTGCCCCGGAAGCAGCCCCGCCGCGTCTCGCCTCGCGCCTGTCGGCGCTTGCAGCCGCAACCGCCGCGATGCCGCCGGCCCAGCCTAAATCTGAAGCGAATAAGCCTGAAGCCAGGCCGACCGAATCCAAGATCGAGCCCGCGCCACTCACCAATGGCGTGATCTCGAGCCAGCCGCTCTCCATCATCCCCGGCTCGACGGAACCGATGAAGCCGGTCCGGGTGAAGACGGTTCAGGTCAAGGCCGGCCCCGTGAAGGTCGCCTCCGCTGCCCCGGCTCAGGTCGCACCGCAGGTCACCAACACGATTGCGCCCCGCTCCGACATCGCGGAGACCTCAGGCGCAATTGTCGCCCGCGCCGATCTCGTCAACAAGCCTGAGATCGCGAGCCAGCCGGAAGCGCCGAAGGCCGAGATTGCCCGCACCGAACTGCCGCGACAGCCGGCTGGCTTCGGTACCGGCAACGGCATCCTGGGCGTGCTGCCGGCCACCGCGCCCGCCCCGGCTGCTGCGAAGCTCGCTTCCGCCGATCCTCAGCCAATCCAGATGAGCGCCACCACCAAGCCGGCCGTCACCCACAGCGGCTGGATCGTCCAGGTCGGCGCGCTCGAAAGCGAGAACCAAGCACAGCAGCGCATCGACGCTGCGCGCAGCTCGGCCCGCGGCCTGCTCAGCAAGGCTGACCCGTTCACCGAGCCGGTTGTCGCGAAGGACAATCGCAAGCTCTATCGCGCCCGCTTTGCCGGGCTCGAGCGCGACCAGGCCGAAGCCGTGTGCCGCACCCTGAAGCGCGCCGAGATCTCCTGCATCACCGTCCGCAACTGATCCTCCACCGTTCCGGAAAAATGCCCGCGCCTTTTGCGCGGGCATTTTTGTTTGCGGTGCGATTTCACAAAGTCAGTTCCGTAACAACCTCTCGTCAAGGATTTACGGTTAAAACTTTACTCAAGAGATCGACCACGCCGACAACGGCGGGCATCGGGGCGACGGCAATCGGAGTAAGCGGAGCTCACGCGGTACGGGCGTTTGTAGCGTAGTGCCGGAGTTAGCCGTTATGCGTGCGAAGCAGAGTATCCTTGGCCTCGTTTACCCGGGCAGCGAGGTACGTCGAGCCCCCCTGGTCGGGATGGAGTTTCTTCATCAGGGACTTGTGCGCCCTGCTGATATCGTCACGCCCCGCTCCCGGCTGCAGGCCAAGGATCTGATAGGCTTCCTCCGCCGTCATTTTGCCGCTCGCCGCCGTGCGGCGCTGCCTCCCTGCCGTATCGCCTTGCGCGTTTTGACGCCAAGCGGGAAACCGGCGGTCCAGATAGCTTTCAAGTAACGCCACGCTCTCGGCGTCGAACGCCGGGACCATCGCCAGCAAGCCAGCGAGATCGAACTCGCCGAGATCGCGCCCGGCATATGGCCCGGCAACGATCTGGCCTCCGAGCTGGCCAGAGTCGTGATCGAGCCGCATGTCCAGGAATTGCGAACGCACGCGCGAGGTCTGACCGGACGGGCGCGACGCGCCACCGCCGAACAATCCGCCGACGTTGCCGAACCCGGCGTTCGCCAGCGGTGTCCAGCCGAGCAGCCCGGCGCCGAAAATCCCGAGCGGGATCGCCACCGCCAGTTCACCCTTCAGGCCCGTGAAGGCCGCGACCGCCAGCGCCACCACGCCGCCGCCAAGCTTGATGGTGCGCGCCAGCACTGCCGGATTGGCGGCGCGGAACATCTGGAGCAGCAGGTAAAGCGTGATAACGGCGACAGCGCCGGCGATCAGGGTCATGGCCGGAATATAGTCGCCCTGTTATCAAAAAGCATGGCGTCCTTCCGCGTGTCCACCATTGGAGCGCGACACGAGAAGTTCGTTTGTCGAGCCGCGCCAACCTGACCCGCTACTTCATCTGGCCGATCAGCCTGGCCGCGCCGTTCGCGCTCTTCGCCAATTTCAGTAGCGCCTCGCGGCCACCGGCGGCGTAGGCCGCGGCAGCGCGCAACAGCTCGCGCAATTGCGCCGCCGCGCCGGGATCGAACCGGCACCAGGCCCCGCCGGTCAGGCGTGCGATCTCGCGAAAGGCCCGCTCGGCCACCGCGTCATCGCCTTCCTGAAACAGGAACACGGGCACCTTGAGCATCCCGAGCTCGCCGGCCTTGGCGCAGAGCTCGTCGATCTTCTCCTCCATGGCGTCGCCGACGAAGACCACGGCACGCACGCCAGATGCAACCGCCTCGCGCCGCGCCTCGCTCAGCACCTTGCCAATCTGGGTGTCGCCGCCGCGGCAATCGATCTTGCTCATGAGCGTCGCAAGCCTGGTACTGTCCGATATCCAGCCGGTGGCGCGGCACTCGTTGAAGCCGCGATAGTAGACCAGCCGGATATCGAGACTGCCGAGTGCCGCGGTCTCGCGAAACATGTCGGCCTGGAGCGCGCAGGCCATGTCCCAGGTCGGCTGCCGGCTCATCGTCGCATCCAGCGCGAAGATCAGCCGCCCCTTCGCGCCCGGAGCATGTGGTGACAGCGCACGAGCCTTGGCGACGAAGGCTGCGATGTCGTCCGAGGTCGACGTTCCGGCCCGCGGCAGTGCGCCGCCTGCTTGCGCCGAAACGGCATCGCGGCCGCGCGGTTTGATGTGTTCGCCCGACATCCCTGCTCGCACCTTGCGTGAGCGGCTAATGTGGTCAGCGTAGACCGTCCGGTCAATGTGCAAAGCCTCCGCGGACAGTGCCGGCGGAGGCTTTGAAATCAGTTCTGACTGGCAGCGGTACGTCAGCTCTTGGTGGGCGCCATCAAGGCAACCGGGCCGGGCTCGAGGATCTTGGGCGGGGCCGAACGGGTGTCGACCGGCGCAATGTCGCTGTCCGTATCACTCAGGAACTTGTCGAGCATGCCCTGGATCGAGCTCTTGGCAGCGTCCGGCCCCGTATCGCGCATGTCGTTGTGCTGGAATTGGGTCTTCACGACCTGAATGCCGGCCTTCTCGCACTCCTCGTCGGTCGGGATCACACCCGCATCAGTCTTGAACTGCGGATCGTGCGAACGGAACGACAGGATCTTGAACTTGCCTGCGGTGACGAAGGGCACGCGCAGATTGTCGAGCGTGACGACCTTCTTGACCTCATCCGGATACTGCTTGGCGAAGTACATCGTGATGTCGCCGCCCATGGAGTGGCCGACCATCGTCACCTTCTCGTAGTCGGCGTTGGGCTGAACCTTCTTCATCTCCTGCATGGCAAGATGAATGTTGGCGACGCCGCGCAGGATCTGCGGCAGCCGGCCGACATAGAGCTCGCCGGGCTTGGTCACCATCGGAGGATCAGTCGGCAGGTCGTGCTGCGGGCTCACCACCATATAGCCGCGCGCAGCGAAGATGTTGGCGAGGAAGCCGTACTCGGTGTTCTTGACCGTATTGCCGTGATTGATCACCGCAACCGGCAGTGTGATCATGCCGGCGTTCGCCTGCATTTCCTTGTCCCAGCGGACCGCGATGTCGACTGGCACCGGGCGGTTGTCGCGCGAAGCATCGTAGAAGGTGATGGTCTCGTGCTTGATGGCCCACTTGCTCGCCGTGAAATAGGCGACGCCGAAGAGGGTACCGACCGAAACCAGAACGGCAATTCCACGCTTCATTTTCGTCCTCAGCCTCAGGCTCTCTCGCGTCCTGAATCCCTGTTGAAAATCGTGTTCTTCCGGAGCTCTTTGGCCCCTTCGCCTATTCCCTAATATATGTCACAGCCACGTGACGGGAAGGCCAAATTTTGTGAACTGGCAGTCCTTTCATTGTGCGATGCACCCATTTCCAGGGCATCTGGTTCTCAAACGGCCACGTCAGGGTGCAGTCACCATCCGACGCAACCAGTCTCGATCATGTTCAATCCCTCGGCACACACGGCGGAAACGGCCAAACGTGGACTTGGTTCCGGCGGGAACCGGCCGTTTTGGTCGGCTGGGAGTAGCGATATACCGCCATGCCGCGCTTGATTGGCGTTGGCTAGCTTGCACGAGCATGACGATCTTCAGCACTTCCAACAAATATCGTTGAGTTGGCCGCGTCTGCGGTCAAGTGAAATGCGTGACAGGTCATGCAAATCGCAAAGAGCCGTTCTTTGTCATGAATCGCGGCGTCGTTGCGCGTCTCTGCGACATCCGGCGCGGCTTGCGCGGGATGCTGTGCCGCGTCCGGGTGCATGGCGTCCAACATCGCCGCTTGTTAAGTCTAGCCGGCCGGGCCACGCCAGCGCCGATTCCCAACCTCGCCGAGTCCTGATGTCACGAAGCCCCTTGATCGTCCGCACGGTCCCCACCCTGCGGCGCGCCGTCGACAATCTTCGCAAGCGAAAAGCCACGATCGCGCTGGTGCCGACCATGGGGGCACTCCATGACGGGCATGTGTCGCTGGTGCGCGTCGCCAAGCGGCGCGCCAGCCGCGTCGTGGTGTCGATCTTCGTCAACCCGACGCAGTTCGCCCCGACCGAAGATTTCGGCGCCTACCCGCGGACCTGGGAGGCCGACATCGCCAAGCTCGCTGCCGAGGGCGTCGACATCGTCTGGCACCCCCGTGTCGAGGCCATGTATCCGGAGGGCTTTGCGACCCGCATCGTACCCGAGGGACCAGCGCTGGCCGGCCTCGAGGACCGCTTCCGGCCGCATTTCTTCGGTGGCGTCGCCACCGTTGTCGGCAAGTTGTTCACCCAATGCCGGCCGGACTTTGCGATCTTCGGCGAGAAGGATTTTCAGCAATTGCGGGTGGTGGCGCAGATGGCTGCGGATCTCGACCTCGGCGTCAAGGTGATCGGCTCCCGCACTGTGCGCGAGCGCGACGGGCTCGCGATGTCTTCACGCAACGTCTATCTGTCGCCGCAAGAGCGGCAGACCGCAACCACGCTTTACCGCGCCATGAAGGAGAGCGCCGGGCGCATCCGCGCCGGCGAAGCCATCGCGCCCGCGATGGCGCGCGGCGCCAAGATGATCACGGCAGCCGGCTTCGAGCTCGACTATTTCGAGGCGCGCCACGCCGCAACGTTGGCGCCTGTCACTTCGCGCAAGGACGGCCCCTTGCGGATCCTGGTCGCCGCCAAGCTCGGCCCCACCCGGCTGATCGACAATATCGCGGTCTGACGGCCGCGATCGATCTTCCACACGCCGCCTTAAGCGGCCTCGTCAGAGTAATCCGAGATCGCGCAGCTCGCGCCGCATCGGTTCCGGCATCGCCGCGATCGAGCCTGCGGCGGACTTGCTGAGATCGGGTGGCACGGAATCGTCGGCGAGATAGCGCCAGCCCTGGAACGGGCGCATCGGCCGCGGTGACACTGAGATCACCTTCGGCTGCATCACGATGCGGCAGCGTCCGATGCCGTCCTTGTCGCGGAACGGTTCGATGCCGATGATCTTTTCGCGCGCGGCAATCTCGCCCTTGATAACCCAGTAGAGCGACCCGCCCGAGAGGATCTCGGCGTCCCGCTTGGGCACCATGCGGGTGATGTGGATGTGATGTTGCGGCAGACCCTTCTTCTTGGCGGTCTGCATCCGTTCGGCGATCCACCCCTTCAATTCCTTGACGGAGTCGCAGCCGACGGCGAGCTTGATCAGATGTAGCGGCATGCCCCAGCATTAACGGGCCGGCCGCGCATTTGGAATGCCGAACTACTGGTTATCCGCAGCCGCGGGAACCGAGGCCGGCGGTGCGAGCGGAACCGGTGCGGCTGCCGGCGCACGCGCGGCCTTCGGAGCCGGCGGCTTCTTCGCGGCAGGCGCTGCGGCCTGTGCCGAAGCTGCAGCCGGAGCACGCGGAGCCGGCGCTGCGTTTGCGGCAGGCGCCGCCTGGCGCGTCGCCGCCGTGGGCGGCTCCGGAGTCATGATGCTCACGGGTGGCGTCGACGAGGCGCTCGGGAACTCCGCATTGGTCGGCTTGCCTGTCGGCATCGACGGCGGCAGCCCGGCAATCGCGCCCGCGGCCGGCATCGCCGGCGCCGTTGCGGGCGCGTTCCAGGTCGGCGCATAGCGCGCGACCAGCGTATCGTAGAGATGCGAATCCATGTTGGCGGCGACCCGCTGCTGATCTGTCAGCGAGCGGAAGGCGGCGCAATCGGACTGCGTGCAACCGTCGCGCGCGACCAGCACCTGTGCGACGAGGCCGTAGCGATCCCGCTCCAGCGACCTGCGCAGCACCTTCATGTCCAATGTCAGGCTCTTCTCGGCGGTCGCGGCGTCGCCGAGCGCGGTCAGCCGGTCGATGCGGGCCGCGGTGTAGGCGACGGCCGCAGCCGCCGCGTCAGGCGCGCCGAACAGCGCCTTCTCGCAGCCGATGGCCACAGCATCACCGGCGAGATCATCGAGGCAGGACAACGCCGGCAGGCTCGCAGTCACCGCGGCTTGCGCGCGCGCCTCGGTCGGAGCGGCCTCCCCCGCCGGTCCATAGACACGCACAGTGGCAGCCACCGCGATGGCAATGGCGAGCAGCGTGATGACGGTCAACGCGCCGTTGGCGACCGACTTTTCGGCGCGCAGGAGCGTGATCAGGAGGATCAGTCCGAAGAAGCCGGCCGCCGCCAGCGTCATCCACATCGGAAAGGCCGGCGAGCGCCAGGTTTGGTCGAGCGAAGTAGCCCATGCCCAGTTCATGCGCGATGTCCCCTCACGCGAGCAAAGAGCGAATGGTCAAAGCGAATACCGCGAGTCGGCAATTGCCCCCGATTCATCTTGTCGAGGCGAAGCGGGCCTTTTGACGACAATGCGTGGTGCCGACAGCGCTTCAGGAGAGCGCGAGCTGGCTTTCCTTGGCCACTCGCTCGAACGCTTCGGTCGAGCTCTTGATGCGATATTGGCAGTCGTCGCCTTCCGTCGGCAGCAGGCGGATGATCTCGTACGAGCCGCTGGCGGCCGGGCGCGCAACGTTACTGGCAGTGAACGATACCTGCGTTCCAACGGGGAATTTGTGCTTCAACACCCTCTCCATCACTCAAACAACGCCTGCCCCCGCCCATGGTCCCACTGCGGCGGCCGGCTGGAAACCCGGCCGCTGTATAGCACGCATATGGTGTTTTTGGCCAGCCTGATGCAAGCGTGGCAAATACGGGAATTTTGAAGTCTTTTCAAAACGATAACGGGAACCACGGCCCGCCGGGAATACCGCTGGAACCGGCCCTCAGGCGGTATGGGGAAGATGACCCTCCGGGCTCGCCTGGTCCACGGCCTTGGGTACCTCCTGGGCGAGAATCTCGCTCAACTGGTCGACCGGAATGTTGTAGCGGGCGGCGAGCTGGCGGACGGTGTCGCTGCCCAGCACGGCGCGGATCTGGTCGGCCGAGATCGGCAGGTTCTGCCCATTGCCGAGCCAGGATTTCACCTGGTCACCGAAGCCGGCCTGCTGGAGCTTTGCGACGATTGCGCTGAGGCCCCCCTGATTGCCGCTGCCCAGCACCTCGTTCAGCACGGCCGGCAAGACCGTGGCCCCGAGCTGGCTGAGAGCACTGCGGAGCGCGGGGTTGTTTTCCAGCGAGTCAAGGATTCCCATCGCCATCCCCTCTCGTGAGCCGATCGTTCTACCTCGCAATTGAGCGCTGCCACCGGGCATGCCGTCAAGCGGCGCTCGATCACATTCCTGACTACACGTTCTCGAACTTCTCGATGACAAGCGTTTCGGCGATGCCATCACGGGTCCATTCCTCGAACGCCGGCAGTGCCATCATCGTCTCCATATAGGCCTTGGTGTCCGGTGTGACGTCGATCGCATAGGTGCGGAAGCGGTGTACGACCGGGGCGTACATCGCATCCGCGGCGCCGAAGCGGCCGAACAGGAACGGACCCTTGGCACCGTAACGGATCCGGCATTCGCGCCAGATCTCCTGTACGCGCGCGACGTTGGCTAACGCATCCGGCGACAGCGTTACCGGCCGCACCGGGCGGTGCAGGTTCATGCCGCATTCGTTACGCAGCGCCATGAAGCCGGAATGCATCTCGGCGCACACCGAACGGGCATGGGCGCGGGCGGCAACGTCATCCGGCCACAGCTTCACTTCCGGATAGCGCTCGGCGATGTACTCGATGATCGCGAGCGAATCCCACACGGTGGTCTCGCCGTCGACCAGCACGGGCACCTTGCCGGCGCGGCTGAAGGACAGGATCTGCTCCTTGTCCGCGGGATTGTCGGTGTAGAGCGGGATGACGGTCTCCACGAACGGGATATCGTTGGCGCGCAGAGCGAGCCAGGGCCGCATCGACCATGACGAGTAGTTCTTGTTGCCGATCGCGAGCCTTAGCGCTGCCATGTGACTGGTCCTTACCCTGGAGACGTCTTCGTGCGGGCTGCTTGTAGCGCTTTCGACCGCTGCCAATCAATCGTTGCCGCTGGTGCATCTCTTCATCATCGAGTGGCTGGTCTGCGCCCCGGCCGTGCAGCGCACCGCTCTGCTGGACGATGCTTCGCATCCCCAGGGGGGCGCCGCGCTGCGTTCGGGGCGCGAGATGGGAGCGTGTCGCTCGCTGCTTCCACACCGTCATATGTGGACGGCCCCTATTGGCAAGCACTTTTTGAAGTATCGAACGACTTGGTCTGCTTCGGTCATATGTCCGGCCTGTTGGTGCGGGTTTTATGACCGCTGGCCCTGATGAAG
>JAEWFG010000108.1 GCA_023388935.1 Pseudomonadota bacterium | reverse complement strand
ACCGGCATGCCATCGAGGACCTTGTTGAAGGGCTCGACGTCGCGCGCCTTGAAGCCCGGCGTATTGGCGTTGGCGACGTTGGTGGCGATGGTCGACTGGCGGAGCTCGAGCCAGCGCGCCTGCGATGATGCGAGTTCGAAGAGATAAAGCGGTCCCACAGCAGTCCCATTCTGGTCCATTCGGGAGAACCTTAGGACTGCAAGCTTTCCCCAGGCTGATGCACGAGACGCCGTCCTCTTAAATCTACTGAACCTTCTCGGGACGAGGCGCTTGCTTCGACTGGAGGAAGTAGATGATCTCGGCGACAGGGCGGAAGAATTCCGCCGGAATCACCTGATCAACCTGAACTGCCTCGTAGAGCGCGCGTGCCAGTGCCTTGTTCTCGATCACCGGAATTCTGTTCTGCTCGGCAACTTCGCGGATCTTCAGCGCAATCACGTCCATGCCCTTGGCCACGACGAGCGGCGCCGGGTTTTCCTCTCGGTTGTAGCGCAACGCGATCGCGAAATGCGTTGGGTTCGCGATCACCAGCGTCGCGCGCGACGCGGAGGCGATCATCCGCTGCCGCGAGCGGTCGCGTGCCAGTGAGCGCAGGCGCGCCTTGATCAGCGGATCGCCCTCGGCCTGCTTGTGCTCGTCCTTGATCTCCTGCTTCGTCATGCGCAGCTCGCGCCGCCAGTGGAAGCGCGCCCAGGCGAGATCGATCGCGACCAGGACGATGGTCGCGATGCAGATCGCCGAGACGATCCGCATCGCGATGTTGAGGATCATCTCCGGCAGCGCGACGGGATCGGTGTACATTGCCTCGAACGCCCTCGCTTCCGACGAGCGCAGCACGAAGGCGACGACGGCGGCCGCGGACGCGAGCTTGAACAGCGACTTGGCGAACTCCACGAGGCCCCGTGTTCCGAAGAGCCGGCTCCAGCCGCCGATCGGAGAGATTCGCGAAAGGTCCGGCTTGAGGCGCTGCAGCACAAGGCGCGGCGCGTTTTGCAGAAACGAGGCAGCCAGCCCGAACACCGCCAGGATGACGACGAGCGGTACCAGGAATCGCAATGCCTCAAGGCCCACCACGGTGAGAAGGTTCTGGGCGTCGGCCCCGGTGCTGAGAGGGAAGCCGCCGGGATCATCGAGAAAGCTCGTTAGCGTCGGCGTCAGTTTCTGCACGCTCTGGCCGATCAGGAACGCCTGGATCACCATCAGCGCGGCCATCGAGGCGAAGATGGAAGCCTCTCGAGAGACCGGAATTTTGCCCTGTTCGAGCGAATCGCGGACTTTCTTCTCGGTCGGCTCTTCTGTCTTGCTCTCCTGATCGGATGATTCTGCCATGCCCGTTCAGCGGTCAGCGGAAGACCAGCTCATCCTCCTGCTCGGGGTTGAGCTCGATTTCGCCCTTCTCCGCAAGGTCGAGCGCGAGGTCGGTGATCACGCGCCGCGCCTCCAGCACGTCGCGCTGGTTCGACGGCTCGCCGGTGGCGAGTTCGTGCTCGGCGACGCGACGGACGCGAGAGGCGAGCGAGGACAGGATCAGTTCGCGGAACTGCTTGTCGGTTCCCTTCAACGCGACGACGATGCGATCGGTCGGCACTTGGTCGAAGATCATGGTGCGTGCCTTCGGCGTCAGGTTGACCACGTCGTCGAAGGTGAACAACAGCTCCTTCAGCACTTCGGCCGACTTTGGCCGCTTCTCCGACAGGCTCTTCAGCATGTCCTCGATATGGCCGCGCTCCATCTTGTTGATGATGTCCGCGACGCGTGCGTAGGTGTCCGCGCCGAGGTTGCGGGCGAAGTTCAGCGTCAGATCCTCGTGCAGCGTCTTCTCGAGGACCCTCAGGGCGTCGTCCGCGATCGGCTTGAGGCTGAGTACGCGCCGCATCAGCTCATTGCGCAGGCTCGAGGGCAGCTGGCTCATGACCTTGGCGGCACAGGACGGCTTGACCTTGGACAGAATCAACGCCGCGGTCTGCGGATGCTCCTTCGAAAGATAGCTCGCGAGCGAATTTTCGGACACCGACGAGACGCGATCCCAAACCGAGCGGCTCGAATTGCCGAGCAGGTCCGACATGATCTGCGAGACCTGGTCGGCCGGAAGCACGTCGCCGAGCACGGCTTCGAGCCCGCCGAGGGTTCCGAGAATGTTGGCGCCCATCGAGAACTGCTGGGCGAACTCCTCGACGATCCCCTCCAGCTCCTGCGCCGTGATCGGCCGCAACTCGGCGGCGGCCTTGGTGACGATGCGAATCTCCTGCGGCTCGAACTGCTGGAGCACGCTCGCGGCCGCCTGCCGGCCCATGGCCAGCAGGAGCGCTGCGACCTTTTCGGTTCCGCCCAGCGTGGCAACGCCTCGCTGCTTGATGGGAGCGATGCCGACCTGTGCCGCCATGGTCAGGTATCACCGTGCCCCAGCGGCCCGACGATCTCCGTGAGCGAGACGCCGAAGCGGGAATTGTCCTCTTCCACGACGACCACCTCGCCGCGGGCAACGACGCGGCCGTTGACCACGACGTCGACAGGCTCGCCGACGCGGTGATCCAGCGGCACCACGGCGCCTCGGCCGAGCTTCATCAGGTTCGCGACCGGAATGGTCGCCGATCCGAGCACCACTTGCATTGTGACGGGAATACGCATGATGGCATCGACATTGGCGAACTTGCCAGTCTCCTCCGCGGTGCGCGCGGCAATCTCCGCCAGCCGCTCCAGCGGAGATGTCTCGTTATGCCCCTCTTCGGGCGCGCTGGTCGCAGACTCATAGTCGTAGGATTGCGCCATTTGGTATCGCCTCTTGGTATTTCCGCTCCCGGAGCGCCGCGGCGTTCCGATCGTACTTCTTCCGACAGTCTCGGCTTCAATGCTTGTTCGCGTCGGCACCGCTCACGGTCGCAGCAGATTGAAGCCCGCTCCGCGCATCGAGCGCCGCGATCACCTCGTGAGCCTGATCGATCTTCGTGCTCAGCACACCGGCGAGCCGGCCCAGATTTGCAGTGGAATCATGCGCCGCGGTGACGACCGCATCGAAGGCGCCCGCCGTCTCGTGGACGACGGTCGAGAACTCGCCCTGGTAGCTGCGCAGCCGCGCCAGTTCGCGGTGCATCCTGGTCACCCGCATGCTGGTGAAGGCCAGCGCGATCAACAGTACGGCATCAACGAGATAGGATATCATCGACGAACTCCCGCTTCTGGTCGACGGGATCCGCCACCTGCATGGCGTAATAGCCGTCAAGCTGGCCGATCTGACACCAGAACAGCACCTGGTTGTTGCTCTCGAGCCGGGCCAGCGTGCGCGGCGTGGCTTCGAGCTCGATGACCTGGCCGATCTGGAACTTCGCGACGTCCTCGAGGGACACCATCTTCTCGTCGAGCACCGCGCTCAGCGTAACCTCAGTCCGGTGAACCTCGCTCTCCATCTGCTCGCGCCAGCGCGGATCGGCTGCGCGGCCGTCGCTGACGACGACGTGCGCGAGCTTCTGCCGCAGCGGGTTGAGCGCGGAGTGCGGAATGATGAGAAACATCTGTCCGCCGCGATAGAGCGCTTGCAACATGATGTTCGCGCAGATCGACATGTTGCCGCTCCGCCCGATTGCCAGCGAAGCCATGGCAGTCTCGACCCGCTCGACGCGGAAGGTGACGTTGGAGGTGCCGGCGAAGGAGGATTGCAGCGCCTTGGCGAACCGCTCGAACAGCGCCTGGACCAGGCGGATCTCGATGTTCGAGAAGGAGCGCTCGACGTCGAGCGGCGGTTCGGCGCCGTCGGAGCCGAACATCGCCTCGACCATGGTGAACACGAAATCGCGGTCGAGCATGATGATGATACGGGAGTCCCACTGCTCGGCATAGAGCACGGCGGCGACCGCGTTGCCCTCGTAGTCCTTGATGATGTCGCCGACGCGGTCGTTGGTGATGCCGTTGACGGAGAAATAGCAGGGCGTTCCGGCCATCGGCTGCAGACTGTCCGTGCACGATGCCGCCATGCGATCGAAGATCACATTGAGCATCGGCATGCGTTCGATCGAGATGCCGGCCGCGTCCAGCAGATAGTTCGGCAGCTGCTTCCGCTGATCGACTTCGGCGTCTTCCATCATCATGCGCGTGCAGCCTTGGGCTCCGCCTCGGTGACGACGGCCTTGGGACCCGCGATCGTCTCGTTCTCAACGACGTCGATCGAGGGCCGTTCGGTGCTCGCGATCATCTTGCGGCCGTGCTCGACGGCGATCTGGGGCATGGCGCCGTTCATGAAGGCAAGCAGCGTCTGCTTGACGATGATGTAGGGCCGGCAGCGCTTCTCGCGGGTCATCTTGATCTTCAGCGCGAAGGGCGAAAGGACACCGTAGGACATAAAGATGCCGGCGAAAGTGCCGACGAGCGCAGCACCGATGAAGCCGCCAAGGAGCTTCGGCGACTGGTCGAGCGCGCCCATGGCCTTGATGACGCCGAGCACGGCGGCGACGATGCCGAGCGCCGGCAGCGCCTCGGACACGACCACCATCGCATTGTAGGGCGCAAGCTTGGCCTTCACGATGGTGTGGATCTCCTCGTCCATCAGTGCTTCGATCTCGTGCGTGCGCGCATTGCCCATGATGATGAGGCGGACATAGTCGCAGATGAACTGGAGCAGCGGCGGGTCGCCGAGCACGCTCGGGAACGCCTTGAAGATCTCGGAGGACGCGGGATCATCGATATGCGCCTCGACCTCGTTGCGCCCCTTGCCCCGCAATTCGCGCATCAGGGCATGGAGCGCCCCGAGCAGATCGAGGTAGTAGCGCTCACTCGGCACCGCGCCGGTGATGGCCTGCATGGTGGCAACCCCGGTATCCACGACCGTTTTCCACGGATTGGCCACGATGAAGGTACCGACCGCGGTGCCCATGATGATCACGAATTCCCACGGCTGCATGAGCACGGCCAGATGCCCGCCCATGGCGGCAAATCCGCCAAGCAGTGCCGCCACCGTGATCGCAATCCCCACGAAACTGCCCAACGCACCGCTCCATCGCCGATCCCACCGGGAGCATTTAGTGGGCGACGCTTGCGCGAAGCTGGCTTCCCGGTCGCCAGCCTCACGCAAGCAATTCGCGGCAGCTTGCGATGATGTCACAACGGCGACCAAAGGGGCGCGTGTCATGGTATCCACGATCGCGGACTACACCAGACTAACCAAGGACATGGGCAAGTCGATGACGCAGGTCGCGAAGGAGCCCGATGTCAGCCGCGAGACCGATTATTTCCTTAGCCATATCGGTAACGTGAAGACCATCGACGATTTCCTGAAGGACTATCGCCTCTACTCCTACGCGATGAAGGCCTATGGCCTCAGCGACATGACCTACGCCAAGGCGTTCATGCGCAAGGTGCTGACCGAGGGTGTCGCCGACAACACAACCTTCGCCAACGAGCTGACCGACGCCCGCTACCGGCAATTCGCCTCCGCCTTCAATTTTGCTGCCCTCGGCGACCAGGCGACCCAGACCGCCGCGGCCACGACCGGCACGGCGACGCAATACGTCACGCAGACGATGGAGGAGAATGCCGGCGACCAGAACGAGGGTCTTCGGCTGGCACTCTATTTCACGCGCAAGGCCTCTACGGTCACTACCGCCTACCAGATCCTCGCGGACAAGGCGCTGACCCAGGTGGTCCAGACGGCGCTCGGCCTCCCCGCGACGATCAGCTCGGCCGACATCGACGCCCAGGCCAAGATGATCACGAACAAGATCAACCTCACCGATTTCCAGGACCCGACCAAGGTCACCAAATTCGTACAGCGCTTTGCGGCAATGTGGGATGCGACCCAGGCCCAGAGCGACAACGCGACCAACCCCGCGCTGGTCCTGATCGGCGGAGCGTCGTCGATGACCAGCATGGATACCGACATGCTCTCGAAGCTTCAGTCCATCCGGTTCGGAAAGTAAGTCATGCAATCTGCTCTCTATGTGGGATTGTCGGCGCAGGTCGCCCTCGAAAAGCGCCTCCAGACGATCGCCAACAACGTCGCCAACGTCAACACGGCGGCATTCCGCACCGACGTCGTGAAATTCGAGACCGTGCTGTCCAAGGCGGGCGCAAACCCGGTCGCCTTTTCCACGCCCGGCGACAACATCATCTCGCGCGAGCAAGGCAACATCACCGAGACCGGCAACCCGCTCGACGTCGCCGTGGTCGGACAGGGCTGGCTCGCCTTCGCCGGTCCGAACGGCACGGTCTATACGCGCGACGGCCGCCTCCAGATCGCTGCCAACGGAGACCTCCAGACCGTGAGCGGCTTCCCTGTCATCGATGCCGGCGGCGCGCAGATCACCATCGATCCGAACGGCGGGCCGGTCTCGATCGCGCGCAGCGGCGCGATCACCCAGGACAACAACGAGATCGGCACCATCGGCCTGTTCAACATTCCCGCCAACGCCAATCTCGAACGCTACGGCAATTCCGGCGTTACGCCCGACCAGCCTGCGACCGCCATCGCCGATTTCTCCCGCGACGGCTTCAAGCAAGGCTATGTCGAGGGCTCCGGCGCCAATCCGATGTTCGAATTGACCAAGCTGATGGCAGCCTCGCGCGCTTTCGACGGCACCAATTCGATGATCGAGGGCACCGAGAACTCGCTCCAGAACGCGATCCGGACGCTGGGCGAACCCGGCAAGTAGACTGCGCCTCGCGCACATTGAGGGTGGACGGTTTCCTTGAACGCTCTTCGGCAACTCGAGTGGGCTCTGCTGGACCTTCAGCAGAGCACTCCACTGGCAAGCGTCAGCGGCGCGATCTCAGAGATCGCGCCGACGCATTTCCGCGTCTCCGGCCTGTCGCGCTTCGTCAAGCTTGGTGAACTGATCGGCGTCAACTCCAGCGGCAAGCCCCAGATCGGCGAGGTGGTGCGGATCGACACCGAAGGCATCATCGCCAAGCCGTTCGACCGGCAATTCGCCGGCGGCCTCGGCTCCGTCGCCTCCCGGATGCCGCCTCTGTCCTTCGCACCCGATCCGAGCTGGAAGGGCCGCGTCATCAACGCGCTCGGCGCGCCGCTGGACGGACAAGGCCCTCTCACTCCGGGATCGCGCGCCGTCTCGGCGGAAGCTGACGCGCCTTCGGCCATGAAACGCGCGCGCGTCCACAAGCCACTGCGTACGGGGGTGCGCGTCATCGACCTGTTCGCGCCAATCTGCGCCGGCCAGCGCGTCGGCGTTTTTGCCGGCTCCGGCGTCGGCAAGTCGACGCTGCTCGCGATGCTGGCCCGCAGCCAGGGTTTTGACACCGTCGTGCTGGCGCTCGTCGGCGAACGCGGCCGTGAGGTACGCGAATTCATCGAGGACGTGCTCGGCACCAACCGCAACCGCGCTGTCACAATCGTATCGACGGGAGACGAAAGCCCGATGATGCGGCGGCTGGCGCCGAAGACCGCAATGGCGGTCGCCGAATATTTCCGCGACCGCGGCGAATCAGTCCTGCTCGTGGTCGATTCAATCACCCGTTTCGCCCACGCCGCCCGCGAGGTCGCCCTCGCCGCCGGCGAACCCGCGGTCGCGCGCGGCTATGCGCCGACGGTCTTCACCGACCTGCCGCGCCTTCTGGAGCGCGCCGGCCCCGGCGAGGAAGGATCCGGGACGATCACCGGGATTTTCTCCGTGCTGGTCGACGGCGACGATCACAACGATCCGATTGCCGACACCATCCGCAGCACGCTCGACGGGCACATCGTGCTCAGCCGGCACATCGCCGACCAGGCGCGCTATCCGGCCGTCGACGTTCTGGCCTCGGTCTCCCGCCTCGCCCACAACGTCTGGGACCCCGAGGAGCGCGAACTGGTGAGCAAGCTGCGCACCATGATGGCCAAATACGAGGACACGCGCGACCTTCGCCTGATGGGGGGATACCAGTCCGGACGTGATTCGGGCCTCGACCAGGCAGTCGACATGGTCCCGAGAATTTATAACGCAATGCGGCAAGACGCCTCGGCCCCACCAAGCGCCGACCCATTCCGCGAGCTGAGGGACATGCTCAGGGGCGACTAGCAAGGCGGCGCGCGACGCGCACCCGCTATCTCGCCTTGCTCATTGTCGCGACTGTGCATGACGCATGTCGCCACGCTTGCGGCGCACGCGCGCTGCCAACCGGTTTCCCTCGAGAGCGCGTCAACCGTTCGGTCGAAGATCGAGGGCCAAGGCGGAAGCGATCCAACGGACGCTTTCCGCGGCCATTGTCACGACAACCGCCGCGTGCAACTCTTGCGACTTCGCCCAGCGATTCTCTGACGGATCGCACAAGTTGTGGATGACGCGCCGATGCACATCATTGTCATGTACAAGCTTCGATCCAGTTGCATCAACGGCAGACAACAAGATGTGACCAGTCAAACTGTCGCATAGTTGCGGGCAAATGGCTCGTTACACTGCGTGTTGCGTTCACTACCATGCGCCCCGAAGAGCGAGATCGTCTTGAACGTTAGATTCGTCCGCAACGACATCGCGTCTCCAAGAGCGTCTCTACTTGATTTTGTTGAGAAGCTCATTCATCGTTTCAACCGAAAACAAGAAACTTCTGCTTGTGGACTTGAACTGAGGGGCTTTGGTTGAAAAATTCCGATCCATCATCGGCTGGTGGCGGTAACTCGGGCTCCCGTGCGGCGACGACGCGATTGATATGCCATGAGCGACACAGTCTCTCGCTTCGGACGACGCGACGCCCATTGGCCCGGATCAGGCGCCCAGCAGTCCGCGCCTTCGAGCAAGAACCGGGCACGGCGTGCTCATCGGCCTCCTCCAGTTGTCTGACGTCTCTCGGACGATTCGCGAGCCAGCGCGCAAGGCGGCTTCGGGACACCGCTGACGAAGTCTCGGGGGCGAGGTAAATCCATGCCGTTGGCACGAGAAGCGGTCGAGCTGCTGGTTCAGGCGGCGCGGTCTTGGTATTTCGAAGGCGATCAGCATGGATTGCGCGATCGGGAATGGATGGCGCTGCGCTTTCTCGGCCGCGCCAACAGGTTTTCGCGCACGCCGTCCGCGCTCGCCGGGTTCATCGGCGCCACCAGGGCGACGGCATCGCAGATCGTGAAGGCGCTGGAGAGCAAGTCCTTCCTGGTCCGAAAGCCGTCGCACGAGGACAAGCGTTCCGTCGTGCTCCACGTCACCGCCCAGGGCGAGAAATGCCTGCGCCAGCACGACCCGATCAATCACGTGGTGAATGCGGTCACGGCGCTCGGGACCGACGAGTGCATCAGGCTGCGCGACTCGCTGCGGGAAATCCTCAATCACCTCGACGCGGCCCATCAGCGCCTCGATGCCAGCATCTGTCGGGACTGCATGTTTCTCGCCGAACGCAGCCCCGGCGCCGGTCCAGGCACCGCCAAGGGACGCGCAACCGCTGAATTCATGTGCCGGCTGTATCGCGCCCCGATCTCGCTCGAGGAGACCGAACTGCTCTGCACCAGTTTCGAGCGAACCCGCGACCGCCCGAAGATCGAGGAGCATCTCGATCGCGCACGCGTGGCGAGCCAGGGGTGAGGCAAAGGTTCGCAACCTGACGAAACGCGCAACTCTCGGGCGGAGGCCGCGGCCAGAGCTTGCGTAAGACTTTGCTACCGCATGGCTCTTCGTCATCTCTACATCGTCATTGCGAGCGGAGCGAAGATTCCATGGGGAGTGGATAGCGACCAAGTCTGAGGCCAGACTGAGGTTGCAAAATCCATCCAACCTGGAGACGACGATGTTGCTCGATCATCCTTCCGACGGACT
>JAEWFG010000082.1 GCA_023388935.1 Pseudomonadota bacterium | reverse complement strand
CCTCATCTCGGCGCCCCGATCGGCCGCCTCAATGACGCTCCTGATGTATGAACGATTTTGGCCACGACCCGTCTTGCGTTGCCGTGGTGAGGCAACTCGGACAGCATTCGCGGAAACGTTGAAATGGGTGCCGCTGTCGGCACGTCAAACCGTTCTAATTAGTTGCTGGCTCATTTTTTGGCCCCAAGCCGCTCGCTGGAATGGCAGCTAGCCTCGCTGCATTGGTCCGGCCCTACTCCAGCCCCGCCGGTGATCGAGGCTGGCGGGCACCGAAGACAAGGAGCACATCATGTCTCAGAAATCCTACTGCGCAATCGCCCTGATCGACATCGATATCGGCAAGAACTCGTTCCACGTCGCGGGCTAATCGTCGTAGCCGTTCCTCTCATCCTGGTGATCGGGCTTCCGATTGTGGAGGAGTGGCGTGACGCAAGAAGGCGTCACCGGAGGGGAATGAAGTAGGAGCACTACCGCGAAAGCAATTTCGCCTTTTCGCGATTACCTGTGCAGCGTACTTGGCGGATCGAGCATCGCGGCGATGGGCGCAACCTGTAGGCCACCACATAATAAGCTTCACTAACCCCACCCCGACGAACACGGCGAGCGATATATTGAAGCGGATAGGTCCGGTCGGGCTTAACCCGTCGCGACTCGATTGGTGCAGGCATGGCTGATCAGTTTAGCAAGCCATCTAACGCAGTCTTGGGATTGCGCGCCAGAATTTTGGTTCTTCGCGCCAGGCGTGGCGCACCGGGTGGAATTGCTCACGGCCACACTGCAGCAGTCACAATCTGGGCTCCGGTCATTCCCGGCTGCACGGATCGCGTCGCAACGCCGGATTTGATGCAGATCAAGCCCGCTGGTGACCGTGGTGAAATGATGCCGCAGCTCCGGCTCTCGCTCGCTTTTTCTGATCTGAGCAATTCGGGAGATACGCATGGCAATCGATGTCGTCGTTTCGCGCGAGTTGAAATCGCTGCAGGACGAACTCGCAACCACGAAGATAGAGCGCAGCGCAAACGGCGAGCCGGCAGCCGCAGGGCACGTCATCGCACCGACGACCGCCCCGGACACCTCCCCGAACCCGTCACAAGAATTGGAGCTGCAGGGATACCTCCGCCAACTCGCTGAAGAGGTCACCGAGCTATTTGGTGAGGCCGAGAAGAGCATCTCGACCCATCCAACCCAGAGCGTTGCCGGCGCGCTAGTCCTCGGTATTTTGATCGGCCGCCTACTTGGCAGGCGATGAGGAGCCGCACCATGATCGATCATCTTCTGCGTGATCTTCAAGTTCTGCGCAAGGCAGATATGCTGATCGGAAAGATCTGGCTCAACGTGCTGGCGCGCCGACTGGGCTTGTTTGTTTTTGCCGCCCTGATCGGCGTGTTTGGGCTCGGCATGGCGAATGTCGCCGGCTACAACGCTCTGCAAAATTCGCTAGGAACAGTCTGGGCGGCGACTGTCATGGCGGTCGTGGATCTTGCGATTGCGCTGATCGTGCTCTTGCTGGCCAGCAAATCGCGGCCGGGACCGGAAATCGATGTGGCGCTCGAAGTGCGTAAGACCGCCCTCGACCAGCTTCATGAGGATGCCCGCGATCTCAAGCTAACGATCGAGGCGATGGGGCAGGAGATCAGGAACGTGAAGCAGAGCGTTACCACGCTCGTCCACAATCCGCTCGACATCGCGGCGGAAAAGCTGCTGGTGCCGGCCGCCCTTTCGATGTTGAGAGGACTGCGCTCGAAGAAGGAGCACTCGTCCTAACCCTGGTGCGATGTCACCGCGAGAACAGCCGCCTATTTATCCGGCGGGCTCATGGTCGCAACCGTGCAACGTCGGACTAGCTAGTCAGTTCGGGAACTGCGCCGCTGCACTATTCAGCACCTCAGACTTGAAGGTGTAGCGCTCAAGCGCTGCTTTCAGCGGCGCAGCACCCGCGCTCGCGCGAATGCGCGCGACCTGCCCCTGCCGAGGATCGCGTTCGAACCAAAGCTCGCCGATTGACGCGCCCACCTTCGCCGCCTCGGCGCGAACGGTAGATTCGATCTCGCGCTGTTGCAGCGCCGGCTTGAAGATCTTGCCAATGGCGGTCACCGGCAACAATGGCATGACCTTGACCTGCTTGGGGATCGCCGCCCGCTCGGGAACGTGGGCCACCACGAAATTCATTAGTTCCCTGTCGCTGACCAAGACGCCCGGCTTCGGCTGGACATAGACGACCGGGACCTCGCCCGCATAAGGGTCGGGGCTACCCACGGCGGCCGCCAGCGCCACCGCCGGGTGCTTGGACACCACGTCCTCGATCAGCTTCGGATCGATGTTGTGCCCGCCTCTGATGATCAGCTCCTTGCGCCGGCCGGCGAGCCAGAAATAGCCCTGGCCATCCTGTCGTCCGAGATCGCCGGTGTTGAGCCATCGTGCACCCTCGATGTCGATCCACAGATCGTTATTCTGCAGCGAATCGAGATAGCCTGCGAACACATTGGGCCCGCTGATGGCAATCGACCCGATCTCGTCGACATCGGCCGTCCGGAGGAAACGCCCTGCATCGTCGAGAATGACAACCCGCATGTCCTGGTACGGGAGGCGCAGACCGATCGAGCCAGCGCGACGCAGGCCGCTGGGAGGATTAAGGCACGAGACGCAGGTGCCCTCGGTCAGCCCATAGCCCTCCAGGATCTTGAGGCCCGTCTTCGCCTCGAACGCGTCGATCAGCTTCGCGGGCATCGTCGCCGCGCCACAGATCGCATATTCGAGGCCAGAGATGTCGTTGTCGCCGACTGCCACCTCGAGCAGGGCAGCATAGATGGTCGGCACCCCTGAGAACGTCGCTATGCGATAGTGAGCGGCGATCTCCCAAAATCGCGTGATCAAGTTCTTGCCGCGATAGCCCTCCGGTGTGGCAAGCAGCACGTGGTCGCCATACATCCATGGTAACAGCCCGGTGACGAGCTGCGCGTTGACATGGAACAGCGGCAGCCCGCAGAAATAGGTCCGCGGCTCCTCGCGCTCACCGAGCACTTGCGCGACGGCCCAGGCATTGAAGATCTCGTTGGCGTGCGTGCGCGCCGCAATCTTCGGCGCGCCTGTCGTGCCGCCTGTGCAGAAAAAGGACGAAATTGAACGTTCTGTGGCCGGCCGCGGCGCGACCAGACGATCGGCCGGCTGGGCCTGCATCGCCGCTCGGAAATCCACGATCTCGAAGCTGGCATCCGGCAAGCTCGATATGGCCGTAGCCACCGATGCGCCAGCGGCTCCTCCGGCGTAAGTGATCATATCCACCAGCGCGACCACATGCAGGTCGGAGAGCGCTGAAAGATGCGGAGCGAGCCTGCCCCAGAGGTCAACACCGGGGACCGGCGCGAGGGTCACGAGCACCCGCACCTTGGCTGCGCGAAGGATCTCGTTAATCAGCTCCGGTTCGAGCAGCGGATTAACCGCGAGCACCACACCGGCCGCCTCGCCGCCCCAGATCGTGAAATGGGTTTCCGGCAGGTTCGGCAGCACATAAGCGACCGGATGCTCGGCACTGACGCCGAAGGCGTGAAGTGCGTTCGCAGCCCGGGTGATTTCGGCCAGAAGCTCCGTGTAGGTCCAAGTGGAAGCGCGCTGATAGGCGTCCGCGTTGAGAAAGAACGTTAGTGCCTTGCGGCCTGGCCAGCGTTGCGCGCCGGCCGCAAAGACCTCATAAGTGGTCGGCGGCAGGTCTTGAGTTTCAAGAGGCTTGGTCTCGATTCTCTGAATGTCGGAAAGATCCCGTACCGGCATCGGACGCCTTTGCAGAATATCATGAGATCGTGCACTCAGCGCTGCCATTGGCGGCCCGGGCTCGCCATGCTGTTCTTGAGCGCGACCAGCAGCTTCACCCGCGCCTTGTCCTTGACCGCGAGCTTCAGCACCTGCCAGAGTCGCGCCGGGGTCATGCGCGCGTCAATGAAGTCGTCGGGCAGGTCCGGTCCCCACTGATAGAGGCCCTCGCGGTCCATCAGGTGATAGCCGGCCGGTTGCGCAGCGTCGAACAAATCGCCATCGGCGTAGTGCTCGTGCTTCTGGCCCCAGGGATCGCGCCAATAGTCGAAGATCTGGCTACCGAGCCGGTGACGGCCCACCCCCCAGGCGTGGTGATAACGTTTCGCCATCAGCACTTGCTGACCCATTTCCACGGCGTCGAGATCGACGACCTCAAACGCCACATGATCGACCTTCGACTCCATTCCCATGGCAATGAAGACCGTATGATGGTCGGTCGGCTCGTTGCCGCGATCGAGCCGCGTGAACGAGCCCACCGGCGTGCCGTCGGCGAGGCACATCACGTCGGACGGAATGAACCCGAACGTATCCATGTACCAGCGTACGCTCCGGGTGAAATCGGGCGTCTCAAGCACGAGATGGCCGAGCTTGGTGACCTGCGGCGGCTCGAGCTTCGGCCGCTGAGTATCGTTGACACGTACGGTCTGGCTCGGCGCGTTGTGCAGGATCTGCGGCCGAACCGGCAGCGGCTCGGCCGGGGTGAAGCCCTGGTGAACGTGGACCGCAACCCCGTCCGGATCGCGCAGGTGCACGACCGAGCCGCCTCCTGGCCCTTCCGCGCGCTCGATCCGGCCGCCGAGCTTGCGGGCCAGCTTGTCAAGATCCTCGGCTTTTGGCACCGAAAGGCCCATCCCGAGGAAGCGCGGCTTGAGCCCCCGCGTGATACGATAGATGTACGGCACGGGCCCGGTGCCGCGCATGAACAGCTCATTTTCCGAGCGCGTGGCGCGCACCAGGCCAAAGTCGATGAGATAGCGTTCCGCGATTTCGAGATCAGGGCGCTGGAAATGCGCGTAAATCAGCTGGTTCACCTTCACCACGGGCGCAACGCTACGCCGCAATACGATGCTGCCCGGACCACACTTCAGCGACAGATGATTCATATACACCTCCTGAACTCAGGCCGCGATCGGCGGCGCGGTGACACCGAGCGATCGTGCGAATGCGTTAAGAACGCGCAGATCGCGTCCATGCGGATCGAGCCGGTCGGCAATGAAGCGGTCCGGGCGTACCAGCACCGCCCGAACCGCGTAACGCTTCGCCCAAGCGTGGAAGGTGGCGTCATCGCATTGCAGTTCGAGCGTCCGCGCGCTCTCGCGGCGGCCGTTGATGCAGGCAAAGCGGACGTCGAGCGCGTCGAGGATGCCCAGGTCGCGCGGCGACAGCATCGTTGCCGGATCAATGCCGATTCCGAGCACCATCCACTGCTGCCACGCCTGAAACGCATCGAGCGGGAACGAGCCGTCCGTCGTCTTGACGCTTGGCTGCGGCAGCATCTGGCCTATCAAGGCATCGCTCCCTGCCCCGATTAGCGCGCTGCGGCCGATCGCCGGCGGCGGCACCACCCCGCCACGGCCGATGAAATCGCGAAACGCACGTGACATGTTTAGGCAGGCGAAGATCGCGTCGCGCAACGCGGCGGCGCGTCGGTTGGTCGGCATGATCAGGGCGCCAAGTCGGCGCGACACCTCGACCATCTTGCGCACCACCGGCGCGCGTTCCTGCTCGTAGCTGTCGAGGATTGTTTCGGCTGCAAGTCCCTTGAGCACAGACGAGAGTTTCCAAGCGAGATTGACCGCATCCTTCATGCCGCCATTCATGCCCTGGCCGGCGAACGGCGGCATCAGATGCGCGGCATCGCCGGCAAGAAATCCGCGGCCATTGCGCCAGCGGTCGGCAACGCGGGCGTGAAAGGTATAGACTGCCTTGCGTTCGATCTGGACCTCGCGATACCGCGTGTTGTCCGTAATCAGCGCCATAATCCGGCGATCGTTCTTCAGCTCCTGCTCGGTTTCGCCGGGGAGCTGCATGAATTCCCAGCGCACACGATCGCCCACGGCCGGCAATTCCACGCGCGGACGGCTCGGATCGCAATGGAAGCTGATTTGATGGACGTCGTGTCCTTTGACAATGGCATCGACCACCAGCCAGCGCTGCATATAAGTCGAGCCGACCAGTCTCGCGCCGAGCATATCGCGCACCCGGCTCGTGCCGCCGTCGCAACCGACCACGAATTTCGCCCGCAACGTGCTGGCGCCTTGGCGCGCTGCGATCGACAGCACGGCATCGTCACGGCCCAGTGTCAGCCCAGTGACGGTATGCCCGAAGGACACCCTGACGTTGTGGAACCGGGTCAGGCCCTGCAGCAACACCCGCTCGAAATCCGGCTGGTAGAAGGTGCCCAGCGACGAATGGCCGAACGGCCCGCAGGCCGGCGGGTCCATCTGCATCAGCACGCGACCGCGCGCATTGAGATGACGGACATGCGGGTTTTGGATGAGTCCGGGCTTGATGTCGTTGAGCAGTCCGATCTCTGAGAACAGCCGCAGCGTCTCCGCATCGTAGGCGATGGCCCGCGGCAATCCGAGCAGGCCATCATTGACCTCGAGCACCGCGACCTGCACGCCCGCGACGCCGAGCAAGTTCGCCAACATCAGTCCAACCGGTCCGGCGCCAACGACTGCTACCTCTACGTCCCGCAACGGTATCCGCACCGCCATGCCTTCCACACTCATCTGAGCTTCCTCACCTCGACAACGGGGGTCGACAAATATTTTTGAACATGATAGTCATAACGACGATTTAGTCAATATGAGATTTTGACCAGATCCGAAAAGCTGACAAGCCGTTGTCGAGACGGCAAAAAAGCGAGCGGATCCGGCGGCAGGCAACGCAAGGAGGATGCTGTGGCGACCAATCTCGTGCGCTTCGAAGCAGGTCATGGCCCCCGCTGGGGTGTGGTGATGGGCGCGCAAATCGCGCCGCTGTCGGGAGACTATCCGACCACTGCAGCGCTGATCGAACTGGGCGAAGCCGACTGGCGCGAGGCGCGCGGCCGCGGTCCGCGCATCACTTTGGCGTCGATCACGATCCTATCGCCGGTTACGACACCATGCCGGCTTTATTGCCAGGGGGCCAACTACCGTGAGCACATGATTGAATCCGGCATGGATCCGGACGCCAAGCTGTTCAACATGTTCTTCACCAAGGCCGACGCCTCGGTCTGCTCAGCTCGCGAGGCGGTGACCCGCCCCGCCCACGTCAAGCTCCTGGACTACGAGATCGAGCTCGCGCTGGTATTTCGCCGCCCGATCTCGTCGGCCGTCACGATCAGGCGCGAAAACCTTGCCGACTACGTGTTCGCGATCACCATCGCCAACGATCTCAGCGCGCGCGACGTGCAGCTGCCGCAGACCCAGTTCTTCAAAGGCAAGAGCTACCGCGGCTTCTGCCCGATCGGCCCGTGGCTGACTGTTCTGGAGCGCGACGAATTTTCTCGTGTCGACGACCTCGCGCTCGAGCTCGACGTCAACGGCACGCCACGGCAGCGCGACACTACCGCCAACCTGGTGTTCAAGCCCGCCGAAACAATCTCCGAGCTGTCCACCTTCGCCAACATCCTCAGCGGCGACGTGCTGTTGACCGGAACACCGAGCGGCTGCGCCCTGCGGGTACCACCGCCGCCAGTGCGCCGATTGCTGCAGGTGTTGCCGGAGCGAGTGCTTTGGAAGCTTTTCCTCAATGCCCAGGCGCGCCGGCAGCAGTATCTCAATCCGGGCGACCGTGTCAGCGCGCGGATTCGCAGCCGCGACGGCGCCATTGACCTCGGTGAACAGGCAACCGAGATCGTCGGTCCGTAAAACGATAAGTAATCTAGATTAGCCGGGGGCGCGCCGAGGCTTCGCCCTCTTTGGGGGCAGTTCCGATCGTGGGGCATCCGCGAGCTCTGGAAGGCGCGCGAGCACAGATTTGACCTGCCTCGCGTCCAGTCCGATCGCCCGCAAGATCGCTGCGATCGCGCCTTCGCGGTGCCGCGACGACAAGCGACGCTGCGCAATGGCAGCGAGCACCTGGAGCATGATGCCGACCACAACCTCCAGACCGAGCTCGGCGCTTATCGCGCCGCCCTGCGACAGGCCCTTCAGGCGCCGCTTGAGATCTTCGAGCAGACGCCGGCGGGCGATGTGCCCGACGTTCTCCTCCGCTGCGGCCATACGCGCCGCCACACCAGCCCAACTGGGATCGGCGAACGCCCGATCGATGAAGCAGCTGCATCCAAAGGCAATGCGGACCGCTGGATCATCGATAGAAAGCCGGACCGGTTGGAGCAGATCATCGATTGTCTTGATCAACTCGTCAGCCACGGCGGCCGTCAATTCACGCAGGTCTGCGAAGTGAACGTAGAACGTCCCCTTGGCGACATCAGCTTGCCGGACCACGTCGTCGACCGTGACCGATTCCACCGCCTGTCGCGCGAATAGCGCACTCGCTGCGGCAACGAGCTGGGCGCGGGTCCTCGCTCGCTTCTCGCGGCCGATCTCGGCGCGACGGATCGGATCGATGTTGGCCATTAGTCTTCGGCTCCAGGGGTTCAATTGCTCCCTACGTCAAAATGACCAAAACGTCCAGAGCTATGACACAGCCCACGATCGCGTTGCGTTGTTCGCGCGTGAAGCGGAAGGCTTCTTGGAAGAACTTCAAAACGAACCTCCTCGTTGCCGCGTGAGCACTGTGCTCAGCATAACGCCGAGCGCGGGCTAGAGGCTCAGCCCCCTGCTCCTTCCAGCCGGGCGACCGCCTGCCGCCGCAACGCAATTTCGCCTGGGAGCGCAAGATCGCGGCCTCGACCGCAAGTCGCGTCTACGCCGAATTGCTGCGTCGTGGCCTCGTCGTCGGCGAAGTCGGCCGTGGCACCTTCATCTCTGGGTTGGTCTTTTTCAGCCATCCCGTACACTCTGATCCACCGGCCAATTGAGTATCTTGCTTGCCGACGGCTGCACATCGGCGCCGAAGCATGCGAGTTAACGCCTGATGGACATGCTCGGGCCGATCTACACGTCGGGGCCCCCGGAGGGGCCTCAAGTGTGCCGAGCAACTCCTACCGGCCATGCTTTTTCGGCCTTAGCGATGCCGAGGACGCCATCGATACCGATGCGACTGACGCCTCATTGCCGGCCTGTTCAACACCGATCTCGCGGCGCGGCCAGGAATAGTCATCCGCGCGGCCGGCAGGCGGGTTCAGCGGTTCGCCCCTGACCAGCGTCTTAGTCGCGAGTTCGTCGAGCGCGGCCGGACGCGTTCCCGGTCCGCCCAGCAACTGATCCGTCGAGATCGAGGCTGCAACCAAGGGCACGATCGGACCGGCCAAAGGCCGCGGTCCGGGCTGGCCGGGCCCGGCAGGCGTCGCCGGCTCGCTCGGCAGCGCAACCAGACTCGAGCGGTCGGCCAACAGGCGCGCGATCTCGCGCTCGACATAGTGTGCGAGCTTGCGCGCGCCCGGTTTCGTGAAATAGATGCCGTCTGGCGTGCGCAGCTGGCGAATCTGGCCTTCGAAGTCGGGGCCCCTCTGCATAAAGCGGCCGTCGTCATCGACAAAGCCGTCCCAGGCATCGACGTAGGTGATGCCGGCCTTGTTGGCGCCCTGGCGATAAAGCGAATCCAGGAATAGCATGTCCGCAGTTCCCTTTTGTCCGCGGATCGCCGGCAGGCTGACCCAGAGCACGGGCACCTCCTTGCTTTTTAGGACAGTGATCAGCTCCTCGATCTTCTTGCTGTAGAGCCTGATCCAGCCGTCGTCGTGAAATTCATACAGACCGTTGGGCGAGCGTGCGCTCTTCTCCGGCGCCGTCACCTGCGGCGCGTCGCCATTGTCAGCCTCGTCCTGCGGCAGTTCCCTGTCGGTGCCCCTGTCATCCGGCTTGGCGGCTGCGTCGGCGCTTCCGGACTTGGCCTTGCTCTCGACGTCGTTCTTGATATCGTTCTTGGGATCTGCCGACTTGGCTTGTGGCTTGCCGCGCGCGTTCTTGTCGTTCTTCTTGTCCGCTGGCTTGGCGGACGTGTCGGTCACGGGCTCACGGATCGCCGTCCGGTCATCGAGGCCGAGCATGACGACGATGGCGTTGGGTTTTTCGCTGGCGAGAATGGCTTTCGCCGCGGCTATCCAATCCGAAGGCTCGCCTTTCGGCTGGTACTTGATGAGGCCGGAAGTCGTCTTGTGACGGCGAACGACGCCCATGTCCGGCTGCTCGGCATAGGCGTCTTCCAGACCGTACGCCAGCCAGTCCGCCATGCTGTCGCCGAGCACCAGGACGTTGCGCTCGGGGGGCGTGTCCCGCTTGGCCGGCGACGGCGCTCGTGAAGAATCCTCGCGGGCGGACGGTGCGGTTTGCCGCCTCTCCCAACGAGGCTGGGGCATACGTTGTTGAAACGGCTCAAAAGAGCCGGTACCAAACCAGCCGCCACCGAACGACCCACCACCGCGTACCGGCTGCGGCCGCTGCTGAAATCCGCCGAAATTGAAAAACTGCGCTGAGCTCGGTTCACCAACGCCAAACAAAATTCCCGCCGCGATTGCCAGCGCAATCAGCGGGCCGGAAAGGAGGCCCTTTTTTTGCCGATCGGACACGCTCTCTGTCGCCGAGATGAGGGACCTGCCCAAATAGTAGTATAGCACTAGAGACGACCCAGAGTCTCAAGTCGCCGTGAAATG
>JAEWFG010000389.1 GCA_023388935.1 Pseudomonadota bacterium | reverse complement strand
CGAGATCGAGAGCGAGCCGCAGGTCGGCATCGTCACCGGCCTTGCCTGGACCGATGTCGGCGGCGAGCTGCTGACCATCGAAGGCGTCATGATGCCCGGCAAGGGCAAGATGACGGTCACGGGCAATCTGCGCGACGTGATGAAGGAATCGATCTCGGCGGCGGCGTCCTACGTCCGCTCGCGCGCGATCACCTACGGCATCGAGCCGCCGCTGTTCGACCGGCGCGACATCCACGTGCACGTGCCGGAGGGCGCGACGCCGAAGGACGGTCCGTCGGCGGGCGTGGCTATGGCCACCGCGATCATATCGGTCATGACCGGAATCCCGGTCCGCCACGATGTCGCGATGACCGGCGAGATCACGCTGCGCGGCCGCGTGCTGCCGATCGGTGGTCTGAAGGAGAAGCTGCTGGCCGCTGCCCGCGGCGGCATCAAGACGGTGCTGATCCCGGAGGACAACGCCAAGGATCTCACGGAGATTTCCGATGCGATCAAGGGCGGCATGGATATCATCCCGGTGTCGCGTCTGGACGACGTCGTCGCCAAGGCGCTGGTGAAGAAGCCGGTGCCGATCGTCTGGGAAGAGGATACCAAGGTGACGGTGAAGCCCGACGGCGACGAAGCCGCCGGAGGCCTGACCGCTCACTGAGATTCAGCGAAAAATGATAAACGGCGCCTTCGGGCGCCGTTTTTGTTTTGGGGGACAAGGGGACGAAAGCGATGCAGATCGACGGACAATGCCATTGCGGGCGGATCACCTTTGAAGCCGAGATCGATCCCGAGGCGGTGTCGGTCTGCCATTGCCGGGATTGCCAGACCCTGACGGGATCGCCGTTCCGGGTGACAGCGATCTGTTCCGGTGCGGACGTCAAGCTCACCAGCGGCACCCCGAAGGTCTACGGCAAGCGTGGCGACAACGGCCGGATGCGCTTCCAGCACTTTTGCGGCGATTGCGGTTCCCCGCTGTTCACCAGCGGCGAGGGCGACCAGGCCGACGATTGGGGCATCCGCTGGGGCAGCATCCGCCAGCGCGACGCCTTGCGGCCCGTCAGGCAGATCTGGTGCCATTCGGCGGCGGTGTGGATCGATGCGGTGCCGTTGTTGCCGGGGCGGCCAGGGGATTGAGGTTGGCTTGCGACAAGCCCGCCTCCGCCAAACGGCTTCGGCGTGGCAGCCTTCGCCAGCTTCGCGCCAAGGAGCGCCTCGGCTGGCTTGCCAGGCCGTAGCCTGCGAAGCAGGCGAAGGCTGGTGGGCGGTCACGGATTCGAACCGCGGACCCTCTCGGTGTAAACGAGATGCTCTAACCAGCTGAGCTAACCGCCCCACGGCGCCTCTTTAGCGCTCCGGCGGGTGTTGGAGCAAGAGGCGGTCTTGCCGCAAGGCGCGCTCATTTGACCGCTTGATGGGCTTCCGGCGTGGTATCAGCGCTGGCGAAGCGACAGGGGACCCGATGGAACAGCCAAGCGGACACGAGCAAAACGCGGACCAGGTCGCCTATTGGAACGGCCCGAGCGGACAGCGTTGGGCCGACCGTCACGCCGTGCAGGAGACGCTGCTCGGGCCGATCGCCGATGTCCTGATCGACCGCGCCAGGCCGAGGCCGGGCGAGCGCGTCCTCGATGTCGGCTGCGGCTCCGGCGCGACCACGGTCGCTTTCGCCAAGGCGGTGGCGCCGAACGGATTTGCGCTCGGCCTCGACGTGTCCGCCCCGATGCTGTCGCAGGCGCGTGCACTCGCGCCAAAGGACCTGCCGCTCGATTTCGTGCTGGCGGATGCGACGGTGCATCCGTTCGAGCCGGCAAGCTTTGATCTCCTGGCTTCGCGTTTCGGCGTGATGTTCTTCGCCGATCCCATTGCGTCCTTCACCAACCTCCGTCGCGCGCTGAAATCGTCCGGGCGGCTCGCCTTCGTCTGCTGGCGCGAGCCGAAGGAAAATCCGTGGATGATGACGCCGCTGATGGCGGTCTACAAACACGTCCCCAAAATGCCGCCGGTCGGGCCGGAAGAGCCGGGTCCGTTCGCCTTCGCCTCCGAAGAGCGCGTGATGCGAATCCTGAAAGGTGCCGGCTTCGTGGACGTCGCAATGGAGCCGCACAACCTCGCGATGGACATCGCGATCGGCGGCGGGCTCGATGCCGCCGTCGACGGGGCCTTGCAAATCGGACCGGCAAGCCGAGCGCTGCAGGGCCATCCGCAAGAAACCTATGAGGCCGCAAAAGCCTCCATCCGCGAGACACTCGCGCCGTTCCTCAGGGGACAGAGCGTAGCGTTGCAGGGCGCGATCTGGATCGTGACGGCGAAGCCGGCATAAGCGCTGCTCCCTCCACGCCGTCATTGCGAGCGCAGCGAAGCAATCCAGACTGCCTCCACGGACGCGCTGGATTGCTTCGTCGCTTCAGTGCAAAATTGCTGCGCAGTTTTGTCACGAGCTCCTCGCAATGACGATGCGGAGGCAGAATGCCTCACACCACATCATCCGGCGCCAGCGCGCAGCCATTGTCGGGATGTGTCTCGACCTGAAGCGTGGTGTGGCCGATGCGGAACGACGTCTTCAACAGCTGCGCCGTTTCCATCAGGAACGCATCGACCGCCCCAGTGGGCATCACGAGGTGGCACGTCAGCGCGGTCTCGGTGGTGGAGATCGGCCAGACGTGCAGATCGTGGATCGCGGACACGCCCGGCCGCGCCAGCAGGAACGCCCTGATCGCGGCGAGGTCGGTGCCCTTGGGCGCTGCCGCCATCGACATGTCGATTGAGGCGCGGAGCAGGCTGGTGGTGCTCCAGAGGATGATGGCGCAGATGATGAGGCTCGTGACAGGATCGAGCCAGAGCCAGCCGGTCCAGATGATCAGCGCCGCCGAGACCACGACGCCGAGCGATACCGCGGCGTCGGCTGCCATGTGCAGGTAGGCGCCTTCGATGTTGATGTCGTCCTTGCGTCCGCTTGCGAACAGCATGGCGGTGAAACCGTTGATGAGGATGCCGATGCCTGCAACGACCATCACCGTCACACCCGCGATCGGCTCAGGCGCGCGCAGGCGCAGGATCGCCTCCCAGCCGATCGCGCCGGTCGCGACCAGCAGGAACACCGCATTCGCGAGCGCCGCCAGGATGGTGGAGGCGCGCAGGCCGTAGGTGAAGCGGCCGCTTGGCGCACGCCTCGCTGCGATCGACGCACCCCAGGCCACGACAAGGCCGAGCACGTCGCCGAGGTTATGGCCGGCGTCCGCAAGCAGCGCGGTGGAGTTGCTGATATAGCCATAGACCGCTTCGGCCACGACCAAGGCGGTGTTGAGCACAATGCCGATCGCGAACGCCGTGCCGAAATTGGCGGGCGCATGGACATGCGCGTGGCCAGGGCCATGAGCGTGGCCGTGGTCATGACCATGGTCGTGCCCGCCGTGGCCATGGTGGTGATGGTCGTGGCTGCCCACGTCTAGCGCTCCCCGGAAGCCGCCAAATCAGGCGCCATTGTAGGCGTTTTGCTCACCGCGTCACGACGGAACAGCACGTAGAGCGCCGGCAGCACCAACAGAGTCAGCACGGTGGAGGAGATGATGCCGCCGATCACCACGGTCGCGAGCGGTCGCTGCACCTCGGCACCGGCGCGGGTGGCGAGTGCCATCGGCACGAAGCCGAGGGAGGCAACCAGTGCTGTCATCAGCACCGGGCGCAGCCGCGTCAGTGCGCCTTCGCGCACCGCGTCGGCAACGGATCGCCCCTCGCTGCGCAGCCGCTCGATGAAGGCGATGATGACGAGCCCGTTGAGTACGGCCACGCCCGACAGCGCGATGAAGCCGACGCCCGCGCTGATCGACAGCGGGATGCCGCGCAGCAAGAGCGCGGCGACGCCGCCTGTCAATGCCAGCGGCACGCCGGAGAACACGAGAGCCGCATCCGCCGCCGACCCCATGCCCATGAACAGCAGCAGGAACACCAGCAGCAGAGCCACCGGCACGACGATGGTCAGCCGCTTGGTCGCCAAGACCAGCTGCTCGAACTGACCGCCCCAGCCGATCCAGTAGCCCGGCGGCAGCCTGACCTTCTCTGAGACGGCCTCCTGGGCCTCGGCGACGAAGGAGCGAAGGTCGCGCCCCCTGACATTGGCCATCACCACCACGCGCCGTTTGCCGTTCTCCCGGCTGATCTGGTTGGGGCCGGGCGCGATCTCGATTGCCGCAACGGAGGACAGGGGCACGTAGCGCAACGTCGTGCCCGACGCACCCGGCCACGCGGTCTTCGTGACGGCCGCCACATCCTCCCCCGGCGGCAGCGGGATCGGCAGCGACTTGATCGCATCCGGATCGGCCCGCAGGCTTTCGGGCAGGCGCACCACGATATCGAAGCGGCGGTCACCCTCGAACAGCTTTCCGACCGGCTTGCCGCCGATCGCGATCTCGACGAGGTTTTGCACCTCGCTGAGGCTGAGGCCGTAACGCGACAGCGCCTGCCGGTCGAGCTTGACGGTGAGGATCGGCAGGCCCGCGATCTGCTCGGTCTTCACGTCCGCCGCACCCTCGATGCTGCGGACCACGCCGTGCACCTGCTGGGCGATGCCCGCGAGCACGTCGAGATCGTCGCCAAAGATCTTGACGCCGACGTCGCTGCGGATGCCGGCGATGAGCTCGTTGAAGCGCATCTGGATCGGCTGGGTCATGCCATAGGCCGTGCCGGGAAGGGTGTTGGCGGCGCGCTCGAGCTCGGCGACCACCTCGTCCTTCGGCTTGGCGGGATCGGGCCATTGGTCGCGCGGTTTGAGCGTGACGTAGGTGTCGGCGGCGTTCGGCGGCATCGGGTCGTTGGCGATCTCGGCGGTGCCGATCTTGGAGAAGATGGTCGCCACTTCCGGCACTTGCTTCACCGCCTTCTCCAGGCGGAGCTGCATGTCGACGCTCTGGGTCAGGCTGGTACCGGGAATGCGGATGGACTCGATGGTGATGTCGCCTTCGTCGAGGCTTGGAATGAATTCGCCTCCCATGCGGGTCGCGGCAAACAGGCTGCCGGCAACGATCAGCACGGCACCGAACGCGACGCTGCGGCGATATCGGATGGCGCGGTCGAGCAGCGGCACATAGAACCGCCTGGCCGCCCGCATGAAAATGTTCTCCTTTTCCGAGACCGTGCCGGTGACGAAGATCGCGATTGCGGCCGGAACGAAGGTGACCGACAGCAGCGTCGCGCCTGCGAGCGCCATCAGCACGGTGAGTGCCATCGGCGTGAACATCTTGCCCTCGGTTCCGGTCAGGGTAAGGACCGGCAGATAGACGACGGCAATGATCAGCGTGCCGAATAGGCTCGGCTTGATCACCTCGCTGCTTCCGGCACGGATGGTCTCGAGCCGCTCTTCCAGCGACAGCAGACGTCCGCGGCGGTGCTGCTCGGCGGCGAGCAGCCGCAGGCAGTTCTCGACGATGATGACCGCGCCGTCGACGATGATGCCGAAATCGATCGCGCCGAGGCTCATCAGATTGGCGCTGACCCTGCTCTCGACCATGCCAGTGATCGTGAACAGCATGGAGAGGGGAATGACGCAGGCGGTGATCAGCGCTGCGCGGATGTTGCCGAGGATCAGGAACAGCACCGCGATCACCAGCGCCGCGCCCTCGACGAGGTTCTTCTCGACGGTCCGAATGGTTGCCTCCACCAGATGGGTGCGGTCGTAGACTACGCGCGCGATGACGCCATCAGGCAGCGATTTCGCGATCTCCTTGAGCCTTGCCCCCACGCGCTGGGCCACGGATCGGCTGTTCTCGCCGATCAGCAGCATGGCGGTACCGAGCACGGTCTCGCTTCCGTTCGCCGTCGCCGCACCGGTGCGCAGGTCCTGGCCCTCCTGGACCTCGGCGACATCGCGGATGCGCACCGGGACGCCGCCGCGCGACCCGATCACGATGTCGCGGATGTCCTCGATATCGGCGACCTGGCCGGGGGCGCGCACGAGATATTGCTCGCCGTTGCGCTCGATATAGCCGGCGCCGACATTGGCATTGTTGACGGCCAGCGCCGTCATGATGTCGCGGAAACCGAGACGATAGGCCATCAGCCGTCCGGGGATCGGCAGCACATGGAATTGCCGCTCATATCCGCCGATCGAGTTGACCTCGATCACGCCGGGGATGGTGCGCAGTTGCGGCTTGATGATCCAGTCCTGAATGGTGCGCAGCTCCGTCGGGGTGAATTCGGCGCCGGTCGGCGACTTCGCACCGGCCTCGGCTTCGACGGAGTAGACATAGATCTCGCCGAGCCCGGTCGAGATCGGCCCCATCGCGACCTCGACGCCGGCCGGCAACTGGTCGCGGGCCTGCTGGATGCGTTCGTTGACGAGCTGGCGTGCAAAATAGATGTCGGTGCCGTCCTGGAACACGACGGTGATCTGGCTCAGTCCGTAGCGCGAGATCGAGCGGGTGTAATCGAGCTTCGGCAGGCCTCCCATCGCGGTCTCGATCGGGAAGGTGATGCGCTGCTCGGCTTCCAGCGGCGACAGGCCGGGCGCGCGCGTGTTGATCTGGACCTGCACGTTGGTGACGTCGGGCACCGCGTCGATCGGCAGACGCGTGAAATTCCAGGCGCCGAAGGCGCCGGCCGCGAGTGCGAGCACCACCACCAGCCAGCGCTGGCGAACCGAGAAGGCGAGGAGCGCGTCAATCATGACCGGCGTCTCCCTTGCCCATCTCAGCCTTCACGACGAAGCTGTTCTCGGCGACATAGTGCTCGCCGGCCGAGAGCCCTGCGCGGATCTCCACGAAGCGCGGATCGGAATCGCCTGTTTCCACCGGCCGCGCCTCGATCTTGTCGCCGTCCTCGCGAACGAACACGATGGTCCTGTTCTCAAGCATCTGGATCGCACTTCGGCGCACGGCGACCGCGACGTTGCGGGCGGCGAGGATCAACCGCGCCGTGGCGAACAGCCCGGGCCGGAGCCGGCCGTCGGGATTTTGCAGCAGCACGCGCGCAAGCGCGGTCTGGGTCTCGCTGCTTCCGATCGGCGCCATGTAGGAGATCGTGCCCTTGATCTCGCCGCGGCCGTCGTCGGGATCGATCAGGACTTCGTCGTTGAGGCGAACGCGCCGGAGGTCCTGCCGGTAGATCGACAGATCGACCCAGATGGTCGAGAGGTCGGCGACGACGAAGGCCGGTTTCTGTTCGGAGGCATATTCGCCGAGCGAGATCTGCCGCTCGATGATGGTGCCCGCGATCGGCGCCTTGAGCTCATAGACGGTGAGGCTCTGGTTGCTCTCGATCGTGACCAGCAAATCGTCCTTGGCGACCTTGTCGCCGATGCGCTTCTGGATCGACTTGGCAATGCCCGGAAAGCGCGGCGTCACCTGCACGACGGCTTCCTGGTTGGCGCGCAAGATACCGTTGAAGGCGAGCGTGTCGGTCAGCGTGGCGCTCGCGGCCTCCGCCAGCGTCACGCCGGCAGCCGCAAGCTTGACGTCGGAGATACGGATGCGGTCGGCGCCATGCTCATCCTGCTCGACACGGTCGTTCGGCTTCTCCTGCTTCCTGTCCGCGGCATGTTCGGTCGGTGCGACCCTGGCCGGCGCGAACAGGGAATAACCCCAGGCGCCCAGCGCGACGGCGACGATGGCGACGAGAATGGTGGAGGACGTCTTCATCGTGCGCTCTCCCGGGCCAGCGCAAAAGGATTGCCGACGAGGCCTTCGATGGTCGCGACGCCGGTGTGGAAATTCTGCAGCGCCTCCTGCTCGCGCAGCCGCGCCTGGGCAACGCTCGCCTGGGCGTCGAGCACTTCAAGCAGGGTGAAGCGGCCCTGGCCGTAGCCCTGCGAGATCGCTTCCGCCGCTTCGGTCGCCTTCGGGATCGCGGTTTCGCGGAGCACCGCAAGCTCGCGCAGCGAGCCCTGGAGCGAATCATAGGCGCGGCCGGCAACCACGATCAGCGTATTGCGATTGGCCTCCCGCTCGGCCTTGGTCTTGGCGAGGCTCTCCTGCGCCGAAAGGATGTTGCCCTGGTTCTGGTCGAACACCGGAATCGGCACCGAGACGGTGAGGCGCACCGCATCGTCATTGGTCTCGTTGAAATGGCGCCAGCCGGCCGCGATCCGCACGTCCGGATAAGGCCTGAGCCGAGCCATGAGCAGCTCGGCGTTCCGCTGCGCATAAACCGCCGTCCAGCGCACCAGCTGTGGATTGGCATCGATGGCGGCGACCACCGACTGGAAGGTAGGTGGCCTTCCCGTGTCGAGCCGGCCGGAGACCTCGGAGAATTTTGGCGCGGTGTCGCCCATCAACACCGCGAGTTCGCGCCGGGCGCTCGCCAGCGTCGCTTTGAAGCGCTCGCGGTCGGCTTTCACCAGGGCGGAGGCGACTTCGGCGCGGCCGGTTTCCGCCGGCGAGGAAGCGCCGGCCTCGACGCGGCGTCGCAAAAGCGGCGTCAGCCGGTCGATCGCGGCGATCTGCTCGTCGAGAATCTGGATCCGCCGCTGCGCGCCCAGCACGCTAAGAAAGGCGATCGCGGTCTCCGACAACACCTCTAACCTGACGGCCTTGCGCTGGATCGCGGCGACCTCGACGCCGGCTGCGCCTGCGGCGATCCGCGCGTCGCGCTTGCCGAACAGCTCAAAGGCCTGGCTGATCTGGAGCGTGGTCTCGGCTGATTTTGTGCCGCGATAGATGCCGGAGCCGAACGAATTGTCCTGTTCGTAGGACAGTTCCGGATTGAGAAGCGCGCCGGCCTGGAGGCGCTGGCCCGTCGCGATGCCGACGTCGCGCTCGGCCGCCGTGAGGCGCGGGCTTGCGGCGAGCGCGCGCGAGAGCGCCGCGCGCATGGACAGGGTCTGGGCGTCGGAAGGCAGCACCAGGAATGGGCTGATGAGAAAGGCCATCGCGCACGCCATGCGCGCGGCCGTTCGCCTGCAAAACATGAATAGGACCTGTGAAGGAGAATCGATGGGCGCGCGCAGCGCCCGGCTGATCCGTTCAGGCCAGGTGTTTGGGAGGCGGGGAATCCGTATCCGGCGCAATTCCGCTCAGCATCGGATGATGCGGCACGGGTGTGGCGTCGACCAGCTCGGTTCCGATGCTCGCTTGCAGAGGCTGCGCGACAGCGACCGAGAAGCAGCCGTGGCAGTGATGGCCGGCGAGGACCTTGTGATCGCCGTGGCCGGCGGAACCGTCGTCGAGGATCGAGGCGATCTCCGAGCCGTCGGAAGGGCTGGTGACATCGATGTCGTGCGCGCCATGGAGCACGCCCGATAGCAGGTACATGGTCGCCACCAACACGGCCACGAGCCCGCGCCAGTTGCGCAGGCGGCTAAAGCTGTAAGGTCGGCGGATCGAAATCACGAGGTCACTCAGGTTCCCTGTCCGCCATGCGGTAGCATGGCGGTAGGAACAGTGTCGACATGCAACATTGTTTCGTGTGCGCAACTCGATGTCGCACTGGCCAGACACGGAAAGGCCCCAGCCCGGGGCTGACCGGCTGAGGCCTTTTGTGCTCACAATCTCTATTCTTGGGACTTGGATCGCTAATGCGCCGCGCGTCGGATCGTTCCGACGACGCCGGGAATTTATTTCGCGCTTGATGTTACAAAGCGGCTTACGCCTTTTCCTCCCAGATCATCGCGAGATGCACGATGGTCTGCACGGCCTTTTCCATGTCCTGCCGGCTGACCCATTCGAGGCGCGAGTGGAACGCGTGCTCGCCGGCAAAGATGTTGGGGCAGGGCAGGCCCA
>JAEWFG010000303.1 GCA_023388935.1 Pseudomonadota bacterium | reverse complement strand
CCGGATTGGCGCTGGCTGCTCAACCGCGACGACAGCCCGTGGTATCGGTCCATGAGGCTGTTCAGGCAAAACGCGCCACGCGAATGGTCGGGAGTCGTCGAGCAGGTGGGCACCGAACTGCGCAAAGTCATTGCTGGCTGGAGCCCAGCGAAAAGGACGATCGACGCAGACCAGGAGCCTGTCTGAATAGTCACTGGTCAAGCGTGAGCGGGTCTGATTCTTATGAGCGCAGCCGGCGGCCGGCGCGGATCGTGTCCGGAGACCCTGGCTTGAGAGACGATTGCGCCTTCACGGCGCGAATAATTTCCGTGCGACCAACCCGTGGACGGAGATCGAGAGGCACCTTCCGACGGAAAACCAGACCGCCTCCCTTCCAACGAGCATGCGGAATCCTATGCAAGGGAAACCCCTTGATTCGGTCCCTAGTGGACCAAAGGTGTGGATTCATGCTAGGAAGGTTCCGCGACCGGCGGACTAGTCGTTGATTCCATTTGGGAATCTGACGCTTGGCTGGGGAACCTGGATTCGAACCAAGACAAACAGAGTCAGAGTCTGTTGTGCTACCGTTACACCATTCCCCAACGGAATAGCCGAACAAATTCAGTTACTTACTGATTTGCCCAGCTGCGGCCGGAAGCGCGTTTGGCGCAAATCACGGCTCAGGCGTGGCAGCGTTCTACCCGCTCGGCCTTGGGCTGGCAAGCGCTGCGGTGCACTAGCCTGTGAACCCGGCGGCGAAGACCCGGGACAGACCTGCTGGGCCTATTCCGGCGCGAGCGTAGCGACCCCTGCCTCGATGATCGTGATCTCCTCGCTGACCTGCGCGATGGCCTGCCCCGGGTCGACAAACCGGTGACCGATACCAGCTGCCGCAGGAGATCCTGCCGATGCGCCAAGATCTTGGAGCGCATCGCGATCGATCAGGCTCACATATCCTTCAACGATCAATTCAAGAGAACGAGACCTCGTACTACAATCCAAAACCCGTCTTCGGAATGTTGGCAATGCCGCGAAGCCGCCCTCTTGCGGAGATGACGTGCGGTCAACCTTGATCGGGTAAGATCGACGCGTAGCGGCAAGCCGGTTCGAGGGTACAGGGCCCGCGATGAGCAGGTCTGGTTCACATTGTGTCACCTGCTCGATCGCCGAAACCGCGTGCTGGATACCAACATCGGCTTGCGGTCATTGCAGCTTCGACACCGCAATCAGACACGATGGAGATCGCGATGCAGCGAGGGTTACCCGCAGACGCGCCCGACTTGGACTACGGCTCGATCAGCGCACTGCTCGGCGCCTTGCTCGCGCGCAAGATGTCGGCATCTGAGCTGCTCGAGCACACGATCGCGCGCATCGAGGCGCTGGACCGAGAGATCAACGCCGTCGTCGTTCGCGACTTCGATCGCGCAAGAGAGGCAGCGCGAGCCGCCGATGCCGCGCTTGGCCGCGGTGAGCGACGGCCCCTCCTCGGCATACCCGTGACACTGAAGGAGCCCTTCAACGTCGCGGGCCTGCCGACCACCGGGGGCTTTCCGCATTTTCAGGATTTCCAGCCGGCGGAGGATGCGCTGATCGTCTCCCGGCTGAAGACGGCGGGCGCAATCATCATCGGCAAGACCAACATCCCGATCGGTCTCAGGGATTTCCAGAGCTACAACGAGATCTACGGGACCACGAACAATCCATGGGACCTCGGTCGTTCGCCCGGAGGCTCCTCCGGCGGGTGCGGAGCGGCGCTGGCCGCAGGGTTCGGCCCGCTCTCCATCGGTTCGGACATCGGCGGCTCGATCCGTGTGCCCGCGCATTTCTGCGGCGTTTTCGGACACAAGCCAAGCCTCGGCCTGGTCCCGTTGCGCGGATATGGCCTGCCGCCGGCACCACCCGTTCCAGGCCAAGGCGACCTTGCCGTGATTGGACCGATGGCGCGCTATGCGTCCGACCTCGCGCTATCGCTCGACGTGATCGCCGGCCCCGACGAAGCGCGTGACGGGATCGGCTATCGCCTTGCCCTGCCCGCTTCCCGCCATGACAATCTCGGGGATTTCAGGATCCTCGTCATCGATACTCATCCCTTGATGCCGACGGGTGAAGCGGTGCGTTCGGCGATCGGGCGACTGGCCGACCGGCTGGCGAAGTCAGGCGCGAAGGTCGGGCGCTCGAGCGCAGCGCTGCCTGATCTTGCGGATTCCGCACGGCTCTACATGAAGCTGTTGAACGCAGCCCGCAGTCCACGTCTGACTCCCAAGGCGTTCGCCGAGGCGCAGGGGCTGGCCGCCGCCCTGGCGCCGGATAACCGCAGCCTGCAGGCCGAGCGCGCGCGCGGCTATGTCATGATCCACCGCGAATGGCTGGCAGCCGACGCGATGCGCCTGCGGCTGCAGGCGCAATGGCACGCGCTGTTCCGCGACTACGACGCGGTCATCTACCCGGCCACCGCCGTGCCGGCCTTTCCGCAGGATCAATCCGAGCCGTTCGATGCGAGGCAACTCGACATCGACGGCAAGGCACATCCTTACGCCGATGCCTGCTTCATCTGGGCAGACCCGGCGTCGACCTGCGGCCTCCCGGCGACCGCCGTTCCGATCGAGCGGTCGCCATCGGGGCTGCCAATTGGTGTGCAGATCATCGGGCCGTATCTGGAGGACCGCACGACGATCGCGCTCGCCGGGTTGCTCGAACGCGAGTTCGGCGGATTTGTCCCGCCGCCGTCGCTCTCTCCTAGATGACGACGTGATCGAAGTCAGCCGCGATCCGGGTGCTCGGAAAGAGTCTTGCCGCCTCGGCCAGGATCTCTTCGTCCTGATAGCGCCCCGACAGATGCGTGAGTATGAGCTGCTTGACATTGTTCGCGGCCGCAAGGGAAGCCGCCTCTGCTGCGGTGAGATGGCCGTATTCCCGCGCGGTGGCCGCGTCGCGATCGAGAAACGTCGCCTCGATCACCAGCATATCAGCGTCAGCGACATGTTTGGACAGCCCATCGGCGGTTTCGGTGTCGCCGATCACGACCAGCTTCCTGCCGCCGCTTGGCGGCCCCAGAACGTCTTCCGGATCGATGGTGCGGCCGCCTTCGATCATGACCGATCGTCCTTCGGCCAGTTCTCCGCGCATGGGACCGTCGGGAACGCCGAGCGCCGCAAGGCGATCCGGCCGAAGATGGCGGCGTGCAGGGCTCTGGAAGACGAAGCCAAAGCTGTCGGTGTCGCGGTGACGGACCGGAAAGCTGTCGATGGTGAATTCGCCGGCATCGATGACCTGTCCATCGGTCAGCGGCGCGAACTCCACCGGAATGGGCGCTCTGCCTGCACCCCACAGGCCCGCAAGCATTCCGAGGACGATGTCGAGCGTGCCTGGCCCTGCATGAACGGTTATCACGTCGGAGCTCCGCCGCAACCCCAACGTCGAGAAGAGACCGGGGATGCCGAGCACGTGATCGAGGTGACCATGCGTCAGCAGGATGCGGTCGAGCCGCCGAAAGCCGGCGCCACTGCGCAGCAGCTGGCGCTGCGTGCCCTCGCCGCAATCAACCAGGATGCGTTGGCCCGCCGCCTCCACGAGAAGGGCCGGATGGTTGCGCTCCGCCGACGGAACGCTTGCCGAGGTTCCGAGAAATGTCAGGGCGAACATGGTCGTCGCGTGTCCAGCAGATCTGGAAGCCGCCGTCGATCGGCCGACAGCTTCACCGCCCCCAATGCCACGCGAGCAGCAGCGCGTACAGGCCCATCGACCCCGCATAGAGCGCAGCAAGAAGTGCGTATCCCGCGATCTGGCGGCCAAGCGCCGCTTTCGGCGCAATCCACCAGTCGAGTGCCCTGAAGGCGGCGGGCACGAGCCACCAGCCGAGCAGCTGGGTGCTCACGAGATTGCCGACGAATAGCGATAGCCATATCGGTACGCCGTGGCTGTCGATCAGGGGCGCGCTGATGAAATAGCCCCAGAGGAAGACCACCGGATAGAGCACTAGGAGGACGATGAGATTGCTCTTCCAGATCAGGGCCGGCCCTTGCTGCGGAGCCTGGGCCCTGTCGGCCGGAAACCAGAAATTGAAGCCGTAGCTTGCGCGCCTCACGTTCATGCCGGCGTTGAAGCGCTCACCTTCCTTGAGCAGGGTCTGCCGCAAGGGCGAGTCGAGCCATGCATTGAGGTTGGCATCGCCATCAAACGACAGAATGATGATCCATTCGTCGTGCAGGCCCGGAATCGGCCGTTCGATCTTGTGGCGCAGGAATCCCTTGAACTCGGCCTCCGCGGCCTGGATGCGCTGCTGCCATTTGAGGAACGCATCCTCGAGCCCATCGGGCACCTTGAACGAGATCACGGCGGAGACCACGCTGTCGCGCTGAACGCCGGTGTCGGGCAGGATATGGACGTCTTCCGAACCAACGAAGAAACGCCGCACCTCTGCAATCAGCCGCGCCCGCACTTCGCTCTGAAGCCAGGCGCGCGCCGCGGCCGGGCTCGCGAAGCGCAGGATCGTCATCCAGTCCACATGCGCCGGCGGCTGCGGCGGCACCACCTCCTGCCCCAGGAAGCCGGGCCACGTCTTGAGCACTTCGCCCACCTCGCCGTTCCACCGCGCGAACGCGGCAAAGCCGTCGTCGGCGATACGGCGCTGGATGACGAGGGCGACCGGCTGGCCGGCCGTGTCAGGAGATGCGCTCATCGCAACCGTCCGCTTCAGCTCTTCTTGTAGAGACGCTTGCCCATCACCCAGGTCTCGTCGACGCAGCGATCGTCGCCGACCATCATGACGGCGAACAGCATGCTAGCCGCCTCGTCGATCGTGCGCGGCCCATTGCCGTCGGCGATCAGCGACTGGTGCCAGGGCTGCGCCGCCTGGCCGCCGTTCGGATCGAGGGCGACGAAATCGGCCTCCTTGCCGGGCTCGAAATTGCCGAGCTTGTCGTCGATGTAGAGGCCTTCGGCACCGCCGAGCGTGATCGACCAGAAGCCGCGATAGGGCGAGAGCTTGTTGCGCTCGGCCTCAGCGAGATCCTTGCGCACCGGATCGATGCTGCCGTCGAGCAGCGTGTTGTTGCACATGCCGACCTTGTAGGCATCGTCGAGCACGGAGATCATCGAGAAGCGGTTGCCGCCGCCGACGTCGGTACCGAACGACATCTTCACGCGGTGCTCCGGATCGGTGGCACGGCCGAGGCGGAACAGGCCACTGCCGAGGAACAGGTTCGAGCACGGGCAGAACACGACCGCGGCACCCTTTTTCGACATGCGGCGAAATTCGCTGTCCGAGAGATAGACCCCATGGCCGCCGGAGAATTTCGGACCGACCAGGCCGAACTTCTCGTAGACGCCGAGATAGTCCTGGCAGTCCGGGTGCTCGACGAGAACACCGCGGCATTCGGCCGGGTTCTCGGAGATATGGGTGTTGACCCAGCAGTCCGGATGCTCGTGCTTGAGGCGCTGACACGCCCTCAGCAGCTCCGGCGAGGCGCCGAAGGCGAAGCGCGGCGTGATGGCGTAGAGGTTGCGACCCTTGTTGTGATACTGCGCGATCAGCCGCTTGCTGTCGCGATAGAAGTTCTCCGGCGTGTCGACATAGTCGGCCGGCGCATTGCGATCGATACCGGTGAGGCCCGCGATCACGCGCATGTTGCGGCGGCTTGCTTCCTCGAACAGCTCCTCGGTCGAGACCGGCGAGGAGCTTGTGAACGCTTGGCACGTGGTGGTGCCGCCGGCAAGCAGCGCGTCGAGAAAGCGCTTCACGCCCTCGCGCGCGTAGTTGCGGTCCTTGTATTTGAGCTCTTCCGGGTAGATCCACATTTGCAGCCACGGCAGCAGCTGCTCGCCATAGGCGCCGAGCACCCGGGTCTGCGGCAAGTGGATGTGGCCGTCGATGAAGCCCGGGACGATGATACGGTCCTTGATATGCGTGATCTGGACGCCGGGATGGGCGGCGGCGACCTTCTCGTAAGAACCGAACGCTTTGATGACACCGTCGGCAACGACCATGAGGCCGTCCTGATGAAAGCGCGCGGCCGCCTGCTCGTTGCCGATGTGCTTCCAGGGATCATCGACGAAGTCGAAGAATGTGCCGCGAATTCCGACGGTGGTCATGACGTGATTCCTTCCTGAATCTGTGTGGCGTGGGGCGCCGCGGGAAGCGAGATCGCAAGCAGCGTGCCCGCGACGGCGCAAAGGCCGAGATAAAGCCATCCGATCGGTGCCTGCGTCGCTTCAGGCAACACCGCCGCGATCGCCATGGCGCCGCTCACCGCCAGATAGCAAAGCGCGCTGATGAGGCCGCCGATCAGGCCGTGGTCGCGCTCAAAGAGGCCGAGCGCCATGCCGTACATCATCGGGCACAGCACCCCGCAGCCAGCGAGCACCAGCGCGCCGCCGATCGTGATCGACGCGAAGCCGAGACCGAAGGCCATGCCGGTCGCGGTCAAGACCGCAGCGCCGGCGAGAAACAGCGCGAAGGCGCCAAAGCCCAGCATGCGGGCGGCCATGAAGCGTGCGAAATGCGCGCAGCCGAGCTCGCCGGCGAGGTTCACCCCGCCAAGGCCGAGCGCGACGAGACCGTAGATGGCCGCCGAATAACCAAGGCCGGTCTGGTAGAAGAAGGGCGCGACGACGCCGAACGCCAGCTGCGCGCTGGCCGCCGCGGCAAAGACCAGCACGAAGGCCAGGAAGCCCGGGCGGACCAGCGCCTCGCGCAGAATACCGGCGGTGCGACGTGGATCGAACGGCGCGCGCCGCTCCGCTGGCAACGTCTCGGGCAGAAGCAGCACGACAATCGCGGCGACGATCGCCGAAGTGATGGCAATGATGACGAAGACCCCGCGCCAGGACGTCAGCTCGACGATGAAGCCGCCGGCCGCCGGCGCAAGCACGGGTGCGAGCCCCCAGGCTGCCCCGAGCAGGCCGGAGATCGCCGTGAGCTCGCGGCCGCGAAAGCAGTCGGCCGCGACTGCGTAGGCAACCACGAGGCAGGTGCAGCCGCCGGTGCCTTGCAAGAAGCGCAGCGCAAGTAGCAGTGATGCACTGGTAGCGAGCGCGCAGGCGATGCTCATCGCGATGAGCACTGAAAGGCCCGCGAGCAGGACGTTACGGCGGCCGAGCGTATCGGAGGCGATGCCGACCGGCACCAGCGCCAGACTCATGCCGAGCATATAGGCGGTGACGGTGTTCTGCATTGACGCGGAGTCGGTGCCGAGATCCACCACCATTTGCGGCAGGCCTGGCGTATAGGCATCGAGCGGAATCTGGCTGAACGGCACCACGCACAGCAGGATCGGCACGATCCCGCGCTTCGCGCAACCGGCGTCCGAAGCAACGGCAGTCATGAACAACGCCCCCTCGATGCCCGCGGGCCCCGCCTTTTCGTGCAATGAGACGCGACGATGCAGGTTGCGGATCTTGACGTGCGGGATCGTGCCAGAACTGTGTGTAAAAACTCTTAGGGGTTCCCTATCGATGCGGATGGCTGATGCTTTGGCCCTCGCTCGCTGCGGACACTTTCACCAAAATGCGAAAACAACCCCATGCAAAGTAGAAATCATTGAAGAATTTCGCTCGGCCTGGCTCGAGCGCTGCGAGCGAGCACGTTTGACACGTCGGGCAAAACAGGCGCAGGATTGTATGATCGCCAATTCCGAATTAGCTGTCGCGCCGACTCCATTAACCTTTCGGAAGGCATCGCTGTTGCGAGTGTATGGCGCGCTTCGACATCCGTACCGCCATGAATGCGCAAGGCCGAGCACTACGCTCTCGCTGACTGCGCCTCGACCGCCTGCACGGCCCCGCTCGGCACTTGTCGCAACGCTTCCCAATCAGCCGCAGAGCACGCCATGTCGAGAGGACGGCGGAGACGTAGAGCGCGAGGGCCGTAGTATCTTGCGATCAAGTCTAAATTGACGAGCTGACTTAAGTCCCAGGTCAACTAGGGCTGTAGGGCATAGCGGAAATCGACAGTTCGCCGTCGATCGCGGAGGGCGACGCTCGTGACCCTCAGCGGAAGTCTGGGAGCTGATCGCTCCGCACCGTCGAAATGGCGCTTTCAGGTGGCCAAACGGGGGGCTAGGATAAATACGTGCAAGCACCTCAGCGCAGACGCCCGCTTGCGGCACCTCCGCGGCTGGCATCGGCGAAAAACTGGGAGGATTTCGCGATGAAATCGCTGGCCTATGTAACTCTATTTGCGCTCGCGCTTACCCCGAGCTACGGCTTCGCTCAACAGTCAACCGGCCACAAGATGAGCGACGAAGAGCTGATCAAGCTGTCGCTGTCAGCGGCACCCGAGGCCATCGCCAAAGATGCAACCATTGTCGCTATGGATCATGACGGCCAGATGCGGACCTTGCGCAAAGGAACCGGGCAGTGGACGTGCATGCCGGGTCACGCCGATCCGGCCAACCCCGACCCGATGTGCGGCGATCAAAACGCGATGGAATGGGCGACGGCATGGATGGATCACAAGGAGCCGCCGGCGAATAAGGTAGGGTTCATGTACATGCTCCGAGGGGACGGAGGTGCAAGTAACATCGACCCCTATGCAACAAAAGAAGAGCCCGGCAACAATTGGATTAAAACCGGCGCACACGTAATGATCGTGGGCTCTGGCGCTAAGATGTTGGATGGTTATCCGCGCGACGCGAAGGCCGACCCAACGAGGCCCTATGTGATGTGGCCTGGCACGCAATACGAGCATTTGATGCTGCCGGTCCGCTGATCTCGCGATCCTGCGTCCGCATGGTTCGCCTGTACGGTTCTGCGCGGGCGCGCGATGAAACGCGCGTCCCCCACCCGGTCCTGCTGCCCTGTATGAGTCCGGATGTGCCCGAACACGAAGTGCAGGCGAAGTGCCAATTTGTCGGCTCATCGGGGTAGAGCGGAAGCGGATGGCTTGCTGCCCGATGGAGCATTTTTGACCCTCAACGGACCTCGACCGAGAGGGCGCACGAACACAAGCATCGGAGTCAGCTCAGGGCCGAGGCCTTTGCGGACTTCACAACGTGGGTGGGGCGTTCAATGATACCGCTTTGGAGTAACCCGGTTCAGGGAAGTTGGCCCGACGTTCAGTTGCTATGCTAGGATGAATGGATGCGTCTCATCAGATCTGGGGGAGACGATCGTGCAGTGTCCGAGCTGCAAGGCTAAAATTCCCGAAGGCAGTAAATTCTGCCTGGAATGCGGCGCGGTTCTTTTCGGACGCTGTCCGTCATGCGGCAAGGCGAACCCGGCGAGTGCCAAATTCTGCTTGGAATGCGGTCACAAACTGCCGGCAACTGGGTATGCAGCAGGCAGTGCGGCTACGGACACTGCCACCCCGCAGACTTCGCAGCTTGCAGCATCGCCTGAACGCCGCCAGCTCACGGTCCTGATCTGCGACCTTGTGGGTTCGACCGCGCTCTCGGCTCGGCTCGACCCCGAGGACATGCGAGACATCATGAGTGCCTATCATCACCGCTGCACGGAGTTGATCGGCAGGTCTGGCGGGTTTGTCGCCAAGTACATGGGCGATGGCGTGCTTGCCTACTTCGGCTATCCACAGGCCCATGAGGATGACGCTGAACGCGCAGTACGTTGCGGGCTCGCGTTGGTCGACGCGGCGTCCCGAGTTCCAACGAGCCATGGAGCCATCCTTCAGGTGCGCATCGGCATCGCGACCGGCGTCGTGGTGGTTGGTGATCTGATTGGGGAGGGTGCAGCGCAGGAGCAAGGCGTGGTCGGCGAGACCCCGAACTTGGCCGCTCGTCTACAGACTCTTGCGGAGCCCGGTCAGGTGGTGATCGCGCCAAGCACGCGACGGTTGACCAGCGGGCTCTTCAAGTACCGCGATCTGGGAAAAGTACTGCTCAAGGGCTTGGCCGATCCAATCCAGGCATGGCAGGTACTTGCCGCGAGCGCGGTGCAGAGCCGGTTCGAGGCGCAGCACGAGACCAGCCTTGCTCCATTGGTAGGGCGTGAGGAGGAACAGGAGCTGCTCTTACGCCGCTGGAACCAGGCTTCGCAGGGTGAAGGCCGCGTCGTCCTGCTGACAGGCGAGCCGGGCGTTGGGAAGTCACGACTGATAGCCGCACTGCAAGAGGCGCTCCAATCTCAGCCGCATGCACGAATACGTTACTTTTGCTCGCCGCAACACACTGATAGCGCCCTATACCCGGTCATCAATCAACTCGAACGCGCCGCTCGGTTTATACGTGGCGATGATCCCGCGCAGAAGCTCATCAAGCTGCAAAACCTGCTTGCGCCAGTAGTCCCTGAGCAAGCCGCGGAAGTACCGCCTCTGGCTGACCTACTCTCAATACCGAGAGATGGACAGCGCGGGTTGTTTGAGATGGACCCTCAGAAGCGGAAGGAGAAGACTTTCGAGGCGCTATTCGGGCAGCTCCGGCGCCTGGAACAGCAGCGGCCGGTGCTGACGATCTATGAGGATGTCCAATGGATTGATCCGACCACGCTGGAGCTGCTCGCGCGCACGGTAGAACGAGCGCACCATATGCGGCTGCTATTGGTTATCAGCGCGCGGCCAGAATTTACGCCGCCCTGGCCAGGTGATGCTCATGTGACGACACTCTCGCTTTCGCGCTTGAGCCGACGCGAGGCGACGATGCTCTTAACCGAGGTCGCCCAGGGAAGAGCCCTCCCCGAAGAGGTGACCAACCAGATCCTTGTTCGCACCGACGGCGTGCCGCTCTTCATCGAAGAGCTCACCAAGGCGGTGCTCGAAAGCGGGCTGCTGCGGAAACGGGAGCATGACTGTGTGCTTGACGCGCCTTTGGCACCGGTAGCGATCCCCACGACGCTCTATGCCTCGCTGATGGCTCGGCTCGACCGATCGACTTCGGTTCGACAGGTTGCTCAGGTTGGTGCCACGCTGGGTCGCCAATTCTCCCACGAACTGCTGCACGCCGTGGCGGAGATGCCGGAGCACCAACTGAACGATGGGCTCGAGCAACTTGTTGGCGCTGAGCTGATCTTCCGGCACGGTGAGCCACCCAATGCACAATATACCTTCAAACATGCGTTGGTGCAGGATGTTGCATATGCCAGTCTGCTTCGGAGCAACCGCCAGCAATTGCATGCTCGGATCGCAAGAGTGTACGAGACCTGTTTTCCGGAAGTCGTACGCGCCCAACCCGAACTTGTCGCCCACCATTTCACGCAAGCCGGGCTGAGCGACGCTGCGATCGAGTATTGGCAACAGGCGGGCGACCTGGCTATGGCGCGCTCGGGCCACACCGAGAGTATTCATCACTTTGGCGTTGCGCTGGACCTGTTGGGCAAGGTTAGCGATAAACCCGGTCGGGCAGCGCAGGAACTCGAACTATGCGTGAAACTCGGGCCGGCCCTTATGATGGTGAAGGGTCCCGGGTCATCGGAGGTCGAGGCGATCTATCGCCGCGCCGTGGCCCTCGAAGCAGGCGAGGATAGTTCAGCGCGGTTCAAGGCGCTGTGGGGCCTCTACTATTATTCAACAATGACACAATCCGGGCGCTTGCGCGAAGCGATCACTGTTGCCGACGAGCTTCTCCGGCTCGCGCTGCGCTTGGGCGCTGATGATCTTGTCCTTGAAGGTCATCACGCAATGTGGGGGCCGTCGCTCTGGTGCGGCGACCTGGCCGCCGCAGGCGAGCACTCTCAGAAAGGCATATCACAATACGACTGCGCCCGCCATCATGCCCTCGCGTTCACCTTCAGCGGCCATGATCCCGGCGTGTGCGCTCACGGCATCCGGGCGGTCAACATGGCGCTGTCAGGCTTCCATGAAAGGGCAATGCAACTTGGTGCAGAGTCGGTCACGTTGGCTCGAAGCTTGTCCCATCCGTTCAGCCTCGCCATCGCGATGTGGCACCGCGCGATCGTCCTTCATGTCGGCCGCCAGAGGCAAGACTGCCGCGAGCTTGCGAGTGAGCTGCTCCAGCTATCGCAGGAGCACGACTTTCCGATGATGCAGGGCGCCGGGATGTTCTTCTCGGGGTGGGCGAGCGCGGATGGAGGCAAGCTCGAGCAGGGAATCGCCTTGATGGAACAGGGCTTTGCACTGTTTTCGGCCGGTCGCCGTCTTCACAAACCTTACCTGCTGGCAGTTTTGGCAGACGCCCAAGCGGATTTTGGCAGACCGGCCGAAGCGCTTGAATTGTTCAAGGATGCGCTCGCCGCGGCGGAGGTTAGCGGTGAGCATTGGTGGCTGGCCGAACTGCACCGCCTCAGGGGCCGGCTGCTTGTCACACGCGGTCAGCATGACGAAGGGGAAGCGTGTTTTCGATGCGCAATCGACATCAGCCGCACACAGGGCGCGAAGACCCTAGAGCTTCGTGCTGCCACAAGCCTTGCGCGCCTCCGGAGCGACCGCGGCAAAAACGCCGAAGCCCGCGATCTGCTCGCCCCGATCTACGGCTGGTTCACCGAGGGTTTTGACACGCTTGATCTGAAGGAGGCTAGGATGTTGCTCGATGAGTTGCACGCCTGACTACCAAATTTCTAACCAGCTACGTCCTGTGGCACTTGAGATCAGATTTACGCAAAACGAATTTCCCGATTGTTGCAGCGCATGAGTCCGTTTGTGGCCCTTCGCGTCTTTTCGTTGCCACGCAATAAGCTGGTCGGTTTCGGCGAGGAGCAGTCATCGAACGGCGGCCGAAACCCGCAGAGTCGATCGAGAATGACCCACAGCGGACATCGCGGCCGTTGCGATCTAGAAACCATCCCCACCAGACGCGATCGCGGCGCAAGCAACACTGCCCACGTCCATGCCGGGACGCGCTCTTGCCTCGCTTGATCGCTCTCCGCGGGTCGTTCAGCGGCAGCGATGCCGGTGACCATCAGGGCCGTCGAACCAGGTGCCGGGCGCGCAGCCAAGACTCGGCGCGGGGCTACCGGTGTAGCCGCCATAATAGCCGCCGCCTTGGACGATCGTATCATAAGCGATGGCATGGGTGAGCGGTGTGCCGCCCCCCCAGCCGCGGTAGAACTGATAGCTTCCGGTGTAGGGACTACCCGGTCCGTAGTTCAAGCAATTGGCATTCGGATATATTTGCGCGCAGAATGCGGGATAATCCACGACTGCGGGATAACCCGTGACTGGCTGGCCGATGGCCGGGCCCGCTAAAGCCAGAGTCGAGGCGAGTATTGCTGCGGCACCAAGAACCTTGGGAAGCTTTGGTCGCATCATTTGGAACTCCATCTGCTGGTGTGCCCCCCAAAATGAAGCTCGAGCGCCGACGTTAGTGTAGCATCAGGGCTCAGGAACCAGCTTCAGATCATCGTGAAGCCCAGTGGATCGCCGACCCGATCATCAGGGTCGTGGACCACCCTCGCCGAGATGCACGCCTCTGGCGTTCGTCGCCGGGACGGTGATTTGGCGCACCTAGGGGAATTCGGCCCTAAAGGCGAGGTCCGCGCTTGCCGGACTAGGACGCTCTCGACAATGGTCGAGTGAGCGCATCTCGCAAATGATAGACCGTCGCGGCAGGCGCGCCAGGCTTCCGCGAGAAACGTGAGTCAGCTTGTTGCCCTTCGCGACATGTTGCGCCGCCGCGCGAGCTTAGTCGCTTTCAGGTAAAAGCGGATATCCAATGGCAGACGAGACCGGCCCTCTTGGTCGAGAATGCCCCTGACCGGACATTGGGGCTGATCAATATCTGAGGCCGGTCCCGCGGCGCGGCCAATCGGCAAGACGGACGGCGAGACGCACCCGCAGCTCAGCTGGATAAAGCATTACTGGCGAGCTCGACGACGGCACCTCGCTTTGTTGCTGGCTTTCCGGCAGCGAGGATGGTGGCCATTGCCGGGTTGCCCTCTGCTTCCAGCGCCACGATAGCTTGTCGGGCCCAAAGGTAAGACGCCTGAAAAATCTCCGTATGGCGGTCGAAGTCCGTCACATCGATCCCTAGCGGACAGGGCGGGCGTATTACCAGATCGAGTGGTCCCGTCGGCAACGTATCGTAGCGCTGATGCGCCACGAGGCTTCGCCACAGCACGTTGACGGCACTCGGCGCGGCGGGAAGCAGCTTCTTACGAAACGGCATCAGCATTGCCGCGACCAGCTCGAGCCGTCCGGGCAACGCATCATACGCGACATCAAACAGCTCAGCCGCCGGCTCGCCGAAATGCACAACCAGATTGGGGCCACTCTTTAGTTGATGCATCGGTGCCAGCGGCACATTATCGATCAGGCATCCATCGACAAGCATCGCACCTTCTGGCGTGTAGAACGGCGGCAATAATCCAGGAATTGCGCTTGAGGCACGCACCGCCTGCCACAGCGATCCCGAGCGGATCAATTCCAGATTATGGGTCGAAAGATTGGTCGCGACTGCCGCGAAGGGTCGCCAGCAATCCTCGATCCGGCAGTCGTGGCCGAATTGACGGGCGAGCGCCCGATCGAACGCCTTATGATCCAGCAAGGCGTAACGCGGCCAGGTTGGCCGCCGGAAGCTGCGACTCCTGACGAAAATATCGTGCGTGCCGCGCTCAAGATCCTCTGCTTCGAGGTTCTTTGCGAATCCGGCCGCCATGGCAGAGCCGACACTGGTGCCGATAAAGATATCGAATATCACGCCAAGCTCGCAGAAGGCCTTGTAGACCCCCACATGCGCCGATCCAAGGCTTCCGCCGCCGCCGGCGACGTATCCAATCGCGCGACCCGACAGGAATCGGACTAGACTGTCGAAATCAACTTGATCCCCCAGCGCGACATGGTGATGCATGAAGGAGGGCAGCCGAGCAAGCCAGGCCGCGGTTCCACTGACGTGACTGCTCCGTCGATCATGTACGCGAACGAGGCGTCGCGCCGACCTTGGGTGAACCTCGCAGGCAAAAGTCTCGACATCCGTCAAGGGTCCCACCGGCGCATCGCCACGGCACCCGAACACCACCATGTCGGCCTGGCGGATAGCCTTGCGTGTCCAGGCATTGGCATCGTGATCTCCGAGGTAAACTACCAGCGGTGCGGCGTGTTCTAGTCTGTTGAGCCATTCAGCGACATCGGGCGCATCCGGGGCTCGCCCGGGAAACTTGGAATTGACGCGGGCGACATCGATAATCTCCGCATCGGTGGCGGCGAGCGCATCGCGCATTCGACGATCAAAGGCGCCAGGCAACAGCTCGCGTCCACCTTCGATTAGGGCCACCGTTCTGGCCCTTGGCGACGAGCGAAGCGGCGCGAGGCGCGCCGTCTCCTTGCCAAAACGGAGCGCGAGCGCCGCAAGTACTGCCTCGACAATGGCGGGGGCGTCCCTGGCAAGCTTCTGGTAGGCTGCACGTGTCAACACGAGCACGCTGGTGTCGCGGATCGCAATTACATTGGCAGTGCGCGGGACATTTGCAAAGAAGCCGATTTCGCCAACCAATTCGCCGGCACGGAGCTCGGCGAGAGGTTCGAGATCGCCATTTCGGCAGACAGCTAGCGCACCGTGCAGCACCAAAAACAATGAGTCCGAGGGGCCCCCTTGGGCAACGAGCCTTTCTCCCCGCACCAGATCGAGGCGAACCATTGCGTTCAGAGCCGTCATCCGCTGTTCCGGACTGAGCGTTCTGAACAGAGCGAAGTCCTCAGACACGTTCCCCCACGCAAATGTCGCGCTCGCTTCATTCATTGGCGACATCCAGTTCGACTGCACGGCCCTGATGTTAATGCCGGGTCGCCTTGTCTGCCAGAATGAATATAAGGGCCTGCGCGCCAGCCCTTCGCGATGCATTCATAGAAGCACCGCAACATAGATTGTGAAGCTATCCTGCCTCTAGGACGCTGCAACCTCGGGGCCACTTTCGGCTTTCATAGACCGCCTCCGTTCGCTGCGGCGCTTGAGTCTGCTTGTGGACCCGTTTGAGACATGGCGACTGCCCACGACAATGTCGGCTGTTCGGAGTAGACCGGAAGTGCGTGGTTGGCAGTCAAATCGGCGCTAGTGACCCAAACCGGTCATTCACCTTTCTAAGGTCGAAATACCCAAAAGTGCCTTATAGAGCTTGCCCGTACGGAAGAAATTGATGAGGGCGAATTGCCCGATCATCAGGCGAGTAGCGGCCAAAAACAAACGGCCGTTGCGGTGATCGACTTGAATTACTCGGCCCAGCCCATGAAACCGATACATGTCTACTTTTTGAATGTCCGTCTTCGGTATAAGGAACGTATCGTCGGGTCCTCTAACGTTCAGGCCGGAACCATCAATCCACGCCTCTCCCTTCGAAGCGTGCGTTTTCAGACTGAGCTCATTCCCGACGTGGAAGAATAGTTTATATCGAAACATCGGGTCCTCGTTGGGCGCGACCTACCTTGGTATACCCGGCGCTGAACTTGCGACCTAAAGTAGCAATTGGCTACGGCGGTCGTCAGGTATGGTGAATGTCCGGTAATGGCCCATCGCGTCATTTCGATGCCACACAGTAGGCTCGCCGGTTTCGGGAAAAGCAGACATCGAGCGGCAGACGAAACTCGCGGAGTCGGTCGAGAATGCCCCAAAGCGAACCTTTGGAGTTGAATAGTCCACCGATAAATCACGGCCTGGAAAGCATGTTCGCGGCCCGGCGAACACGGTCGTCCGGATCGCTGGTTTCTGCGTCTCACTCTAAGCGGAAATCTCTTTCAGAACTGCACATTCGACATTGATTGGCGCGAACTTGCCGGGCGGGAGAATGCCGAACCTCAAACGCGCAGCTCAAGTTCCGACGTTAGCTTCCGGACTGTCTGACAAACCCTCGGACTTCTCTTCGCAATTGCGAGCGCTGATTGTTCGCGATCTCGCTATCGACGGGCGGAGTTTCTGGGCCTAGGCTTGATGCTAACCTTTCGAGTAACGGGGCCTTGGGAGGATCATCATGGCAACGACCGGTATGTCTTCCACTTCCGCAAGGCAGCGAGAAGGCGCCTTGGTGCGCCTTGCGATCGGCTTTACCGCGTGGGCGGAAAAGTGGTTTCCCGATGCGTTCATCTTCGTCGCCATCGCCGTCGTGGTGGTCTCGCTGGCGGCGCTGCTCAATGGCGCCTCGCCGGTTGCCGTCAGTGTCGCCTTCGGCAACGGGTTCTGGAGCCTGATCACCTTCACCATGCAAATGGCCTTCGTCGCGATCGGCGGCTACGTCGTCGCCACCTCAAGCCCTGCGCAACGGCTGATCGGCTGGCTCGCCGATTTGCCCAAGACCGGCGTCGGCGCCGTCGGCCTCGTCGCCTTCGTCAGCATTCTGGCTTCGTTGCTCAATTGGGGCTTAAGCCTGATCCTCGGCGGTCTGCTGGTCGTCGCGCTTGCGGCACGGCGCGAACTCAAGATGGACTACCGGGCTGCGGGCGCGGCCGCCTATCTCGGGCTTGGCGCCACATGGGCGATGGGGCTGTCTTCCTCGGCGGCGCAGCTGCAGGCCAATGCGGCGAGCCTACCAAAAGGCCTGTTGTCCATTAGCGGGGTCATTCCCTTCTCCGAAACCATCTTCCTGTGGCAGTCGATGGTGATCACGTCCGTGCTTCTCGTGATCTCAGTCGCCATCGCGATCTGGTCGGCGCCGGGTCCCGGTTCCGCCGTGACGGCGGAAGCGATGGGCATCGAGACCTCGCGCGGCCAAGCCATCGAGGTGGCGCCGCCGAAGCAGCCGGGGGAATGGCTCGAGCATTCCCCGATCCTCACCATTGTGCTGGTGCTGCTCGCGGCCGGTTGGGTGATCAACGAATTCGCCCGCCAGGATTGGATGATCGCGATCTCCAATCTCAACACCTACAATTTCATCTTCATCATGGTCGGCCTCCTGCTGCACTGGCGGCCGAAGCGCTTCCTCGCCGCGGTGATCAAGTCGGTGCCGGCGACGTCGGGCGTGCTGATCCAGTTTCCGTTCTACGGCGCGATTGCCGCGATCCTTACGCAGGCGAGGAACGGCGCGGGTGTCACGGTGTCCGACCAGATCACGCACGCCTTCGTCGCCATGTCAACGCAGCATCTCTATCCGTTGGTGATCGGCATCTATTCGGCGATCCTCGGCTTCTTCATCCCGTCAGGCGGCGGCAAGTGGTTGCTCGAGGCGCCTTACGTGATGCAGGCGGCCAACGATCTCAAGGTGCATCTCGGCTGGGCCGTCCAGGTCTATAACGCAGCGGAGGCGTTGCCCAACCTGATCAATCCGTTTTGGATGCTGCCGCTGCTCGGCGTGCTGGGCTTGCGCGCGCGCGACGTCGTGGGCTTCACCTTCCTGCAACTGCTGATGCATCTGCCGGTCGTGCTATTCCTGCTGTGGCTACTTGCCTACACGCTGGACTATCATCCGCCGGTGATACCGTGAGAGTTCGGTGTCATTTGCGTGCTGGCGAGGTGATCGAGTGAGGCTTGCCATGTCGGCTTCCGGCCGCCGAGCTGCTCTTCGTTCTGGGCCCGTCGGGCGGCGAGTTCGAAGGGAACGTTTTCGGAGCCGGTGCCGCAGGCGATGCCGCCCTGCACGAGCAGGCTAAAGGGCCTGTCTGCTACCCCCGCCGCGGCACGATCGCGATCGGGGTGAAGGTGTAAACCTCCTCGCCGTTCTGGTTGAACATCGTCCATTTCACCAGCGCGATTCCTTGCGGCTTCGACTTTGACGGCGTCAGGCTCATGACCTCGCCGACCAGATGCAGGCGGTCATCGGGTCGCACCGGAACTGTCCAGCGCAGCCCGTCGACGCCTGCGCCGATCAGCGGATGCGGACCGAAGGGGCGGGTCTGGATCGCGAGGTTCATGGCGATCGCGGCGGTGTGCCATCCCGATGCAACGAGCCCCTTGAACAGGGTCTCCTTGGCAGCCTCGTGGTCGAGGTGCATTGGCTGCGGATCGAACTCGGCGGCGAAGCGCCTGATGTCGGCCTCGGTGACCTGAACCTCGGGAGATTTGAACCGCATTCCAACGGTGAGATCGTCGAACCACTCGACCCGCGCCATGATTTTGCCTCGCAACGTAGTGCCGCCGCCGAAGACGCGCGGCTAACCGGATTGAGCAGAGCGGGAAGTAGCGGCTCCGCGATGCACAAACCAGTCCAGGGTTCCCGGCGAAACCCCTTTCCCGGTGCGACGAAACACGCCTGAAACAGATGGTTGGTTATGTGGTTGTCAAAATCATACAGGGACGGCCGCCATGCAATTCTTCCTCATCCTGGATTATTCGTGCTGCCAAAATCTTGCCGCCCAGCCGGTGCGGGAGGACGAGCTATGATCGAAGTGATCTCAGCCCTCCTCGCCCTTTGCAGCATTGGCGTCTTTGCGGCGCATGCGCTGGACGCCTATCGCACCATGCACTACTGAGCGCCCTCGCAGTGCTAGAACGGCCGCCGGTAGAAGTGCTCCGCGTGCGTCGCCGGCGGAAACGGGTTGGCCAGTGCCAGCGCTGCCTCCTCGTTCGTCTCGAGCGCGATCTTTTGCGCCAGCATGACATCGCCCGGCACCAGGAAGCCTGACGGGACGAAGCACCACCCCATCGTTGCAATTCCGGCCACGTCGATCTCGTGGACATTGGCGGCCGTGCCGTAGTGAATCCGATACCTCTTGCCGGTATGACAGCCGACGACATCGAAATACCGGTGCTGCTCGAACTGCGCACGCTGCGCCGGCGACAGCCATTCGGCGAGAAGCCGGCGACCGCGGGCATCCGGCGTGTTCTCGCCGAAAAAGCGCCGATAGAGCCCACGCAGCGCATGCAGGCGCGCTCGCGCCGGCGCGCAGAGCCAAACTGCCCCGATCATGAGCAGCTCAGATCAGCCGCCGACCAGGCGGGGATAGAACAGCGTTTCCTGGGCGGTCGGGTCGAACGATCGGATCCGGGTCACTTCGCCGGGCCCGGTTCGCAGCGCGGCGGTAAAGCCGGCTCCGGTCAGCTCGCGAAAGCGCCGTTCGGCACGCGCCAGCGCTTGGGCATTGTCAGGATCAAACTCGTGGCGCGTGTCGCCGGTCTGGTCCATTACGATCTGGGTTGCCATGTTGAGTCTCCTCATGCCCACCCTGCCACGAACAAAGCAAACCTCGTGCCGTCAGTTCCCCAACGCAGAAACTTTCTCCTGAGCGGTCGAAGTTTTCATGCGGCCTCAACGCGAGGCGGCCGCCCCTCCTCCCTCGTCAATCTGCCGTCCCATCAGGGCGATCGCCTTCTGATAGACCCCTGCCGCATTCCAGGCCTCGATCGCGGCAAAATTCGGTTCGCCTGGCTGGTAACCGGCTCCCGCACGCCAGCCATGCGCCTTGAGGAAGTTCGCCGTCGAGCTCAGCGCATTGCCGGCAACATCGAGGTTTCCGGTGCCATAGGCCAGAATGTTCTTGGGCATGAACTGGGTCTGGCCGACTTCGCCATGCATGGAGCCGCGGGTTGCGCCCGACAGCGTGCCACGGTCGATCAGCTTCAGCGCGGCATAAAGTTGATCGGTAAAGAATTCGGGGCGGCGGCAGTCATAGGCGAGCGTTGCGATCGACGAGAGCATGTTCTGGTTGCCGCGCTGGCTGCCGAAACCGGTCTCCATGCCCCAGATCGCGATCAGCGGCCCGGGCGGGACGCCATAACGCTGCTGGATCGAGGCGAACAAGGCGCCGTGTGACTGCTTCAGCTGTCGCCCCCTGGCGACGATTGTGGTGGCGCCGCGCTTGGCGAGGAACTGATCGAGCGACAGCGAGAAGCTGCGCTGGCCGCGGTCGGCTGCGATCGTGGCGCTCGCATAGTTCGCCTGCATCAGCGCCGAGAGTGCAGTCTGGCCGATGCCCTTGCCCTGGGCCTCCGAGCTAAACTCACGCTTCCAGGCTTCGAAACCCGCCGGCGAACTGCCGCATCGCGCGGCCTCGGCGGTCGGGGCCAGAGAGACAAGCAGCGCTGTCGCGCCGATCACCGCCGTCGCAAGCGTGCTGGCCCTGGTCATTCCCCGCTCCTCTCTTCGGAGGGCGCGACCGGCTCGCGCCGGGCGTATGATCCTACGTCAGCTGCGATCGCTCAAGCCCCGGCCGGCGCAATTGGTGCAGGCAAAGCCCCTTGACATGCGACGGTGGCTTACTCTGCGCCGTCGCGACCGAGCAGGAAATCCACCATGATGCTCTGGTGCTGCTCGTACATGTCCGTGCCGGTCCCCGTGACGCAGCCGACCGTGCGCGCCGCGGCGATGAAAGGCGAGACTTCGGGCCTGGTGATCACGCAGCCGCAATAAGCCGACGGCCCAAGCCGCGCGACATCGACCGGCAGCGGATCGCCGTCCTTCATCCCGGCGGGTGTCGCATTGGCAACGAAATCGAAGCCCGTGGGATCGGTCGTGCCGACCCGCACGGACGCTTTGCCGAGCCCGTTGAGTTGGCCGACCAGCGCGTCGCGACGCTCGGCCGCGCTGTCATGAATCGCCAGATATCTGACGCCGGCGTCGACCAGCGCAAGTGCGATCGCCGATCCCGCGCCACCGGCGCCGACGAGGAGTGCTCGCATGCCGGTCGGATTGATACCCTTCGCCCGCGCTGCACCGACGAAGCCGAGGCCGTCCACCATGTCGCCATGCCATGAGCCGTCGGCACGCCGGCGCATCAGGTTCACGGCGCGCAGGAAATGTGCGCGCTCGGTCGCGCTCGTGCAGGCCTGGTAGCAGGCAAATTTGTGCGGGACGGTCACGACGATGCCGTCGAGGTTTTTCAGCCGCGTTGCCACCGAGAGGAAGTCAGGCAAATCAACTGGCGCGACCTGGACAGGCACGAGAATGCCGTCGTGCCCCCGTGCCGCAAATGCGGCCGTCACGCCCGCGGGCGAGCGCACCTGCGCGATGGGATCGCCGACGATGACGTAAAGCCGCGTCGCGCCGGTGGGCGCCGGGATCATGCCGCTCAAGCCAAAACCGGGGAGCCGCCCGCCTCCGCCGCGGGCTCGTAGGTCATGTCCAGACCATCGAGGCCGCCCTCCTTGCGCCACTTGGCGAGCAGCCGCAGGAACGCTACTGGCCCGCGCCAATATTGGCTGTTTCGTGCCGCAATCGGGTCGAACACACCTTCGTTGTTGTAGTAGCCGGGCGTGCATTCGGCGAGATAGGTCTGGCGGCCGAGCGCGGCCTTCACGACCTCGTCGACCCAGGCGTTCTCGGCGGCGAGCGTCGGTTCCAGCGTTCGCGCTTTGCGTTTGCGCGCCTGATTGATCACATAGGCGATGTGCTGCGACTGCTCGTCGATGATGTGCGGGAAGTTGGCGCTCTGGCCGGCCTGCACCGTGACGATCAGGAAGCAGTTCGGAAAGCCGCGGCTGTAGAAGCCGTGGAGGGTCTTGACGCCCTCGCGCCAGCGCTCGGACAGGCTGATGCCGTCGCGACCATAAACCTCGAAGCCCATGCGGCGGGCGTAATCGGTGCCGACCTCGAAGCCGCTGGCATAGATCAGACAGTCGAGCTCGTAGGCCTTGCCGTCAACGATGACGGCGTTCTCGGTGATGCGATCGACGCCCTGCCCCTTGGTATCGACGAGATGCACATTGGAACGATTGAAGGTGTCGAGATATTCGTCGTGGAAGCACGGCCGCTTGCAGAACGCCTTGTACCACGGCTTTAGCGCAGCCGCGGCCGCTTCGTCCTTGACGACAGCGTCGACGCGGGCGCGGATCTCCTCCATCTTGCGGTAGTCGGCCTGCTCGATGACCTTCAGCGCCTCGTCCATCGAGGTCACCGGCTGCGGCTGGCGGCGCGGCGCCAGCAGGATCTCGCCGAGCAGTCCGGTCCAGCCGTCCTGCACCAGATCCCGTTCGAACGGCTCGCCGGAGATGACCGCGGTGAAATTGTCCATGCGCTCGCGCTGCCAGCCAGGCTTGAGGCTCTCCGCCCAGCCCTGATCCGTCGGCCGGTCGTCGCGCACGCCGATCGCGGATGGCGTCCGCTGGAAGACATAGAGTTCCTTCGCGGACCGACCGAGATGCGGCACGCACTGCACGGCGGTCGCACCGGTGCCGATGATGCCGACGCGCTTGTCGGCAAGACCGGTCAAATTGCCTTCCGCCGTACCGCCGGTGTAGCGGTAGTCCCAGCGGCTGGTATGAAAGCTGTGGCCCCTGAACGTTTCGATACCGGGGATCCCCGGCAGCTTCGGCCGGCTGAGCGGGCCACCGGCCAGAATGACGAAGCGCGCGTGGATGCAATCGCCGCGATCGGTCTCGACCAGCCAGCGCCCTTCCTGCTCCTGCCATTCCATGCGCGAGATGACGGTCTGAAACAGCGCGCGCTCGTAGAGGCCGAAGTGACGACCGATGCGGCGGGAGTGCTCGTAGATCTCCGGAGCCCGCGCGTATTTGCGCACCGGCATGTAGCCGGTCTCTTCCAGCAGCGGCAGATAGATGTAGCTCTCGGTATCGCAGGCCGCGCCGGGGTAGCGATTCCAGTACCAGGTGCCGCCGAAATCGGCAGCCTTCTCCACGATGCGAAAATCGTCGATGCCGGATTCGCGCAAACGCGCGCCGCACAGCAGGCCGCCGAAGCCGCCACCCACGATGAGCACTTCAGTCTCTTCGCTGACAGGCTCGCGCGCAAATCCGGGATCGGCCCAGGGATCGTCGACATAGCGGCCGAAGTCGCCGGTCACTTCGACATACTGCGCCTTGCCCTCGGCGCGCAGACGGCGGTCGCGCTCGTCGCGGTAACGCGCACGGAGTGCCGCAATATCGACCGTAGATTCGCCGGCTGCACCGGTCTTGTGTCTTTCCGCTGACATTTATTTCCTCCGCGCGGACGCTGCATCGCAGGCAGCGCGCAGCACTTAGCCCTGAAAAAGTGACGCATGCAATCACGTCCGCCGTTTTTTGCGTGAACGTCGCCTGGCGTTCCGCTACCGTGCACGCAAATCACAAGCGTACGCCATGCAACGACGTGGCGGTCTGGAGGAGACCATGCAGGGATTGATGATGGACATGCCGCTGCTGATCAGCGGCCTGATCCAGTATGCCGCCGACTATCACGGCGAAGCGGAGATCGTCGCGCGCGAGATCGAAGGCGATATCCATCGCTACACCTATGCGGACGCCCATCCGCGCATCAAGCGCATGGCGCTCGCCTTGAGGCGGCTCGGCATGAAACCCGGCGACCGCGTCGGCACGCTGGCCTGGAATACCCACCGCCATTTCGAGATGTTCTACGCCGCACCGGGCATGGGCTATGTGCTGCACACCGTCAACCCGCGACTGTTCCCCGAGCAACTCGTCTACATCATCAACCACGCCGAAGACCGCCTGCTGTTCATCGATCGCGCCACGCTGCCGATCGTCGAGGCAATCGCGCCGCAGCTCAAGACGATCGAAGCTTACGTCGTGATGTCCTCGCGTGAGCGGATGCCGGAGACAAAGCTTGCGAACGTCCATTGCTACGAGGAGCTTTTGGAGAAGGAGAACGACGCCGGCTTTACCTGGCCGGAGTTCGACGAAAAGTCCGCATCCACCATCTGCTACACCTCGGGCACGACGGGCAATCCAAAGGGCGTGATCTATTCGCACCGCGCCGCTATCCTCCAGACCATGACCTGCTGCAATTTCGACTTCCTGCCGGGACATGTCGAAGGCGTGCGCGAGGTGATGATGCCGATGGCCCCCCTCTTCCATGGCAACGGCTGGAACATGCCGTTCACCGCGCCCTATACCGGCTCGAAACTGGTGCTGCCCGGCCGCAATTACGAACCCGACAAGCTCTACGAATTGCTCGAAGGCGAGAAGGTGACACTGTCGGCGGGCGTGCCGAGCTTCTGGCTGATCCTGCTCGACTGGCTGGGCCGCACCGGCAGCAAATTTTCCACCCTGCGCGCGACGCTGTCGTCGGGCTCCGCGCCGCCGCGCGCGATGGTCGAGAAGCTCAAGCGCGACTACAACATCGACTACATCCAGGCCTGGGGGATGACCGAGGCCTTGGGCTGCTCGATGCCGGGCTTGCGGCCGGGCTCGGAGCATCTCGGCGACAAGGAGAAATTCGACCGGCGCCAGGTATCAGGCCGCGCCTGTTTCGGCACCGCGTTGCGCATCGTCGATGACGGCGGCAACGAGCTGCCGCGCGACGGCAAGACCGTCGGCCATCTGCGCGCGCGTGGCCCGTGGGTCGCCTCCGGCTACATGAAGCTCGACGAAGGCCTCGACCGCGACGGCTGGCTGATCACCGGCGACATGGCGGTGATCGACCCGCAAGGCCACGTCACTCTCACGGACCGCTCCAAGGACGTGATCAAGTCCGGCGGCGAATGGATCTCCTCGATCCAGCTCGAGGACGTCGCCTTGTCTCATCCCGATGTGCTTCAGGCCGCGGTGGTCGCGATCTCGCATGAGAAATGGCAGGAGCGCCCCCTGCTCCTCGTCGTCCGCAAGAAGGGCGCGACCGTGGACGGCAAGACGCTGCTCGACCACATGCGCCCGAAGATCGCGAGCTGGTGGATGCCGGACGCCGTCGAATTCCTGGACGAATTTCCGATGACCGGGACCGGCAAGGTACTCAAATCGGCGCTCCGCGAGAAATTCAGGGAATATCGCGTCGCATAGACCGGCAGCCGATCGCGCACGATCCCTTCCGTGCGCGATCGTCTTCATCTTTTGGTAGATTCGGGGGCGATATATCGGGAGGTCGCCACCCCTGGATCGAGGACACCATGGCGTTTTCCGGATTGGGCCTGCATCTTGGCAATCTGTCGCGCCTGTCGAACGCGCAGACGCGCTCGATCAGCCCCGAGAACTTTACCGGCGAGAAGGGCAAGGGCGGCATGTCAGTCGACGGGCCCGCAGCGCGTCAGGCCCGTGATCTCGGCCAGGGGTGGAAAGTCTCGCCATACGTCGTGATCGAGCCCGGCACGACCTTCACGCTCGCCGACATCGAGGGCCAGGGCGCGATCCAGCAGATCTGGATGACGCTGGCGCGCGGACGCCTGCGCCATTCGATCCTGCGCGTCTACTGGGACGACCAGGAACAGCCGAGCGTCGAATGCCCGGTCGGCGATTTCTTCGCCTGCGGATGGGAAGAATTCGCGCAGGTGTCCTCGCTCGCGGTCTGCGTCAACCCCGGCCGCGCCTTCAACTGCTACTGGGAAATGCCGTTCCACAGGCGCGCGCGCTTCACGCTGGAGAACCGCAGCGAGGAGCAGCTCACCGTCTACTACCAGATCAGCTACACGCTGACCGATGTTCCCCAGGAATGCGCCTACTTCCATGCGCAATTCCGCCGCACCAATCCGCTGCCTTACAAGGACGTCTACACCATCCTCGATGGCGTGGCTGGCGCAGGCCACTATGTCGGCACCTACATGGCATGGGGAGTCAACAACAATGGCTGGTGGGGCGAAGGCGAGATCAAGTTCTTCATCGACGGCGACGGCGCATTCCCGACGATTTGCGGCACCGGCACCGAGGATTATTTTTGCGGGGCCTATAATTTCGATCCCTACGTCGCCCATTCCGGCAAGGGCCCGGCGCAGCAATCGCGCTACCTGGAATTCACCACGCCCTATGCCGGCCTGCCGCAAGTGATCCGCCCCGATGGCATCTACAAGTCGCAGCAACGGTTCGGCATGTACCGCTGGCACATCCCGGACCCCATCCGCTTCCGCTCTGACCTGCGCGTGACGATCCAGGCACTCGGCTGGCTGCCGGGCGTCAAGGAGGCAAAGTATCTTCCGTTGCAGGATGACATCGCCTCGGTTGCGTTCTGGTATCAGACGCTGCCGACAGCGCCCTTCCCGCAACTGCCCGGCCCGGACTATCTCGAGATCGGCTAGGGCGTGCGACATTGGCCGTGGGCGCCACCATGGCTGCGGACCTATCTCGCGTACGGCAGTTTAGCTGTCCCTTCCGTCGAATTTGCCAAGCTCCTTGGGCGACACTGCCGATGCCAATGCTGCGCACCTCATTCGCCATGTCGGCTATGGGTGGTCACTCGCGTCATTTTTGGCCCGTTCGCCAATTGTCAGCTTCCGCCGAAAGCGGCGCTCAACCGCCGCTACCCGGACCCGCGCCCTAAGTCGGTCTGTCCCGAAGGGCTATATTGGCTCATGATGCCGAGGCGCTGCCGCTGACCGCGGAATGCACACACCAATAACAACCAGCAGGAAATTACGAAGGAAACGCCATCGAACCATAAACGAGGAGGCAAATGCCATGACTGTGACGACAATGGCTCTTGGCTCAATGTCGGAGGTCGACCACCGATCGGCCCTGCGCCGTGCGGTGATCGCGAGCACTGTCGGAACCACCATCGAATGGTACGACTTCCTCATCTACAGCACGGTGACCGGCCTCGTCTTCAACAAGGTCTATTTCCCCGGCTCCGACCCGTGGGTCGGTACGTTGCAGGCGTTCGGCGTGTACTTTATCGGCTTCGTGGCGCGGCCGATCGGGGCTGCGATCTTCGGCCACTATGGCGACCGTATCGGCCGCAAGGCGACCCTCATCGTCACCTTGCTGATGACAGGTATCTCAACCGCCGCGGTCGGCCTGGTGCCGGGCTATGCCTCCATCGGCATCTGGGGCGCAATCATCCTCACCTTGCTGCGCCTGATCCAGGGCATCGGCGTCGGCGGTGAATGGGGCGGCTCGGTGCTGCTAGCGATGGAGTGGGCGCGCACCAACAAGAACCGCGGCTTCATCACCTCATGGCCGCAATTCGGTGCGCCGGCGGGACTATTCCTCGCCAACGTCGCGGTGCTGTTCTTCAGCTGGTACTCTGGCGATCAGTTTTTGGCCTGGGGTTGGCGCATCCCGTTCCTCATGAGCATCATCATGGTGGCCGTCGGGCTGTGGATCCGCCTCGGCATCCTCGAGACCCCAGTGTTCCAGCGCCTCGTCGCCGAGAACAAGGTTGAACGCGCGCCGATCATCGAAGTGTTCAAGCGGCAGCCGCGCGAGGTCATTCTGTCCGCGACGGTACGGATGGCCGAGCAGGCTCCCGCATACATTTTCAACGCCTTCGTGCTGACCTACGGTACGCTGGTGGTGGGGGCCTCCCGCGATCTGTTGCTCTCCGGACTGGTCGCCATGACCGCCCTCGGCTTCATCACAGTCCCGATTGCCGGCGCACTTGCGGATCGCATCGGTCGCAGGAAGGTCTTCATCAGCGGCTGCGTGATCGTTGCCGTCTTCACCTTCGTTTATTTCGCGCTGCTCGATACGAAGGTGCCGGCGCTCATTTTCCTTGCCATGGCACTGTCGTTCATTCCCATCATGATCATGTACGGCGCGGAAGCCGCACTGATCGCGGAATCGTTCACGCCGCGGCTGCGCTACAGCGGCGCTTCCATCGGCTACCAGTTCGCCTCGATTATTGCGGGCGGACCAGCGCCGTTCATCGCGACCTGGCTGTTCTCGACGTTTCATTCCGCGTTCCCGATCGGCATCTACGTGGCCGTCTGTGCGGTGATCAGCATCTGCTCCGCCCTCTTGCTCCCCGACCGGACCAACAAGGACATTGCGCACGAGGTGAACTACGGCAACGCATGAAGTATCACGGGTGCCCGGTCATGCTTCTGGGCACCCGCCGGCTGTCTTGCATCAGCGATGGGATCGAAATCATTCCAACGGCACCGGCGGCACGCAGCCCGTCGGGCCTTTTCGATTGCCAGTAACGTGAAAGTCACAGTTGCCGTTTGTTTCTCGCCCGTTTCTCAATTGCTGCAAGACGCAAGACAGCGCGTCAACGAGCGTTAACATCGCTGCGATTTAAGACGCGCTCTGACACAATTTGTGCCCGACGAGCCGATGAAAACGCGATGAGGCGCAATGCCGCCATCGCCGACGCGATTCGAACCCGGCAGGCCCAAGTCCAGGCGCCGATCTAGGAGGTCCAGATGCTTTTTCCCATGTCGCCGAAGGTGGTCGAGCTGAAGCGAAAACTCGAGAACTTCATGGACCGGCACATCTATCCGAACGAGGAGCGCTTCTATCGCGAAGCGGAGGAGCTCGGGCCGTGGAAGGTCTATCCGGTGGTCGAGGAGCTGAAGCCACTTGCTCGCGCTGAAGGCCTCTGGAATCTGTTCCTGCCGGAGTCGAGCCACGGCGCAGGCCTCACCAATCTCGAATATGCCCCGCTCTGCGAAGTGATGGGCCGCTCGCATCTGGCGCCTGAAGTGTTCAACTGCTCGGCGCCCGATACCGGCAACATGGAGGTGCTGGAGCGCTATGGCACGGAGAAGGACAAGGAGCGCTGGCTGAAGCCGCTGCTGGCTGGTGAAATCCGCTCCTGCTTCGCGATGACCGAGCCTGCGGTCGCCTCATCCGATGCGACCAATATCGAAAGCTCGATCGTGCGCGACGGCGACCATTACGTCATCAACGGGCGCAAATGGTACACCACCAACGCAACCGACCCGCGCTGCAAGATCTGCATCTTCATGGGCAAGACCGATCCCGACAATCCGGACCGCCACAGGCAGCAATCCATGATCCTGGTGCCGATGGATACGCCCGGCATCGAGGTGAAACGCCCCCTGCCCGTATTCGGCTTCTACGGCGTGCCCGACCGCGCCTCCGAAGTGATCTTCACGAATGTGCGCGTGCCGAAGGAGAACATGCTGCTCGGCGAAGGCCGCGGCTTCGAGATCGCCCAGGGCCGCCTCGGCCCCGGCCGCATCCACCACTGCATGCGGCTGATCGGCCTTGCCGAACGCACGCTGGAGAAGATGTGCCGCCGGGTGCGCAGCCGCGTCGCCTTCGGCAAGCCGGTCTCCGAGCAGACGGTCACGCAGGAGCGTATCGCCGAAGCGCGCATCATGATCGAGCAGGCGCGGCTGCTGACGCTCAACGCCGCCTACGCCATGGACACGGTCGGCAACAAGGTGGCGAAGGCCGAGATCGCGATGATCAAGGTCGCCGTGCCCAACATGGCCTGCCAGATCATCGACTGGGCGATCCAGGCGCATGGCGGCGGCGGCACCTCGAACGATTTCGGATTGACGCAGGCGTATGCGACTGCGCGTCTGCTGCGTCTCGCCGACGGGCCTGACGAGGTCCACAGAAACCAGATCGCGCGGTTCGAGCTGAAGAAATATTCGAACGCTTAGACGCGCTCGGCTCGCCAACCCTGCGCACCGCGCCTGCTTCCTTTCTCCCCTTGAGAGAGAGTTTGGCGAGATGCACGAGGAAATCACCTTGCGGTGAGCGACACGATGCGCCGCGAGCGCAAGGAGGAATGGCGCTAAGCCGAGCCCGTCATGACCATCAAGGCGGAACGAAACAACCGCCGCTCAAAGTTGGTCCGCGACGCCAGCTCTCGTTCCGGCTTACTTTAGCTTGTACGTGCCGGTCTGACGATTGCAGTCCTGAAACGTTCCAGCCTTGATAACCGGAAATGGACCTAAGGGGTGCACCGTGCCCACTGCCGTCATACCCTGGTATTTTCCGGTGCCCGCGACATTTTCTCGGGTGAGACTTCCATCACTCGAGAGCGAAAAATATGTGAGACGTTTATCGCCGTCCACGTCGATCGCCTCGCATACGGCAGATCCTGTAAACTTCCCGTCGAGCGAGGCGTTCATGCCCACGCATCGGAAAGTGTTCTTGTCAAACAAGCCTTCCGGTGGATTGCTGCGGGTAGTGCCAGTCATTTCATAACTTGACGCTGTTTGGGTCTTAGAGAACGTGATCTCGTTGTTAACGCCGGACCAGCAGGAGGTGTAGTCGTAGCTGCCCTCCTTTGGAAGCTCGGCCGCAAATGCAGAAAACGGAGAAGCAGCGATGAAGAAAGCCAGCGCATACCTTTGCATGACACTCTCCTCCTAAAATCGTTTCAAATTGTCTGCCGCAGGCACGAATTTATTCCGCATTCGAGCAACCTCCTTGATCTAGATCATGCGGAGGCGGAGCGCAGTAAGCGCGAGGAGCATCGGCGCCAAACTCGGCGTACCAAAGCTTTCCCCTCACCCGAGTCAATTTGTGTCGACGAGCGGAGCTGCCCTCTCCCACGGAGCGAGAGGGCACAGCGACGCGCAGCCCGAATCGCTCGCCTAGTTCAACACCTCCACCGTCGCCGAGCGGCCGGCGACCAGTGACATGGCGTCGGGGACGGGATCCAGCGCGATGCGCACCGGCACGCGCTGGGCGAGGCGCACCCAGCTGAAGGTCGGGTTGACGTTGGCGAGCAGGTTCGCGCCCTCGGCGCGGTCGCGGTCCTCGATGCCGGCGGCGATGCTCTCGACATGGCCTGATAGCGTGACCTTCTCGCCCATCATGCGGACCTGCACCCTGTCGCCGACGCGGATGCGCGCGAGCTTGGTCTCTTCGAAATAGCCTTCGACATGCAGCGTGTCAGTATCGACGAGGGCCATCACGCCCTTCCCGGCCGTGACGTAAACACCGGGACGCAAATCCATGTTGGTGATCACGCCGTTCACGGAGGCGCGGATCTCGCTGCGATCAAGGTTGAGCTGGGCGACCGCGCGGTCGGCGACAGCCTGATCGAAGGCCGCCTTGGCCTGGAGCTGGGTGGCCAACACCTGCTCCTGCTTCTGCTGCGACACCGCATCGGTCGTCAGCGAGCTATAGCGCTTCAAATCGGCATTGGCCTGGTCGAGCGATGCCTGATGGCCGGCCACCGACGCATCGGCTTGCCGCAGCGCCAGGGCGAAACGTTCTCGGTCGATCCGGAACAACACGTCGCCGCGGTGGACCTTCTGGTTGTCCTTCACCAGCACTTCGGTCACGAAGCCGGACACGTCGGGCGCAACCTGCACCACGTCGGCGCGGACGCGGCCGTCGCGCGTCCAGGGATCCTCCATGTAGTACACCCAAAGCTCGCGGCCGACGGCGAGTGCGGCGGCGATGGCAATGACGGTCAGTGCGAGGCGGCCAAGCCAGGCAAGATTCCGTTTCATGAGAGATACTCCGAGAGATAGACGACGCCGCCGAGAATGCAGACGAAGATCGCGAAATCGAACAGCGCACGGTGCCAGACCAGCCGGTAGAGGTCGAAGCGCTGCATGAGGCGGCGCAGAAGCGCGCTCAAGAAATAGGCGACGATGATCCACAACAGCAGCGCCGGCACGAGCACGCCGTAGATGTCGATCTGATATCTCATGCCGCGACACTCTCGCTTGCGCGCGGGCGATAGGCCGGTGCATCCGGAAACAGGCCGCGCCTTATGCCAACGAGGCCTATCAGGGCATCCTCGCGCGCCTTTTCGTTGGGATCCTTCACCGCCCGAGCCAGCGCCCGATCGACGCTTGTCAGCAGTTCGGACGGCATTCCATCACCCGCATATTTGCGGCAGGCAATGGCGAGCTGGTCGAGCATGTCGTCGATGACGGAAATGGTCATTGCTGCAAGTCCATAGCGGGCCCGGCGCAGATCGATGATGTTCAAGCCTATGCGAAGCTGGGCAAGACTGTCGGTGTCGCGGCGATTGCTCTCGGAAAGAAAGGCGATGCGCTGCACCAGCAGGCCAAGCCGATGCATCATGAGGCCTGCAAACTCCGCACGATCGCCCTTGCCGCGGCGCTCGGCAGCGACCGCGAGCGTCTTCCAGCTCGACAGCACCAGCCGATTGGCGACCCACTCCGCACCGACGCCGCGCGCGATCCGCGTCACGATCTCGGCGATCACGACGCCGACGAAGAAGGCCACGGCAGAATTGGCGTAAGACGCAAAGTCCGCATTGTAGGTCGTTTGCAGCGCCAGCAACGTGGCGGTGTTGGCCGCGAGCGCCATGCCGGTACCCGCCGTTGCCGGCCGCGCGATCAGGAGGCCGTAGAGCAGGAAGGTCGGCGCCAGCGCAAAAACCAGAACCTCGATATGAGAAATCGCAGGCACCAGCGCGAACAGATAGATCGCAACGACCACGATGGCGACCACGGACCACAGGCCGAAACTGCGGATGAAGCCTGCCGGCTCGTCCTGAGCAGCGAAGAAAGAGCACGCGACGGCTGCCATCATCGGCGCCGACGCGCCGTCCGGCCATCCGGTCCCGATCCAGAACGCGCAGCAGATCAGGATGGCCACGGCTGCGCCGGCCGCCGACCACAATGCAAGGCCGCGGTCCCTGTGGCGCACGGGCGCAGCGCCGGCCTCCGAATGGAACGCCAGATCGAGCGTTGAAACATCCCGGCTTTCGGCGATCGCTTCGCTCAGCGCGCGGCAGTCGCGCGAGAGGTCAACGAGCTCGCGCAGTCGCGACAGCAGGCTGGTGGTGATGATCCGCTCCCAGGTCGCGCTGTCGTCGAGCACCGCCTGCCGCTCCGCGATCATGGCGCGGATCAGCTTGGCCGGCTGCCGTGCGCTGACGTCGCTCGTGATCCATTGCGCCAGATCCTCCAGCAGCCGCTTCAGCTCGGGCTGCCGGTGCAGCGTCTCCTCGCCCAACGCAGCCAGCCGATCCTCCAGCGAAGCTATCACCGGCAACAGCATCAGCATGCGCAGCCGGATTTCGCTGAGACCGCGGACAGCATTGGCGTCAGTCAGCCGGTCATAGGCAAGATGAGTGGAGAGCGTGTCGATCTCGGCGATGTCGGTCGCGAGCTTGAGGCGCCTGCCGCGGCGCGTTTCGCTCGTCCCTCGACGCAGCAGCACCACCTGGCTCAGCTGGCGCGCATCAGACATCCAGCTATCGACCCGGTTGGCGACAGCTGGCGCGACGCTGCGAGGGAAGACGATGGTGGAGACGAGGCTCGCGCAGATGATGCCGAGGCAGATCTCCTCCACCCGCGAAACGGCGGTATCGAAGATGGCGCCGGGCTCGGACACCGCAGGGAAGCCGATCAAGGCAACCGTGTATCCGGCCAGCATGAAGACATAGCTGCGCGGCGTACCGTCGAGCAGTGAAAGATAGAGGCAGAGCCCGACCCAGAGCGCGATCGCGAGGCAGAGCAATTCCGGCGCATTGATCAGGTTCGGTACCAGCGCCACCGTCATGGTCGCGCCGACCAGGGTGCCCATCACCCGGAAGAAGGCCTTGGAGCTGGTCGCCCCTGCGAGCGGCTGCGAGGTGATGTAGACAGTCGCCATCGCCCAATAGGGTCGCGGCAAATCCATGGCCAGCGCGATGACAAGTGCCAGGATCGACGCGGCGAACGTCTTCAAAGCAAAAATGAGGTCCGCGTGGCGGACCAGGAACGGCTCTTCCGCGCGCATGACTATTTCGCCTCTGGAAAAGGCTTTGGAAGTGACCTGGCTTCATGCAGGCGACTGGCCCGCTCCTCGATACGCTGGAGCGTCTCGAAGGTTATCGCAAGTTCGTCCGCTCCGATATCCTTGAGCAGGCCTGCCCGCACCCGGCGCAGGACCCGGTTGGTCTCCTCGACCTTGGCCTCGCCCGCTTTGGTCAGATGCAGCGTTTTGGCGCGACGGTCGGTCGGGTCTTCGCGACGCTCGACCAGGCCCTCGGCCTGTAGCAGATCGATCAACGGGACCAGCGACGGCCCCTCGATGCCGAGCTCGTCGGCGAGCACACCCTGACGGACGTTCTCGCCATGGTGCGACAGCAGCAGGAGCGGAATCGCGGTTGCGTGGGACAGTCCGTGCTCGGACAGCGCCTGATCGGACTCGCGGCGCCAGATACGGCCAAGCCGCGTGACCAGCCGGCCGATTTCGGCATGGATATGAGCCTGGGAAGGAGCCATGCAAATTAGATAGGATACAAACTATTAGCTTGCAACTATATTAGCCGGCATGTTCCACACGATCACGGAAATGCGAACGAGGACGATACATATGGGACCGGGTTCCGCGGCAGAAGTACGGCAGGCGGTCGTGAGCGCCAGCGCGCTGACGCTGGTCCCGACCTTCGTCGTCGTGGCCGTGGATGCAACCGGAATGGGGATCATCCTGCCGCTCCTCCCCTTCTACTCGCAGCGGCTCGGCGCCACGCCGTTCCTGCTTGGCGCCCTGATCTCGGTCTATGCCGTCTGCCAGCTCATCGCCGGCCCCGCGGTCGGTATGCTCTCGGACCGCTACGGCCGGCGGAAAGTCCTGGTCGTCAGCCAGATCGGGACGCTCATCGGATTTGTCCTGCTTGCACTTGCGGGCAATCTGGCGCTGGTGTTTCTGGCGCGCATCATCGACGGCCTGACGTCCGGCAACATCTCGGTTGCTCACGCCTACGCTGCCGAGCACAGCGCACCGGCGACGCGCAAGCAGGCACTGGGCATGACCAGCGGCGCGATCGGAACCGGACTGCTGCTCGGCCCGGCGCTATCGAGCTTTCTCGTCCGCTACGGCCAGACCGCACCGGTGTGGGCCGCAGCCGCGCTCTCCTTGGTAAGCATCCTTGCAACGATCGCCCTGCTCCCGCCGGATCATCCTGCCGCTGAGCCACTCTACCAGCATCGCGTGCCCGAGCGGACGCGGGCCCGCAGCCTGCTCGGCATGCACTACGCCTGGCGCCTGCTCGGCCTGCTCGTCGTATTCTTCTTCGTCAACTCGATGTTCCTGTCGCAGATCGGCCTGTTCCTGTCGGCGCGGTTTTCGTGGGACGGGCACCCCTTCGGCGCGCGCGAGCTCGGCTGGATGTTCGCCTATGGCGGCTTCATCAACATGGTGATCCAGGGGATGCTGATCACGCGTGCAAGTCTCTTAGCGTCCGACCGAAGCATCGTCGTGGCGGCGTTCGCCTGCATGGGTATCGGGTCCGCCGGCCTCGCGTCAGGCAACAACAACATCGGCCTGCTCGCAGTCAATCTGACGCTGATCATCATCGGCACCATGTTCGCGCGCAGCACGCTGACGGCGGAGCTGTCGCGCAGCACTGCGATCAACCGCCAGGGCATGATCATGGGGCTCAACCAGTCGCTGATGTCAGGCGCGAATATCAGCGCCCCGCTGGTGAGCGGCGCGCTGATCGGTCATCAGCTGTTCGTCCCGTGGGCGCTGACGATGGCTGCGATCGCGGCAATCGGCGCGGCGCTGGCCGGCCAGCTGCTCGACACGCCGCGAATGCGCTAGCGCCCTCGCCTCAGTTCACCATGTAAACATCAGGATCGGCGCTCGAGCTCGGCTTCTTGAAGGCGTTGCGCAAGGCCGCCGACATCGGGACGTTGTAGTTGAGGCCGTTCGGCGGCGTCGGCGATTCCAGCCACTTCTTGTAGAGGACCTCGATCTCCGGGCTTGCGTAGAGCTCCGCCGTTGCGCGATCGGCCAGCGCCTTGAACGGCGCGTCCTCCTTTCGCAGCATGATCCCGTAAGGCTCCGGCTTCGAGAACGTTTCCTCGCTGATCATAAAAAGCTGCGGCTCCTTCGAGCGCGCGATCGCGACGGCGAGCTGGACGTCGTCGAGCGCGTAAGCCTGGGCACGGTCGGTTTCCAGCAACAGGAAGGCCTCGGCCTGGTCCTTGGCCGGCATCACATTGATGCCGAGATTGCGCTCGGTGTTGACCTTGGCAAGCTGTGTCAGGTTGACCGAGCCCGCCACCGCCGTGACCGCCTTGCCCTTGAGATCGTCGATGGTGTTGATCTTTGCGGCCTTCTTGGCAGCAAATCGCGTCGCGCTGAGGAAGTGCGTGTTGGTGAAGGCGACCTGCTTCTGGCGGTCGGCATTGTTCGTGGTCGCCGAGCAATGCAGATCGAGCGTCCCGTTGACCATCAGCGGAATCCGGTTCGACGACGTCACGGCAAGATAGTCGACGGCGATATCGGGCATGCCGAGCTGCTTCCTCACGGCGTCCACGACCTTGAGGCAGATATCCAGGGCAAAGCCCACCGGCTTCTGGTTTCCATCCAGATAGCTGAAGGGAACGGACGCCTCCTGGTAGCCCAGCGTGATCTTCTTCGTCTCCTTGACCTTCTGGAGTGTGCCCGAGAGGTCTTCGGCAGACGCCGCGCCCGCAAGACATGTCAGGGCCAGGAGAACGGTGGGAAGACGCATCGGCTGCTCCTCAAAGGGGTCATCGACTGCGCGGGATGTCGAGGCACAGCCGTGGAAGGTGATAGCCCAGGCCGGGGGCGATCGCCAGACGAGGTTCCGTCTATAGCTATTGCGCTTTTATATGTACCGCTGCGGGAGGAGATATCGCGCGGCCCCGCCTGGGTTGAGAACGTCGCGGCGTGAGCACCCGGGAACCAGCAACCAGTCAGCACAAGTTTTCTCACTTGGCGCGCAATACCCTTCCCCTGCGAGGCCGCCGGTCTCTTGCGATTTGATCCCGCATCGATTGCCGTTTGCGTTGCCCCGCCAAAAAGGACTGGTCGCCGCAAGTGCGACCGGGGATAGCAGGGAATGGACGGCCGGGTGGCAAGTTCAGGGGAAACGCGTCGCAGCGCGAGCGAGGTGCTACGCGTCGAAGGGCTCACCGTGCAGTATGGCGCGCTCGTCGCATTGCGCGACGTGAGCTGGTCGGTGCACAGCAACGAGATCCTCGGCATCATCGGCCCCAACGGTGCGGGCAAGAGCAGCTGCTTCGCCGCAGTCACCAACGCCGTCACCCATCGTGGCCGGACGTTCCTCGACGACAACGATGTCTCGGCACTTGGGACGTTCGACCTGGCCGGCCGCGGCCTGCGACGCACCTTTCAACATAACTCGTTCTTCGGCGAGCTGACTGTCCTGCAAAACGCGGTTTCGGCCATCTTCCGCGATTTCTCGACCAATCTGGCGACGTCCCTGTTTGCGCCCTGGCGCGAGGCGACCACCCGCCGCGCGGCTGAGACTGCGGCGGCGCAGTTGCTCGACTTCTTCGGAATCGCCCGGCAGTACCATGATCAGCTTCCGGGCGACATTCCCTACGGCGTGCAGCGCCTGCTGTCGGTCGCGCTGGCCTACGGGACCGGCGCAAAAGTGCTGCTGCTCGATGAACCCGCGGCCGGCCTCAGCGGCGGCGACATGAAGAAGCTCGCCGATGTCCTGATCGGCCTGCGCAAGCGCGATCTCGCGCTGGTCGTGATCGAGCATCACATGGACCTGATCATGTCGATCGCCGACCGCATCGTCATGATCGACCAGGGCGCGATGCTGGCGACGGGAACGCCGGCCGACGTTCAGCGCGATCCTCGCGTGCGCGAGGCCTATCTGGGACGCGACGAATGACCGGCGTGCTCCAAAGCGACAACCTTTCGGTTCGCTACGCCGGCAACATCGCGGTGTCAGGCGTCAATATCGCCGTGCCAGCGGGCCGGATGGTCGGCCTCGTCGGCGCGAACGGCGCCGGCAAGACCACGCTCGTCAACGCGCTCGCAGGCTGGTCGCGCGGCCGCGCCGTCGTCACCGGCTCCGTTCAACTCGAGGGACGCAGCATCGAGAAGCTCGCAGCCCATGAACGGGTGGCACGCGGTCTCACGCTGGTCCCTGAAGGCAAGAACATCTTCGCCGAGCTGACCGTCGACGAGAACCTCGCGCTGGTGCGGCCGCCCGCGGACACCACGGGCCGGCATACTTTCACCATGCCTGAGGTATTCGACTTCTTTCCCCGCCTTGCCGAGCGCCGCTCGCACAAGGGCGCGGCCCTCTCTGGCGGCGAGCGGCAGATGCTCGCGGTCGGGCGCGCCCTGCTCGCCGGTCCTCGCGTGCTGATGCTCGATGAACCCTCCGCGGGCCTTGCGCCTCGGCTCATCACCGATCTTCTGTCCCGGATCCGCCTGCTCGTCGATCGCGGCCTGCCGGTGCTGCTCGTCGAGCAGAACGTGAGGGCCGCGCTCAAGGTCGTCGACCATCTCTATCTGCTCGAACGCGGCCGGATCGTCGGTGAAGGCCCGGCCGAAACGATGGCCGCAGACCACCGCATCATCGAGGCCTATCTCGGTACCATCGCCGATGGAGCGCCGACATGAATATCGCGCAGCAGGTCATCAACGGTATCGTGCTCGGCTCGGGCTATGCCTGCATCGCCCTCGGCTGGACCATCCTGCTCGGTGTCGCGCGGCTGGTGAATTTTGCTCACGGCCAGCTCTACATGCTCGGAGCATTCGTCACCTGGTTCGCCATCACCAAAGCCGGCCTGCCCTATCCGCTCGCGATCGTCGTGGCGGTCATCGTGCTCGGCGCCATCGGCCTCTTGATGCAAAGCGCGATGATGCGCCTGATCATGACGCAGAACCTGACCAGCCTGATGATCGTCACGCTCGGCCTCGGTTACGTCCTGCAGGGCGGCAGTGCCTTGATCTTCGGCGGCAATCCTCAGACCCTGCCCGGGACGCTGGCGAGAGCGAAGGTGGACATCGGCCCGCTCTGGTTCACCTGGCAGGACGTGCTGGTGCTGGTCGTCACCCTGTCCCTTTACGGCGTGGTCTGGTTGTTCACACAGCGCACGCGGTTCGGCTCGGTCATTCGCGCCGTCGCCGAGGACCCGAAGCTTGCGGAGCTGTTCGGTATCAACGCCAGGATCGTCTACCTGCTCGTCTTCATGTTCGAATGTTCGGCGGTCGCACTTGGTGCGGCGCTGGTCGCCCCCCGCTCTCCGATCCTGACCAGCATGGGCTTCAACGAGGTCATCATGACCTTCGTCGTGGTCGTGCTCGGCGGCATCGGCTCGATTGGAGGTGCGCTCGTCGCCGGCCTCGGGCTTGGCCTGTTCACGGCCTTCTTCGGCGCATTCGTCGCGCAGGCTTACACGACCGCGGCAGCCTTTGCACTTCTGCTGGCGCTCCTCGTGATCCGTCCGGCGGGGCTCGCGACGAAATGACCGCGATTGAAAGCCGGCAATCGAGCTCAATCCCGTTGCTCCGCATCGTGGCGGTTGCGGCCTTGGTCGTCATCGGCTTCATGCTGCCGCGGCTGCTCGGCGGCACGTCGGTTGCCTATTCGACGCTGACCACGATCGCGATCTTCGCCGTGATGTGCTACGGCGCGGACATCGTGCTGTCCTATCTCGGTGAGGTCAGCCTCGGCCATACCGTGTTCTGGGCGATCGGCGGCTATGCGGCCGCAAACCTCTCGGTCAAATACGGCCTGAACGGCTGGGCCACGGCGGCAGCGACGATTGCGCTGTGCCTCGCGGCAGCCGCCTTCCTCGGCGCGGTCACGCTACGAACCCGCGAGTTCGTCTTCTCGCTCGTCACCTATGCCGCTGCCGTCGTCGCCTACGAGATCGCCTTCAATTGGGATGCAGTCGGCGGCTCCGACGGCATCGTCGGCATTCCGCCGCTGAAACTGCCCTTGCTGGTCACGACCTTTTCCGGAGCCATGCAGGAAGACCTTTGGCCGATTGCGTTCGCACTGCTCCTGCTGACCCTCGCCTTCATCGCGCGCTTCCGCCGCTCCCGGCTCGGCACCACCGCGCTCATGGTGCAGATGAACCCGGCGCTCGCTGCAAGCCTCGGCGTTGATCCACGACGGATCAGGCTTGCCGTCTTCGTGATCTCCGCGCCGATCACGGGGCTCGCGGGTTGGCTGTACGCTTACCAGCGCGCCTATGTCGGGCCCGATATGTTCGAATCCTACTTTCTGGTCCTGATGCTCACTGCCATCGTGCTGGTCGGGCGCCGCATCCTTCTCGGCCCCCTGATCGGCACCGCACTGCTGATCGTCCAGCAGAACCTGCTGTCGTTGGGCGGTGACTGGAACAAGATCGTGCTGGGATCGGTGCTGGCGCTGGTCCTGATCTTCTGGCCCACCGGCCTCGTGGGCCTATATCGCCGTATCACCAAGAAGACGTCCTGAAGACAAATATTGGGAGGAAGCGCATGCACAAGACGAAACTGGCTCTCGCGCTGCTGGCGGGTCTCGCATCCATGCCGGCGATGGCGCAGGACATCAAGGTCGGCACGATCTTTCCGCTCAGCGGCGGCGCCGGCCCGGACGGTCAGACCGTGACCAATGCGGTCAAGCTGTTGGTGCAGCAGATCAACGACAAGGGCGGCCTGCTCGGCCGCAAGCTCACGGTAATCTCCAAGGACGACGAGAGCACGCCGGCGGTCGGCGTCAGCCGCGCCAACGAGATGATCGCCGAAAAGGCCGATGTCGTCATCGAAGGCTGGAACTCGCCGGTTACGCTCGCCATGCAGCCGATCCTCGCCCGCGGCAACGTTCTGGACATCACCGCGGTGTCGAAGTCGGACCTGATCCTGAGCGGCGAGACAAACCCGTACGCGATCCGCATCAACAGCTCGAACGGCTTTGACGCTGGCGTCATCGCCGAATACGTCGTCGACACCATGAAAGCCAAGAAGGTCGCCTTCCTCACCCAGAACGACGTCTACGGCAACGGCTTCCAGACGGCGGTCGAGGCCGAGTTCAAGAAGCTGAACTTTTCGGGCGAAGTCGTCATGACCGAGAAATTCGCATTCAAGGACACCGATTTCCGCGTCCAGCTCACCAATCTCAAGGGCGCCAATCCCGACGCCATCATCGTCACCAACTCGTCGAACTCCTCAGGGC
>JAEWFG010000083.1 GCA_023388935.1 Pseudomonadota bacterium | reverse complement strand
CACTCTGGCTGTTTGACGCCATCACCGACATCATCGCCCGGCTCCGGGCCGCCCCACCCCCACTCCGAGCCCAAATTCGTCCAACATTCGGATACGTCCTGTAAGCTCACCAAACTTGCTCAGTCTGTGCGCTCCATCCGGGCTACGAAACTTCATCACCGCGTGATGCGCTGCGTCCAGGGCACGAGAGAGATGCAGCTCTACGACGCGCGCTGGACGGCGGTCATCACGATGCGGATCAGGTCGGCGGCGTTGCGCGCGCCGAGCTTCTTCATGATGTTGGCGCGGTGGTCCTCGATAGTGCGCGGGCTGATGCCGAGTGTACGGCCCGCTTCCTTGTTGGACGCGCCGGAAGCGAACTGCTCGAGTACCTCGCGCTCCCTGCGCGTCAGCGGCTCGCGTCCGGGGAAATGCAGCGAGCTGAATTTCGGCGATGCGCTCTCTGCCTGTCTGCGTGCATAGGCGCCAATCGCCTCGTCGAGCCGGCCGACGATTTCGCTGCCGCGGAACGGCTTCTCGATGAAGTCGAGCGCACCGTTCTTGATGGCGCTCACCGCCATCGTGATGTCGCCCTGGCCGGAGATCATGAAGATCGGCGCCGGATAATCCTCGCCATGCAACTCCTTGAGAATGTCGAGACCCGACTTTCCGGGAATGTGCACGTCGAGCAGGATCGCAGCCGGTATGCGGCCTCGCGCAACGGAGAGAAGTGCAGCGCCGTCCGCAAAACAGATCACCTCGTAGCCCACCGCCTTCAACACCATCGACAAGGTGTCGCGCACGGCAGGGTCGTCGTCGACCACGAAGATTTCACCGCGAGAGGTTTGTTCGGCCATGTGCCACGTCCATTCGGATAAAAGACTCGCGTCCGTGCCAACCTTTAGGGCATTCGGCGCGAGTTCGGCCCACTCGTATTTGTACGGGACATGGACTTACCGCACAAGTAGCGGCGGGGTGCCTAATTGCAGGACAGGGAGACTATCCATGCTAAATTACGCTGGCACACCCGCGCTCGTCGCGACGCCCGAGACTGACAGCGGTCAGTTGATCGCAGCCGATCTTCGCGCCCTGATCGCGCGGATCGAGATCAGTTTGCATCCGATCGACGCGGCCATGGCACGGGAAGACGATCGCGCTCTCGTGAGTTCCACCGACATTTTCGTGCTCGATGACGTCACGCCGGGTTATGCCACGGCGAGCGCCGCCCTCAACGCCTGTCGGACGGGCCTTGGCCACGTCCTGCAATGCTTTTCGAAGTCTGGCAGCGCGGCTAGATCGCGATCAGCGCGGCAGATCGTTCGCACCTGATCGCATGGCAGCTCTGCCCGTCAGGCGCGGTGGCGTTCGACGATTGCATCGGTGGCGACGCCGCCCCAGGTGTGGATCACGGGCAGGCCCATCGCGGTCTTGCCGAGATTGGCGAGGCTGATGCGCAGGGCCGCGAGATCGAGCGGCTTCGGCAGGCTCTGGAGCTCGATGCCGACCGAGCGGGCAAAGCTGCGGGCAGCGCTGCGGCGCTTGCCGTCCATACCGCTGATGACGATCACCGAGCCCGCGAACTTCGCGTCGGCCATCTCGCGCAGCACGTCGATGCCGTCACCATCTTCCAGCACGAGGTCGAGCGTCACGCAGTCGAAGCGCGCGGAGCGCAGCTTTTCGATCGCCTCCGCCACGGACGGCGCCGCGGTGACTTCATGACCGGCGTGCTTGGCGGCGACCGTGATCAGGCTGCGCTGCGTGGCGTCGTCATCGACGACCAGGAGCTGAAGCGCGCGCCGCTCGGCGACGTCGGGCAGGTTCGACGGGATGGGAGAGAGAGAGCTTCTTGGCATTGCCGTACCCTGGGATTGAGACGGGCGATTGATACAAGGGGCGCGCTTCAATCATGTAAAGCCGGCGCGGTGAATTCATTCGAATGTTTCAGCAAATGTGAACCAACGTCCCGGGAAACGGCGACGAGGCGCACGCGGAGATCACGCCGCCGCGTTGTGGCCGCCGGTGCTGCGCTTCTTCCGGTTCTTGCCGCGCAGGAACTGGATGTCCATCTCGGCGCCGTTGACCCGCACCAGCTCGCAGCGACGGTAGGCGAGCCCGGTCGACGACAGCAGCAGGAAGAATTCCTTCAGGTTCAACCCCTGGATCGAGCCGTCCACGGTGAGGATGGCATCGGTGTCAGAGATCGCATTGAGCTTGCAGTCGCGCCGCCAGGTGCCGTCGATCGCCATGATGCAGACATCATAGCCGCGGCTAAACGTGACGCGCTCCGCACCCCTGCCATCCTCGGCCATGCCTATCGTCCTGCCATCGCCACCATGCGCGGCGGCGCGCTGGCGAGAGCCAGCTTGGGGGCCACGGCCACACGCGTGTCGTTCGGCTTGTAGAGACCGCGCCGATCCGCGAGCGGCCTGAACGTATCGGTCAATCCGACCACGGTTTCGGCCGCACCAAGCACCAGGAAGCCGTCGGACTCGATCTGGCGCGCAAGGCGGTTAAAGATGTCGATCTTGGTGTACTGGTCGAAATAGATCAGCACGTTGCGGCAGAAGATGACGTCGAACGTGCCGAGCTGGGCGAAGTCGTGCAGCAGGTTGCGCTGCCGGTGCTGGATCATCGCCCGCAATTCGGGAATGACCTGCCAAGTCTCGCCGGTCTGCTTGAAATATTTGACCAGCATCTGGATCGGCAGGCCGCGCTGTACCTCGAACTGGCTGTAGACGCCGGACTTGGCCTTCTCAAGAACCTCCTGCGACAGGTCGGTCGCGATGATCTCGACGCGCCAGCCGGTGAGAGCCGCGCCCATCTCCTTCAGGCACATCGCCAGCGAATAGGCCTCCTGACCGGTCGAACCGGCGGCGCACCAGATGCGCGCACTGCGCCGGCCGGCGCGCGCCTTGATGATCTCAGGCATGATGGTGTCGCGGAAATGATCGAACGGAATCTTGTCGCGAAAGAAGAAGGTCTCGTTGGTGGTCATGGCCTCGACCACGTCGGTGATGAGCGCACTCGAGCCGCTCTGCAGTTTCTGCACGAGCTCGCCGATGCCGGGGAGCCCCGTCTTGCGCGCGAGCGGCAACAGGCGACTTTCGATCAGATATTGCTTGTCTGCGGACAGGTCGAGACCGGAGTGATCCCTCAGCAACTTACGCAGATACTCATACTCGGTCGGGGTCACGGATGGCCTTTCGGAAGCTGCACTCGAACACTCCGGCCCAAACACGCCGGGCCAGACACACTCAGACCAAATCTTGTCCGAGCGGGATCAGGCCGACTTCAGCGAACTTGCCGGCGATGACGTCTTTGTTGAAGGGCTTCATGATGTATTCGTTGGCGCCGCCGCTGAGCGCCTGGGCGATATGAGCCACGTTGTTCTCGGTGGTGCAGAACACGACCTTCGGTTCGTCGCCGCCGGGCAGGCGACGCATGTGGCCCATGAATTCGAAGCCGTCCATGACTGGCATGTTCCAGTCGAGCAGCACCGCATCGGGCAGCTTGCGTTGGCAGATCTCGAGTGCCTTCGAACCGTCCTCGGCCTCGGTGACCTCGAATTCCAGGCCTTCCAGGATCCGGCGCGCAATCTTGCGCACGACACTGGAATCATCGACCACCAAGCATGTTTTCATTTTGGTTCTCCGGCTTCGACGTTCTCGTCAGCTCACGCCGCCATCATCTCTGGCGCGAGCTCGAGGACGCGGTCGACGTCGAGGACGACCATGAGCTGGCCGTCGAGGCGATGGACGCCGCCGGCGAGCTTGGCCATGCGGGGATCGAGGTTGACGGGGTTCTCTTCCTTGCCGTCCT
>JAEWFG010000262.1 GCA_023388935.1 Pseudomonadota bacterium | reverse complement strand
CGGTGCGCAGGATCACGCCGCGCGCGCCGGGCGTCGCGGCCATGTTCACCGTCTCGATGTCTTCCTCGTTGGTACCGACATTGCCGATATGCGGGAAGGTGAAGGTGATGAGCTGGCCGGCATAGGACGGATCGGTGAGGATTTCCTCATAGCCGGTCATCGCGGTGTTGAAGCAGACTTCACCGACGGCGTGGCCTTCGGCGCCCAGACCGAAGCCTTCGAGTACCGTGCCATCGGCGAGCACGAGGAGCGCGGTCGGTTTGTGGTCCGGCCAAGCGGGATCGTTGTCATGTTGTGTCATGAGCCCGTTTCATAGTCTCCCCACGCGCGCCCGTCAAAGCGGGAGAGGCCCGATTCACATGCGTTTTTGCATATTTGACAGGTCCCCTCAGGGACTTAGGCTGAGTTGAGAAATTTTGGGCAATTTTGGCCGCCGGCCGGGAAACAATGAACCTTTAGTAAAAGGTTCGGTATGGCCTCTTTCCGGCGAACGGCCTAGATCAGGCATCGGATATTCGAAGGGATCACGATCATGCTGCGCGACGACATCAACAATGCGGTCAAGGAGGCCATGAAGGCCAAGGACGAGCGCAAGCTGTCCACGCTGCGCATGGTCAACTCGACCATCAAGAACGCCGACATCGAGGCGCGCGGCAGCGGCAAGCCGCCGCTGTCGGACGCCGACCTACTCGGCATCTTTCAGAAGATGATCAAGCAGCGCCAGGAATCGGTCGAGCTCTACGACAAGGGTGGCCGCGCCGAGCTCGCGGCGCAAGAGCGGGAAGAGATCGCGGTGATCTCGGCCTATTTGCCGAAGCAGATGTCGGATGACGAGGTGAAGAAGGCGATCTCGGACGCGATCGCCGAGACGGGCGCCGCCGGCATGAAGGACATGGGCAAGGTGATCGCGGTGCTGAGGGCGAAATACGCCGGCCAGATGGATTTCGGCAAAGCCAGCGGCCTGGTGAAGGCGGCGCTGACTAGTTGAGCTGCCATTCCGGGGCAGCCCGGAATCTATCGTGCCGCCAGCTCTGTTGCGAAATGGATTCTCAGATGCGCAATTGCGCATCATAGCTCGCGCTTCGCGCGCCCGGAATGACTGAGAACACAGGGGAGGCAACCGATGACCGCCGCGATCAAGCCGTTCCGCATCGCCATCAGCGACGACATCCTCGCCGACCTCAAATCGCGGCTGGCACGCACGCGCTGGCCGGAGGCGGAGCTGGTCGACGACTGGAGCCAGGGCGCGCCGCTGAAGTGGATCCAGGAGATCTGCACCTACTGGGCGAACGGCTATGACTGGCGCGCCCGCGAGGCCAAGCTCAATCGCTTCGACCAGTTCACCACCGAGATCGACGGGCTCGACATCCACTTCCTGCATGTCCGCTCGAAGGAGCCGGCGGCGATGCCGCTGATCATCACCCATGGCTGGCCCCGGCTCGATCGTGGAATTCCAGAAGGTGATCGCGCCGCTGGTCGATCCCGCTGCGCATGGCGGCAATCCGGCCGACGCTTTCCACGTTGTCTGTCCGTCGCTGCCGGGCTTCGGCTTTTCCGCCAAGCCCAGGACCACCGGCTGGGGCGTCGACCGCATCGCCGCGACCTGGGCGAAGCTGATGGACCGGCTCGGCTATATCAGCTATGGCGCGCAGGGCGGGGACTGGGGTTCTGCGGTAACGACCTCGCTCGGCGCACAGGACGCCGGGCATTGCGCCGGCATTCACATCACGCTCGCGTTCAACGCGGCGCCGAAGGTTGAGGGCGAGCCGACCCCGGAGGAGAAGCGCGCGCTTGCCGGCCTCAAGCATTACGTCGATCTCGACTCCGGTTACTCGAAGCAGCAATCGACGCGGCCGCAGACGCTCGGCTACGGCCTGACGGATTCGCCGAGTGGGCAGGCGGCCTGGATTTTGGAGAAGTTCTGGGCCTGGACCGATTGCAACGGCCATCCCGAAAACATCTTTAACAAGGACGAGCTGCTCGACAACGTCATGCTCTATTGGGTGACGGAGACGGCGACTTCGTCCGCGCGGCTCTATTGGGAAAGTTTTGGCAAGCGCCGGACGACGCCCAAGGTCGGCGTGCCGACAGGTGTCGCCGTCTTCCCGAAGGAGATCATCACGCCGGTGCGGCGCTGGATGGAGCCGAATTTCCAGAACATCACGCACTGGAGCGAGATGGAGAAGGGCGGACATTTCGCCGCATTCGAGCAGCCGGAACTGTTCGTGCGCGATGTCCGCAAGTTCTTCGCGACTGTGCGGTGAGCCTCTATCGTCATTCCGGGGCGCCCGCAGGGCGAGCCCGGAATCCATCGGGCCGCAGGAAATGTTGCACAATGGATTCCGGGTTCGATGCTTCGCATCGCCCCGGAATGACCGTGAGGCGATATCTCCGTTCGTCATACCCGGGCTTGTCCCGGGCATACACAGCCGTAAACTGATCGCCAAGAAGAAGCGCGTGGATGGCCGGGGCACGCCTGGCCACAACGCAGTTGCTGGGAAACCCCGAGCCATGCTCACCGAAGCCAAGACCTACGACGAGCTCTATCGCAACTTCCGCTGGGACGTCCCGGCGCGCTTCAACATGGCGGAGGCCTGCTGCGATCGCCATGCCGATGGCACCGGCCGCCTCGCGCTGGTCTATGTCGACGAGAACGGCGCGACTACGCGCACCTCCTTCGACGAGGTCGCGGACATGTCGCGCCGCTTTGCCAACGTGCTGAAGGCGGACGGGCTGTCGCGCGGCGATCGCGTCGCGGTGTTCCTGTCGCAATCGCTGGAACTGCCGATCGCGCATATGGCGGCGTTCCGCGCCGGGCTGATCTCGATCCCGCTGTTTGCGCTGTTCGGCGAGGACGCGCTGGAATTCCGCCTGTCGAATTCGCAAGCACGCGCCATCATCACCGATGAGGCAGGCTGGGAGAAGCTGACGAAGATCCGCGATCGACTGCCCTATTTGCAGGATATCTATGTCACGAGCGGCGCCGTGCACGCCGGTGCAAAGCCGTTCTGGTCAGCGATCGAAACCGCGTCCGAGGACTTTGCGACCGTCGACACCTCGGCCGACGATCCCGCGCTGATCATCTACACCTCGGGCACGACCGGCAATCCCAAGGGGGCGCTGCACGCCCATCGCGTCGTGCTCGGCCATCTGCCGAATGTTGAGATGTGTCACAATTTCCTGCCACGCCCGGGCGATCTGATGTGGACGCCGGCGGACTGGGCCTGGATCGGTGGCCTCGTGAACGGCCTGTTTGCCTTCTGGTATCACGGCGTTCCCCTGGTCGGCCATCGTGCGCGAAAGTTCGAGCCGCAGGCGGCGATGCAGATGATGGCCGACCTTGGCGTCCGCAACGTCTTCCTGCCGCCGACCGCGCTGAAGCTGATGCGGCAGGCCGGCGTGAAGCATTCCGGCGTCAAGCTGCGCAGCATCTTTACCGGCGGTGAGTCGCTCGGCGGCGAGCTGCTTGGCTGGGTGCGCGAGACCTTCGGCATCGACGCGCATGAGGTGTTCGGCCAGACCGAGTGCAATCTCGTGATCGGCAGCGACTCGAACCTGTTTCCTATCCGCCCGGGCTCGATGGGCAAGGCGACGCCCGGCTTCGACGTCCGCATCGTCAACGACAAGGGCGAGGAGCAGCCACGCGGCCAGCGCGGCATCATCGGCGTGCGCCAGCCGTGCCCGTGCACGATGATCGAGTACTGGCGCAACCCTGATGCGACGGCGAAGAAATATGCCGGGGAATTTCTGCTCACCGGCGATCTCGGCGTGCAGGATGAGGACGGCTATTTCTGGTACGTCAGTCGCGAGGACGACGTCATCACGACTGCAGGCTATCGCGTTGGGCCGTCCGAGATCGAGCACACGCTGATGAAGCATCCGTCGGTGGCGATGGCGGCGGTCGTTGGCATTCCCGATCCGATCCGCACCGAATCGATCAAGGCCTGGATCGTGCTGCGGCCCGGCTTTGCTGCAAGCGACACACTCGCGCGCGAGATCCAGGAGTTCGTGAAAGTGCAACTCGCCGCCCATGAATATCCGCGTTTCGTGGAGTTCGCCGAGACGCTTCCGATGACGGCGACGGGAAAGGTGCTGCGAAGGGAGCTGCGGGCGAGGGGGTAGGGTTGCGGCAGAGCCGGACCGCGATGGCCACAGCCTCCAGGGAAAGTGAAGAAAATGCGTGCGAGGTATCTTTAGACCGTTCTGCGCATCACCTCGCACGTGCAAGCTCTCGACTCTCACGCTAACATCGGCGCCAACAACATCGCGGCGAAGACCGCGTGAGGGAGGAAGCTGATGTCCATCTCGGGCAAGGTCGATCCGGTGGTGCGTTCCGTTGCGGCGACGGATATCGCCGAGGCGCTGGTCGAGGGCCTGCGTGATTTCCAGGCGCTGCCGCTCTATGGGCTGTGCTTCGGCGCGCTCTATGCGGGCGGCGGCATCGTCATCATGCTCTGCCTCACCGCCTTCGGCATGGTCTATCTCGTCTATCCTCTGGCCGCGGGCTTCGCGCTGATCGGCCCTTTCGTGGCAATCGGCCTTTACGAGATCAGTCGCCGCCGCGAGCGCGGTGAGCCGGTCTCCTTCGGCGCAATCTGGTCCACGATACGCTCGCGCAGCGAGATCGGCTGGATGGCGTTCGTCACGTTGTTCGTGTTCGTGATCTGGATGTACCAGGTACGGCTTCTGATCGCGCTGCTGCTCGGGCTGCACGCCTCTTTCTCGAGCCTCCAGGAGTTCATGACGGTGGTGCTGACCACCAACGAAGGCCTGCTGTTCCTTGCGATCGGAAACGTCGTCGGGGCCGTGCTGTCGCTGATCCTGTTCTCGCTGACCGTGGTGTCGTTTCCGCTGCTGCTCGATCGCGAAGTCGATTTCGTCACCGCCATGGTGACGAGCGTGCGGGCCGTGGTGATGAGTCCACTGCCGATGGTCGGCTGGGCGGCCGTGATCGTGATGCTGCTGATCGTTTCGGCGCTGCCTTACTTTCTCGGGCTGATCGTGACGCTGCCCGTGCTCGGGCATGCGACGTGGCATCTCTATCGGCGTATTGTGGTGCCGGTGTAAGGTCGCCGCCCCCGCCTAGTGCGCAATTGCGCACGGGGGGCGGGGACCCATATCCCGAGAGAGAAGTTGTGCCGCTGAACTGGTAACCACGAGTCTTCGCCAAACCCTATCCTGTGGTTATGGGTCCCGGGCTCGCGCTTCGCGCGCCCCGGGACGACAGGCTGCTACGGTGTCTTGATCCCCATTGCCTTCAATGCTTCGAGCATTTTCATCGGCGGCGACATTTTGATCTGCGGCGCCTTTCCCGTCTCAAGCAGGCTCTTCAGTCCGGAGAGGATCGCAGGCCAGCCGGTGCGGCCGCCGGAGAGGATGTCGTCGCTGAGCGGGCGGTCGTGTCGCTCGCTCATGGTGAGGCGGACGGCTTCGCCAGCAGGCTCGATCTCGTAGGTGACGAGCGTGGTGCCGAGCTTTTCGACGAGATCCGGCCAGTTCACGTTCCACGTCACCGTTAGCTTCCTCGGCGGATCGTATTCGAAGACCTCGCCGGAAATGTGCTCCGAACCGTCGGGTGCGCGCACGGTGAAGGTGCCGCCCAGCTTCGGCTCCATCTCCACCGCAAAACCAGAGAAGTATTTGCGGCTGAACTCGGCCGAGGTCAGCGCCTCCCATACCTTCTCCGGCGTGGAGGCGATGTAGATGGTGTAGACCGTCAGCGGCTTGAACTGATCGAGATTCATTTTGCGTCGAATCCCTTGTTGAGGGCTGCGCGCGGAATGGCGAGCACCTTGCCTCTTTCCAGCAGGCTCTTGAGCCCGGACAGGATCGCCGGCCAGCCATTGGAAACGGCGCCGAGATATTTGCCGCCTTCGACGAAGCCGTCATGGAGGACAGTCAAACGCACGAGTGCACCGAACGGTTCGATGGTAAAGACCACCCGCGAGATCGGCTCGCCTCGAAGCTCTTCGTATTTCTGGTGCTTGAAGCTGTAGGACAAGCGCCGCGGCGGATCGGCCTCCAAAATCTCGCCGGAATCGGTGGTCTCGCCGTCGAGCAGGAGTGCGAAGGGGGAGCCGACCTTCCAGTCTGACCGGACCTCGGCGCCGAACCAGTATTGCTTCGTGAATTCGCTCGACGTCAGCGCCTCCCACAGCTTCTCCGGCGTGGTCTCGATGTAGGTCACGTAGACGAATTGCGGCTTACTCATCGCGCTTCTCCAACTGACGTTTCAACTCGCCGAGTGCGGCGAGCTTGCCGCGCTCGAACTTCCTGATCCAGCGCTCGCCGATCTGATGGATCGGCACCGGATTGAGGTAATGCAGCTTCTCGCGGCCATGCCTGATGGTCGTGATCAGATTGGCTTCTTCAAGAACAACAAGGTGCTTCGTCACGGCCTGGCGCGTCATCGCGAGGCCTTCGCAGAGTTCGTTCAGCGTCTGGCCGTTCCTGGCGTGAAGTCTGTCCAGCAGCGACCGTCGTGACGCGTCGGCGAGCGCTTTGAAGACCTCATCCATGGCAGGGATATTAGGCAACCAAATGGTTGCATGTCAAGATGGTGTCTTTGGCGCGCGCAAACGGTTGTGCTAGCCTTGAAGCTCAGCCAACGCAGATTGGTTCCGGGAGGATCGATGATAAGCCGCGTTCACCTTGCTGCCTGCCTCGTCCTTTTTGCTTGCAGCACCGTCGCCCATGCCCAGAAGCAACAGGTGATCGGCGCCCCGCCCGAAGCCTCCAACATGAAGCTGGTCGGCTTCAATGACCTTCAGGCGCGCAGCGCCTATCAGCCGACCATCCATCACCAGGGCGACCGCTGGATCGCCTATATCGGCCACCACGGCGGCACCGACGATGTGCCGGCTCCGGTCAATCCAATGACCGGGCAGGCCGAGCCGAACGGAACCTCGATCGTCGACGTCACTGATCCCGCCCATCCCAAATATCTGCGGCACCTGCCGGGGCAGGAAGGCAAATATGAGTCCGGCGGCGCGCAGATGGTGCGGGTCTGCGACGGCAAGTCGCTGCCGAAGGGCGATCCCAGCGCCGTCTACATGCTTCGCACCTTCGGCAGCCAGGCGCATGAGATCTGGAACGTCGCCGATCCCGCCAATCCCGTGCTCGTCACGCGCATCGGCGGCCTGAAGGACACGCACAAGAGCTGGTGGGAATGCGACACCGGCATCGCCTTCCTCGTGTCGGGTGCGCCCGACTGGCGCACGCGGCGTATGACGCAGGTCTATGACCTCAGCGATCCCGCGCATCCGCAAAAAATTCGCGACTTCGGCCTGCCCGGCCAGGAGCCCGGTTCGACCGGCCCGGTGCCGACCGAACTGCACGGGCCGATCTCGACCGGGCCCGATGGCAACCGCGTCTATTTCGGCTATGGCACCAACAAGGGGGGCATCCTGCAGATCGTCGATCGCGACAAACTCCTGAACGGACCGAAGGAGCCGACGCCGGACAATTTGCGTTACCCCGAGATTTCCAGGCTGCCGATGTCCGCCTTCAACGGCGCGCACACGACGTTCCCGATGCTCGATATGCCCATCGCGGAATTTGGCGAAGACAAGGACGGCAAGACCCGTGATATCGTCATGATCGTCGACGAGGCGATCCTCAACGAATGCGGCGAGGCGCGGCAGATGGTGTGGTTCGCTGACGTCACCACCGAGGCGCGACCGATGATGATATCGAGCTACACCGTGCCGGAGGCGAGCGGACAATTCTGCCAGCGCGGCGGCCGGTTCGGCTCGCACTCCTCGAACGAGAGCATGGCACCGGTTTACTACAAGAAGATGGCGTTCATTGCCTTCTTCAATGCCGGCGTGCGCGCGCTCGACGTCCGCGATCCCTATCACCCCAAGGAAGTCGGCTATTTCATTCCGTCGATCACGAGCGCGACGGACAAGCGTTGCATCCCGATCGAGGGCGGCGCACGCTGCAAGGTCGCGATCCAGACCAACAACGTCGAGACGGATGATCGCGGTTACATCTACATCGTCGATCGTGCCAATACCGGCCTGCATATTCTCGAACTGACCGGATCCGCGCGCGCCGTCGCCGGCCTGCCGAAGAACTGACGATGCGGCCCGTGGCAGCGATAGCGGCTGTGGCGATCGCGCTCGGTGCGTCCGGTGTCGGGGCCTATCAGTTTGTGCCGCCGACGGCGCAAGAGCCGGCGCGTTGGCGCGAGATTGCGTGGCCATTTCCGCGCGACGGCTGGCCGATGGGGCGTGCATTCCGTTGCGATGGCGCCTGCGCAGGCGCCGAGCTCTACGTTCGCGCCAAACGCGGCTTCTGCAATTGCGATCGCGGCGTCGCCGATGACGATGAGGTCGATCGCGTTGCCGACATCGATCTGATCAGTCCACGCTTTGCGGCTACTGCGCCGGGCGAAGAAGTGGGTCTTGGCGAGATGCGCGGTCGCGCAAGACGCTACGATCTCGACATGCCCGACGGTGCACGTCACGCCGCGACCGGCGTTGCCGTCTCGCGCCGCTGCGATCTGCTCGTCGCTGCTGCGCAGGGGCGTGGAGAAGCACACGCGGTGCAGCGCGCGGCGCTCGCGTTCCTGGAAACCCAGGAGATGAAGACATGGGTGAGCGCCGTGCTGGACGGAAGGTAAGTGCCATGCATTAATGCACCAAACTGCCCTTCGCGAGTCCTCCCCATGATGTCCATGCAAGCCTACCTCGCCTTCGTCGCCGCCTGCATTGCGCTGGCGCTGCTGCCGGGACCGATCGTCACCCTTGTCATCGCCAACGGCCTGCGCCATGGCACGCGCGCGGCGCTGACCAATGTCGCGGGTGCGCAGGCGGGGCTCGCCATCGTCATCGGCGTCGTTGCGGTCGGCCTGACCTCGCTGATGGCGACCATGGGCTACTGGTTCGACTGGGTGCGCTTTGCCGGCGCCGCCTATCTGATCTGGCTTGGCGTCAAGCTGGTCTGGGCGCCGGTTGAAGGCCTCCACGTCGATGAGCCGCCGGCGCCGCCACGCGGCGGGTTCTTCCTGCAAGGCTTTTTGGTGCTGCTGTCGAACCCGAAAGTGCTGATCTTCTTCGGCGCCTTCATCCCGCAGTTCATGGACATGAACCGCGACCATTTTCCGCAGGTCGCGCTGCTGGGCGCCACCTTCATGGTCACCGCGGCGATGACGGATGCGCTGTACGCCCTCGCGGCCGGGCGCGCCCGAAAATTCTTCTCGGCCCGCCGCACGCGGCTGATGTCGCGCATCTCCGGCGGCTTCATGATCGGCGGCGGCATCTGGCTGGCGCTGACCCGGGCGAAATAACGTCCCTCGAACCGTTTCGGGTTTGAACCCTTCGCGGCGGCGATGCGTCCAATCGGGCATTGCCGCTGACGAAGGAATTAGGCCGTGCCCGATCTGCCCTGGTTCGTCTATGCGATGCTGCTCGCACCGCTCGGACTCATCCTGGTTGCCGCAATCGTCAAGACCTGGCAGGTGCGCGAGGCGAGAAACTGGCCGCAGACCCGGGGCAAGGTGGTCACCTCCGTCGCAGAGGTGCGCGAGGTCAGGGTATCCGACGACGACCGCGAGGATGGCTATCGTCTCGAAAGCCGCAATTTCGCGAACGTGACTTACGAATTTGCGGTTGGCGGCCGCAAGCTACGCAACAGCCGCATCTCGATCGGCGAAGACCTCGGCAACTTCGAGGTCGCCGAGAAGCTCGCGAAATATCCCGCGGGCAGCATCGTCACCGTCTACTACAATCCGCGCCATCCCGAACAGGCCGTGCTCGAGCGCGATCTGCCCAAGGGCCTCTGGGGCTGCCTCGGCATCGGCACGGTGATCGCCATTGGCATCGTGTTCGGCTCGGCCTTCGGGTTCAACCAGAGCTATGCCTACCTCGCACATCACCTTGCGCGGCCGGATCTCGCTGGCCTCGTCGTCGGCTTCGGAGCGTTCGGCCTCGTCGTCGCGCTGATAGGATTTGCCGCGCAGCGGCAGGCCTCGATGGCGGCGCGCTGGCCGGCCGTGCCGGGTACGATCAGGCTGTCAGCGATGGAGGAATATCACGAGGCCAGCGAGCCTGGCGAGGCGCGCGGCAGCGAGATGTTCGGCAAGCGGGTGGCCTACACGTACCGCTATCACAACGTCAGCTACACCAATGAATGGGCGCGCGTCGCGGCAGGAACGCCGGCCGCGTCCGACAGGATGCTGAAGAAGCTGATGTCGCGCTATCAGGACGGCGTAACCGTCGAGGTCCGCGTCAATCCCGACAACCCGGCCGAAGCAACGCTCGATGCCCGCGGTGACGGCCGCATCGCATATGTGCTGTGGGGCATCGCTGCGATCTTCGCTGCACTCGCAGTGTTCGTCGCGACGCGCGGCGGCTAATCGACCAGCCCTTCCGCCTTCAACTCCGCCTCGATCTCCACAAAAACGCGCGCCAGCCGCTCCGCCCATTGCTGCTGACCGGACTGGTCCGCGATGAGGTCCTGGCGGATCTCGATGCCGGTGTTGATCAGGCCGCGCGCCTCGCCGTGCACGGGGATGGTGTAGTCGGTGAGGTCGCTCACCGCATAGGGCTCGTTGTCGCCGACGACGAGGTCGCTCTCGGTGCGCAGATGCTTGAGCAGAAGCCGCGGCAGCACGGTGTCGCGGTGATAGAGCGCGCCGATGTGCCAGGGCCGCGCGACGCCGGCATAGACCGGCGTGAAGCTGTGCAGCGACACCAGCACTGTCGACCGCTCCGCGTGCACGCGGCGGTCGATCACGGCGTCGATGCGGTGATGGTAGGGCTCGAAGATCTCACGCCGCCTTGCGGCGCGCTCGCCCTCGGAGATGCCCTCGTTGCGCGGAATCGTCGTTGCCTCGGAAATTACGGGGATCGAACTCGCTGCGGCCGGCGGGCGGTTACAGTCGATCACGAGCCGCGAATAGCGTTGCGCGATCAGATGTGCGTCGAGCATTTTTGCGAGCCGCTCGGCCACGCCGGCGATGCCGATATCCCAGGCGATGTGCCTGACAAGCTCGCTTTCCGCGACGCCGAGATCGCCGAGCGCACGCGGCAGCACCCGCCCATGATGATCCGAGGTGAGGAGGAAGGGCGATGCCCCTCCCGCATTCACCTCATGCACGGGCGGAATGTCATCCGCGCCGAGGAGTTGATCGGTCGCGTCAGCTGTGTCTAAAGCCATCCTGATTGCCTATGGAAAGAGCAGTCACCCCAAGAATTGGGCGGGAATCGCTATGGATTGCTCCGCCCAAGATCACCATGATCGATAGACGATGCCGCTGCTGACGATTCATCACAAGGCCGAATATCGCTACAACAGTCCCGTAGCGTTCGGCGAGCACAGGTTCAGCTGCTCGTGATTGCGTAGATCTGCAGCGATTTGCAGGCTGCCGATTGACGGCTATAGAAGGCCATGATCACCGATCGTCTTTTCGTCTACGGCACCCTGATGCGCGGCTTCGACCATCCGATGGCGCGGCTGCTCGCGGGGCACGCGGATTTTCTGGGTGGGGCGACCTGTCGTGGCCGGCTTGTCCTGGTGAAGCATTATCCGGGACTACTGTTGTCGGACGCGCCGTCCGAGATCGTCCATGGCGAGCTGTTTCACCTGCGCGTGCCCGACGAGCTCCTGCGCGAGCTCGACATGTACGAGGCCTGCGGCGAGGGTTTTCCGGAGCCGACGGAATATCTGCGCAAGCTGATCGACGTGACGCTGCCGGACGGCACCACTGGCAAGGCCTGGACTTACATCTACAACTGGCCCGTCACCGATCTGCCGCGCATCGAATCGGGCCGCTTTCTCGATCACTAGGCCGACAGCACTTCCTTCACCAGGCGCACGTCGACCTCGTGCTCGACATAGGTCCACTCCTCGGTCTGCCTGAGCATCGCCACGAGCTCCTCGAACAGCGGGGCATCGGCGGGCGCGAACTCGAACCACGTCAGGAAGTCGAAGGGACCGCCGAGATCGCGGCTGTGATAGAGCTGCCGCGCGATGGCGGGCAGGAAGCGCAGGGTGCTCGCGATGTGGTGCGACCTGTCCTCGAAGATCTTGCGGCGCTCTTCCTGCGTCAGCTCCCACCACGCCTCCGATTTGCGGATCGGGATCAGCGCCGCGGAAGTTGCCTCGATCCGGCCAAGCTCGGGCTGCACCGCGGTGAGCTGCTGCTGCTCGGCGCGCTCGGTGTAGTGCAGCGTGCTGGCCGCGCCCACCAGCCGCCACGCATTGCGCGAGGGCACCAGCGGCAATGAGACGGCCTCGCTGTCGGTCACCGACAGCGCCGGCACGAAGGGCAGGGGCTCGCCCGTCACGGGCGAAATCGAGGTGATACGCCACCCCCCGCTATGACCGCCGCGAAAGGTTTTGAACATGGCCTATGGAAGCGTGGAACCGGGTGGGATTCAAGTCCTCTGTCATTGCCTCTGTCATTCCGGGGCGCCTCGAAGAGGCGAGCCCGGAATCCATCGTGCGGCCGGAATGCTGGGAGAAATGGATTCTCAGATGCGCAATTGCGCATCATAGCTCGATGCTTCGCATCGCCCCGGAATGACGCAAGGGGCCTGTGTATAGGTCGAATAACTCGGATAATCCTGACAAACCTGACTTTTAGGCTGGTCGTCCCTATATCCCTGATCCTTCGCCCGACTCACACGGTTTCGCGCTAGACTCAGACTATGCGTTTCACGCCACAATTCCTCGACGAGCTTCGTGCCCGGCTTTCGGTTTCCGAAGTCGTGGGCAAGCGCGTCAAGCTGAAGAAGGCGGGGCGGGAGTGGAAGGGGCTGTCGCCGTTCCAGCAGGAGAAGACGCCGTCCTTCTACGTCAACGACCAGAAGGGTTTTTACCACGACTTCTCCTCCGGCAAGCACGGCGACATCATCACCTTCGTGATGGAGACCGACGGCCTGCCGTTTGCGGAGGCCGTGGAGCGGCTCGCCAACATGGCGGGCCTGCCGTTGCCGGCGGTGACCCCCGATGCGGCGCGGCACGAGCAGCGCCGCCGCACGTTGCATGACGTCATGGATCTTGCCGCGAAGTATTTTGCGGAGACGCTGGCCTCGCGCCTCGGCGCCAAGGCACGCGGCTATCTCGCCGACCGCGCGATTTCGCCGGCGACGCAATTGCAGTTTCGGCTGGGCTATGCGTCGCCCGATCGCTTTGCGCTGAAGGAGCATCTCGGCAAGCTCGGCGTCTCCGTCGACGACATGGTCGAGACCGGGCTGCTGGTCGCCGGCAACGACATCCCGGTGCCTTATGACCGCTTCCGCGATCGCGTGATGTTTCCGATCACCGACTTGCGCGGCCGCGTCATCGCCTTCGGCGGGCGCGCCATGGAGAAGGACGTTCCGGCAAAATATCTGAATTCGCCGGAGACGCCGCTCTTCCACAAGGGCGACAATCTCTACAATCACCAGACCGCGCGGAAGGCGACCCATGACGGCAGCGCCCTGATCGTGGTCGAAGGCTATGTCGACGTCATCGCGATGGTCACCGCGGGCTTTGCAGGCAGCGTCGCACCGCTCGGCACCGCGCTCACCGAAAGCCAGCTCGCGCTGCTCTGGAAAATGGCGGACGAGCCGATCCTCTGCTTCGACGGCGATCGCGCGGGGCAGAAGGCGGCTTATCGCGCAGCAGACCTTGCGCTGCCCTTCCTTAGCCCCGGCAAGAGCCTGCGCTTCGCGCTTCTGCCGGAAGGACAGGACCCCGACGATCTCGTGCGCTCCGGCGGCCGCGGTGCGATCGAGGAGGTCATCGGGGCGGCGCGTCCGCTCGCCGACATGATCTGGTCGCGCGAGCTCGAAGGCGGCAATTTCGAAACGCCCGAGCGCCGCGCCGCGCTGGAAGCGCGCATCAAGGAGCTCTCCAACGGTATCCGCGACGAGGTGGTGCGGCGCTACTATCGCGACGACTTTGCCGCGCGGCTTCAGCGCGCCTTTGCGCCCGAAGGCGGGCGCGGCGGCTTTGGCGGCCGCGGCAATTTCCGCTCCGGTGCCGGCGGCCGCCCGTTCCAACCCCGCGGCGGGGGGCAGGCGAATCGATTCGGTGGTCAGGGGCGTCGCGGCGCGCCCGGTCCCGTCCTGCTGCCCTCTGGCCCCTACCAGGCGGCGAGCCCGCAGCTTGCGGCAAGCCCGATCATGCGCGGCCAGCGCAGCGCCATCTCCCGCCGCGAAGCCCTGATCCTGCAATGCCTGATTAACCACCCCTGGCTGCTGCATGAGCACCTTGAGGAAGTGGCCGCCTTGGAGCTGGCTCACCCGGAGGCGCACAAGCTCCGCGCCGGCATCATCGCCGCCTTCGCCAACGACCATCACCACTCACCGGACCCTGGCGAGCAGGCCGAAAAGATGCGAGGCGACATCGAAAAGGGAGGATTTTCACAGATTCTTCAAAGGGTTGAGAATGGCATCACGACCCAGGCCGTGTGGGGCGCCCGCGAGGGCGCGGCGCGGGACGACGTTCTGTCCACTTGGCACCAGCTCGTTGCCTTGCATCGGCAATGGCATTCACTACTTAGGGAGCTGAAAGACGCCGAGCTGGCCTTGGGGGAGGATCCTAGCGAGGCCAATTTGGCGTGGCTGCGTGACGTGAAGGCCCGAATGGCCGAGGTCGACGGTACCGAGGCCCTGATCGAGGGTTTTGGCGAGCTGTCGGGTCGGTTCCAGAAGAGCATGTGATGAAAGAATCATGCGGACGGCCGGGGCCGGAACCGCTAAAAGACTCGCCAAATCCTAGGTTTGGCGGCAAAAACAGGGTTAATCGAGGCTTAACGGTCTTGTAGCACTTTGGCCACCAGGCGGCCGCAGGCAGAACAGACGCGTCAGGAATGAATCCGCGCAATCGCTGTTGGCACTACACCTGCATCCGCCGCGACAAAGAGGCTCACGAAGCGTTAGGCAAATCCGGCGAGAGAAAGGTCGGGGTGGCGAGAGATAGGCGCGCCGCCCTTTCCGTGTCGAGATTTGGCGAAGCGAGAGCGTCGAACAACGGGTTCAAGTGATTTCAGGCAGGCGCCGCGAGCGCTGCATGAAGCGCGTTTAGGAGCAATGGATGGCCACCAAGGCAAAGACGCTGCAGGCGAAGGACAAGGAAAAGGACGACAAGGCAGCGGACGCGCCGGAGAAGGATTCCCAGGACGCGCCCTCGCCCTTGCTCGATCTGTCCGACGCGGCAGTGAAGAAGATGATCAAGCAGGCCAAGAAGCGCGGCTTCGTGACCTTCGATCAGCTCAATGAAGTTTTGCCGTCCGACCAGACCTCGCCCGAGCAGATCGAGG
>JAEWFG010000248.1 GCA_023388935.1 Pseudomonadota bacterium | reverse complement strand
TCGCGAAAGCGCAGTCCAAGCTGGACGACGCCCAGCGCGAGCACGAAGAGCGGTCAGGAAGCCGATCACGCCGAAGGAGAAGCCCGCGACTGGCAACGTCGTCGACCTGATGGAGGCGCTGCGGCGGAGCGTGGGTGGCGCGGCGTCGGCGAAGGTCGCCCAGCCGGCCAAGAAGCCGAAGAAGGCCGTGGCCGGTCAGAAGGAAATGCTGATGCTGATCGAGGGCAAGAAGCCGGCGAAAGAGGCGGCGAAGAAGCCGGCGGCCAGGCCTCACCGGAAGTCGGCGTGAATGGCAGACCATCGGGAAGCAGGCTTTCCATCGCGTCCAGGGTCCACCCAGAAGTAATCCGCGGCGTGAGGCACTCCTGACGTCCTCCGGAGTTAGTCGCACGGCATTCTTATTTTGCGGGGCGGAGGCCACGGAGGATAGATGGCGCCCGAGACGGAACTCAAATTCAATGTCCCCGGCGCACGTCTGAAGGCATTCGGAAAGCCGCGCTTTCGCGGCGGCAAGATCGGCCCACCATCCGAGCGCGATCGCGACGGCATCCTGTGCGCGGGGGCTTAACCCGGCCAACGGCATGCTCTGCTGTGACGCATTCACCCTATCCCCGCCGGAAAATCCGACCCCGCTCAGCCTCGAGAGCGAGTTCCGCCCACTCGCTGGCGAGCTTCGACCAGCCCTCGCGATCGACTTGGTTGAGGCTGCGAGCTGCCTCGGCGCGGCAGTCTGCCGCCTCCTTGTAAAATTGCTGAGCAGACGAAGTCATCTTGGAGTAGTGCGGGAACTCACCGGGTGCCTTTGTCTTCATCCTCGCCTCGGCATAGGACGCGCTCCTCTGCGGAGTCACGTAGGCAACAAGATCCCGAAGTCAGCGTTCCTATCTGCGGCTGAGGCCCTAACGAGCTCGCTTGAAGCAATTCTTCGGAGGGGATGTCCCGGTACTCTACGTCGGCAAAGAACTTGGGCTCAACCCAGGTGGCCTTGGACTTCCTGACTGGCTTGGTGAGGTTTTGTTTGGGGGGCTGACCACACTATCCAGTGAAACGCCCCGGGTTTGCCGGAGGCTCCAACTCCGGATGGAGCCATGACGAGCATGACGACGAACAAGTTTTCGCCTGAGGTCCGGGACCGCGCGGTTCGGATGGTTCTGGATTACGCCGGCGAGCACACCAGCGAGCGCTCGTTCGCCGATAGATTGAGTAGCTTAAGCCGGTGTCAACAGAACCTGGTGCAGCTCAATTTTGTTTTGTAGTAGCCGGTCACAGACGCCGATGTCGTTCGGAAAACAGAACACCAAGAGATGCATGCACCACGCGGCAGCCGGCACAAACGCCGGTTGCCGTGGAGCACTACAGAGGATCGAGCTTACTTCTTAGCCGGCGGTCCGCTCTTGTTTCCCGGCAGTCCCTTGACGCCCGAGCTGTCCTGCTGCTGCACCGCCTGATTGCTGCCCGTGGTCGCGGAGTTGGCGGGCGGCCCGTTCTTACCGCCCGGTGCACCGCTCACGCCCGTTCCCGAGTTTGGCGCGCTCGGCTGTGCAGTCGTGCTGTTTCCCATCTGACCCGGCATGTTATCAGATCCGGCCTTCTGATCGCCGACGACGCCGGAAGCTCCGGAATTCTTGGTTTTGATACCCTTATCCGCTTCCTCCTGCGCGTGAGCAGGAGAAGATTGCTGCGCGTAAGCGGGTACAGCCGTCACCGCAAGCAGAGCCGAGAACGTCAAGGTTGAAATCCGCATGATCTGTCCTCCCTGGTCCAGGTGGCCTGACAACTCGGAAGCCAACGGACATTTCCAAAGGCCATGCGAATATTCTTTGCGCGTCGGTAGGCCTTTCGCCGGAAACCCCGGCGCAGCTCAGGCGCTTCGGAGCCAATCCGTTTGATGCGGCTCGGGATCGGCTTCACCCCGCAGACGGCTTGGAAAAAGTCCCGTTACCTGCCCTGCACCGCGAAGCACCCGGCCTGCAAAAGCACGTTGCCAAAGCCGCCTGTCAGAACGCCCGCCGCCTTTGCGCCAGCTTCAATTCCGGCCTCTGCGTCATAGGGCGTATCGCCGATCATGACGGCCTGTGAACCCGGCAGGGCGAGCTTGCGAAGCGCGATGCCGACGAGGCGCGGATCGGGCTTGCCATATTCGACGTCATCGCCGCAGGCGTCGCGGTGATGTATTCGTTCGCGTTCAGAAGCGACTGGTATCGCTTGAAAGGCAGGCCTTTGCAGTCGGTCGCAAGCGCGACGCGCCCGTCCGTGTTCGGTGATCGCCCAGAAGAGATCGCGCACTCCATCGAATGCTCGGACGATCACCGGCGGCACGACCATTCCGAAAAGCGAAAACGCTGCATCGAACGCTCCTGCGAAGCCTTCGGCGGGAGCACACGTGACCCTCAGTCAGCGGTCGAAGCCGTTGAGAAGTGCGGTGATGACGGCGACCCTACGCCCCCGCTGAGCCTTTAGCGAGTGCTAAATGCGTCGCAGGCGACGGTCGCGCCGCGACGAAGTCGTTTACCGCCGGCTGACGATAGTGCTGGCTATTGTCCGACCATGGGAGCATGGTCGTCCCGGCCGGCATCGGTCGCGCTTCACTTGCGAAGGGCAAGCGTGCATGACTATCCGCTCGCGGCGAAACCATCACGTTCGGGCATTCTTTCCGCATCCTCGGCATCGAATGACTTTTGCCCGCATGGTTCAACAGGGATGCAGGTGTCACCAGTGACTGACCACACTGTCGATCTCGACAAGCATCGCGGCATGGCCGCGCAGAAAGCGACCGATTTGCGCCGAGCGCTGGCCGAGGTTGAGAACAATGTGCGCGAGCTGCGTGAGCGCGAGGCCCATCTGGAGAACCGCCTGCTGACAGTGGCGGCCGTGTCATGGCCGGAGGCCGCAGCCAAAGCGCGGTATCTTCTCAACCTTTATGCTGCAAGCCTCCCCCCAGAGGACACGCGCCACCGCGCGCTAGTGGCAGCACTGTTCGACGATTTCGTCCGGTTGTCGGGGGAGGACTGAGGCGAACGAGCGCTGCCTGCATCGGCATCCGTGCCATGCGGCGGGACTGGGACGCGGCGCCGTCCTGGCATGATTTGAGCGCGCGATCATCCCGACACGCGATCAGCCTGACGGAGTAATCCCATGACATTAACCAGCGGCAGCTTCATCGGCCACGAATACGACCGGATGATTGTTCGATTTTCGATGCATGACGGGGCCAAGGAGATCCCCTGCGCGATTTCAACCTCTGCGATGGACCATCTCGAGGGCGGACCGCAAGTCAGACCCGAGCAGCGCGAAGCCCAGTTCATCCGCCTGCGGGATCGTATCGAAGCATGTGCCGCAAGCAAATATCGCGCGACGGAGTTCGAAGGCACGCCACCGGGCATCGTGCTGCGAGGCATCGATTTCAGGTCGTAGGAACGCGTGCTTTGACCTCTGGCAAGGGCGGCTTGCGCTCGAAAGGCTTTTATTTCGGCGGCACGGGCAGCAGTCCTTCTCTGATCGCCTGCTTGTGGGCGAGCTTGCGGGCTCGTCGAATAGCTTCAGATTTTTCGCGGGTCTTTCTCTCCGACGGCTTTTCGTAGGAGCGCCGCTGCTTCATTTCCCGGAACACGCCCTCGCGTACCTGCTAACATCGTTGTCTCTGACAAGTACCTGCAATTGATTGTCCTCGCTTGTGGCTGCAAATGCGGCACTTCCTTCAGGCAGCCAAATGCGCAGGAACTTCATTGCGATTTTGAGGATAGCGGCGGCGACATTCGTCACCGGAGTCGACGTGCTGATCTGCCTGCAGCAGCGATGCAGCCTGGTGATATCAACGTGACCACTCTCGTTGACGACTGTTAATCATGAAAGCCCTTTCATACAGGTCCACGGACTCACTCAAAGCCTCTCTGGTCGGAGCACCAGAATTGGCCGGACGAAACAAAGTGGCTTCCCTCCTTGCAAAATCCGAAAAGTGATGTATATTTGCAGTTGTTCGATTAGCCGCTGTGCCTTGTTGAATGCGCCCGCGGGCTCCTTTTCCAAAGACATCGACGAAGTTGAAGTCACCGCGTGATTGTCGCGCGGCACGCGCTTGCGCGCTTTGGAGAAGAATATGACGACAGGCACTGTTAAGTGGTTCAATGGCCAAAAAGGCTTCGGTTTCATTCAGCCGAACGACGGCGGCAACGATGTGTTCGTTCATATCAGCGCTGTTGAACGAGCTGGCCTTTCCGGACTCGGAGAGGGTCAGAAGGTCACTTTCGAGATCCAGACCGACAAGATGCGAGGCAAAGTCAGCGCTGAAAACCTCTCGCTGGCTTGATATCGTAGCGTCGTTTCACGGATGTACTGAAACGGCAGTGCGGCCCGCTCGATCGCAGGGTTGAGCGGGCATTGCGCGTTCTAATTTTGGATGAGAAATGACTGTCAAGAGGACGGGCGAGCCTTCCCCCGATAGCGTCGCGCGCGCCAACCGGCAGCGTGTGGCCCGGGAGGAAGGTGCGCAAGCCCTCGCGGATGCGAACCGCCGGGCCGTCGAAGTCCGTCTGAACATGCAGCGGCTTTGCGCGTTGCGGGAAGCCCAGCTGGGGGACGAGACCAGTGCGCGGATGGCTCCGCCGCCCCCAAAGCAAAAGCGCAGCAAAGGGAATGCTGGATAAGGCTGCCGGGTTCAGCCGCTATCAGCACCGCGACAGAAGTCAGGGCTTCGTCAAAAGGTGGGAAGAAGGCATATGCTGAACGATGTGCGGATCGCTCCAGAGATCGACTCGCGTAACGGACATTCCGTCACCTTTGTGCTGGCCATCGGGGCGGTCCGGCAGATGTGCCGCCTTCAGACCACCTTCGCGACGCAAAATCAGGCTTTCAATTATCTGCATAAGCATCGCAAGCAGTTCGAGCGCCTCGCGCGCGAGCGGTTCGCGCTTGGCCAGATCGAAGACGGCTTGATCAAGCTGACGATGTTGTAGGCGAACAAGCGGCTAACCCGGCTTGGCGCGTCGCGAGCGCGTGCGATGCTCGGCTGTTCTTCATTGCGCCAAGCGGCCCATCCACGTTGAGGAACCGATGCAGGCGCCGCCTCTTATCCCTGGTGCGGAAAGCGACGCCGACCTTCCCATCCCCACCACAAACCTGCAGTGCAGATGAACGCGAAATCGAAGAGCCGTAACAATCGCGATGCGTCAATGGGCTTTCGGCCGACAACTGCTGCGGGCGGCGATCGTCAAGTGGGCGGAGCGCCAAGGCGAGAGGCTCACCTTGTCGCAGGCGGTGTGTCAGCTGGTCGAAAGCGGTCTTAGGGTAAAGGAAGCGGGCCCAT
>JAEWFG010000240.1 GCA_023388935.1 Pseudomonadota bacterium | reverse complement strand
ACGGAAATGAAGCCCTCAACTTCCGGGCGGCGCATAAGCAGCTGCATGCCGATCCAGGCGCCGAAGGAGAAGCCGGCAACCCAGCAGGCGCGCGCTTCGGGATTGATGGTCTGCGCCCAGTCGAGAGCGGCGGCGGCGTCCGACAATTCGCCGGTGCCGTGGTCGAACGAGCCCTGGCTGCGGCCGACGCCGCGGAAATTGAAGCGCAGCACCGAGAAGCCGCGATGCGCGAAGGCGTAGTAGCACTGGTACACGATCTGGTGGTTCATCGTGCCGTGAAACTGTGGATGCGGATGCAGGATCATCGCGATCGGCGCGTTCTTCTGCTTGGCCGGGTGATAGCGGCCTTCGAGACGGCCAGCAGGGCCAGTGAAAATAACTTCAGGCATGGATGATCTCTTGACTGATCTCTTGAAGACGGTCCTCAACAATCAACCGATTGTGCGGACTACATCGGCTGCTCTGCCGACCAAACCGCGAATGGAAGGGTGGAGCGGCGCCCTCGGATGATGCGCGAGCGGCGCGCGGTGAACTGACGCGCGCGTTCTAACATGAGGCGAGGGTCAAAAAGCAAGCATCTTGAACATCCCGCAATCGGCTCAAGATGTTAGCGTGTCACCGCAGGATCGTGGCCCAGCGCGGATCGGAATCGCGGTTGCCAAGCGCGCTGCGGGAGCCCATGTCGGGCATCGAAGCGGGCTGAGCAGGCCCCGTGACAGGGTAACATATTACTTTCATGCCGAGCCGCGTCTATCTCGACTGGAATGCGACCACGCCGCTCCGCGCTGAAGCGCGAAGCGCGATGCTCGCCGCCTGGGACCTGATCGGCAATCCATCCTCGGTCCATGCCGAGGGACGCGAGGCGCGGCGGTTGGTCGAGAACGCCCGCGCTGCTCTTGCTGCGGCGGTGGGATCGCTGCCGCGGAACGTCATCTTCACCTCCGCCGGAACCGAAGCCAACGCCCTGGCGCTGTCGCCCGGCCTGCGGGGGCCGTCCGGCGGCCCCGTCGAGCGGCTTCTGGTCTCAGCCGTCGAGCACGCCTCGGTGCTGGCCGGCGGCCGGTTCCCGGCCGACAGGATCGGCCTGATCCGGGTCACACGTTCCGGCGTGGTCGATTTCGACCGTCTGAAGTCGCTGCTCAGCAACGGCCCGCCGGCGCTGGTCTCCATCATGGCGGCCAACAACGAGACGGGCGCGGTCCAGCCGGTCGCCGAGGCCGCACGGATCGTTCATGAGGCAGGGGGCCTCCTGCATGTCGATGCGGTCCAGGCGCTGGGAAAAATCCCATTCGATATCAAGATGATGGGCGTAGACATTGCGACTTTTTCTGCACACAAGATCGGCGGCCCCAAGGGCGTCGGTGCGCTGGTCGTGGCGGAGGGGCTCACCGGATTGGTGCCGGTGCTGCGGGGCGGCGGACAGGAACTCAACCGTCGCGCCGGAACCGAGAACGTCGCAGGCATCGCCGGCTTCGGCGCAGCGGTGAAGGCCGCGCTTCAGGCTCTGCCGAAGGATGCGGAACGGATGGCAACCCTCCGAGATCGCTTGGAAAATGGCATTCGGGCGCTCGCCGATGCAACCATCTTTTCGGACGATATCGAGCGGTTGCCAAATACCGTTCTATTTTCAGCGCCCGGGCTGAAGGCCGAGACAGCGGTGATTGGCTTCGACCTCGAAGGTATCGCGGTGTCCTCCGGCTCGGCCTGTTCCTCGGGAAAGGTCCAGCCATCCCACGTCCTTTCGGCCATGGGGTTCGACCGTGCAGTCGCCCAGGGGGCGGTGCGTCTCAGCCTTGGCTGGTCCACGGAACCCGAGGACATTAATAGGGTGTTAGAGGCTTGGCGAAAGCTGGGTAATGGCTTACTTAAGAGCTAAGCGACGAAACACGGCTTGAATGGTTCTAAGCCCGTGCTTTCCGCAGAGAAACATCGTAATACTCGTCCGAGTTTGATCCACCGCGGTCCTTGAAACCGCGAGCGGAGGATGGAATGCCAGCCGTACAAGAGACGGTCGAGCGCGTGAAGCGCATCGACGTCGACCAATATCGTTATGGGTTTGAGACCCTGATCGACACCGAAAAGGCCCCCAAGGGGCTATCGGAAGAGATCGTAAAATTCATCTCGCAGAAGAAGAACGAGCCCGACTGGATGCTCCAGTGGCGCCTGGAAGCCTATCGGCGCTGGCTGACCATGACCGAGCCGACCTGGGCGCGCGTCGACTATCCCAAGATCGACTTCCAGGATCTTTATTATTACGCGGCGCCGAAGCCGAAGAAGACGGTCGGCTCGCTCGACGAGATCGATCCGGAGATTCTCAAGACCTACGAGAAGCTCGGCATTCCGTTGCGCGAAGTCGCCATGCTCGAGGGCGTCGAGCTGAAGCCCGGCGAGGAAGACCCGGCCAGGCGCAAGATCGCGGTCGATGCTGTCTTCGATTCGGTCTCGGTTGCGACCACGTTCCAGGCTGAGCTGAAGAAGGCCGGCGTGATCTTCATGCCGATCTCCGAGGCCATCCGCGAGCATCCCGAACTGGTGCGGAAATATCTCGGCTCGGTGGTTCCGACCTCTGACAATTTCTATGCGACGCTGAACTCGGCGGTGTTCTCCGACGGCTCGTTCGTCTACGTGCCGCCGGGCGTGCGCTGCCCGATGGAGCTGTCGACCTATTTCCGCATCAACGAGCGCAATACCGGCCAGTTCGAGCGCACGCTGATCATCGCCGACAAAGGCTCCTACGTCAGCTATCTCGAAGGCTGCACGGCACCGCAGCGCGACGAGAATCAGCTGCACGCCGCCGTGGTCGAACTCGTGGCGCACGACGATGCCGAGATCAAATACTCGACGGTGCAGAACTGGTACCCCGGCAACTCGGAAGGCAAGGGCGGCATCTACAACTTCGTCACCAAGCGTGGCGACTGCCGCGGCGCCAATTCCAAGATTTCGTGGACGCAGGTCGAGACCGGTTCGGCGATCACCTGGAAATATCCAAGCTGCATTCTCCGCGGCGACAACTCCAGCGGTGAGTTCTACTCGATCGCGATCTCGAACGGCTTCCAGCAGGTCGACAGCGGCACCAAGATGATCCATCTCGGCAAGAACACGTCGAGCCGGATCATCTCCAAGGGCATCGCCGCAGGCAAGTCGCAGAACACCTATCGCGGTCTCGTCACCGCGCACCGGAAAGCGACCGGCGCGCGCAACTTCACAGCCTGCGATTCCTTGTTGATCGGCGACAAATGCGGCGCACACACCGTGCCGTACATCGAGGCGAAGAACTCGTCGGCGACGTTCGAGCACGAGGCCACGACCTCGAAAATCTCCGAGGACGTGCTGTTCTACTGCGTTCAGCGCGGCCTCTCGCAGGAGGAAGCGGTCGGCCTTGTCGTCAACGGCTTCGTCAAGGACGTGCTTCAGCAGCTCCCGATGGAGTTCGCGGTGGAAGCGCAGAAGCTGATCTCGATTTCGCTTGAAGGGTCGGTCGGCTGATCGCCGACCCCTCGCGGTGCGCCTCGGCGCTCCATGCATCATTTGAATAGACTGGAAACCAAGATGGCTTTGCTTGAAGTGAAAGACCTGAAGGTTCGTGTCGAGGAACGTGAGATCCTCCACGGGCTGACGCTGACCGTGAACGAGGGCGAGGTGCACGCGATCATGGGGCCGAACGGCTCCGGCAAGTCGACGCTCTCCCATGTCATCGCCGGCAAGCCCGGCTACGAGGTCACCGACGGCCAGATCCTGTTCAAGGGCGAGGACCTCCTGGAGATGGCCCCCGAAGAGCGCGCCGCCAAGGGCGTGTTCCTGGCGTTCCAGTATCCGGTCGAGATCCCCGGCGTCGCCACCATGAATTTCCTGCGCACCGCGTTGAACGCACAGCGCAAGGCGCGCGGCGAGGGCGAATATTCGACCCCGGACTTCCTGAAGAAGGTCCGCGCGGTCTCGAAATCGCTGAACATCCCGCAGGACATGCTCAAGCGCGGCGTGAACGTCGGCTTCTCCGGTGGTGAGAAGAAGCGCAATGAGGTGCTCCAGATGGCGCTGTTCGAGCCGAGCCTGTGCATCCTCGACGAGATGGATTCGGGCCTCGACATCGACGCGCTGCGCATTGCGGCCGACGGCGTCAACGCGCTGCGCTCGCCCGAGCGCGCGATGGTCGTCATCACCCACTATCAGCGGCTGCTCAACTACATCGTGCCCGATTTCGTGCACGTGATGTCGAAGGGCCGTGTCGTGAAGAGCGGCGGCAAGGAGCTGGCGCTGGAGCTGGAAGAGTCCGGCTACGCCCAGTTCGAGGATGCCGCGTAAGGATTGGTTGCGATGAACGTTGCTGTGGCAAAGACCGGAAGCAGCCGCGCGGTGAGCGATCTCTTCGCCAGCGCGGAAGGCCGGCTGCCGGGTTCGCCGGCTGTGATTGCGGCGCGCCGCGAGGCGTTCGAGACCTATGAGCGTCTCGGCGTGCCGCACCGGCGGATCGAGGAATGGAAATACACCGACCTGCGCGCGCTGGTCGGCGAGGTGCTGCCGCTTGCAGCCAACCCCGATGCGGCCGCGTTGAAACGCGCGGCGGAAGCGGTGAAGGCGCAAGCGATTGAGGGCGCCCGCAAGCTGGTGCTGGTCGACGGCGTGTTCGCGGCCGAGCTCTCCGACGTGAAGGCGCTTGCCTCCGAGGTGAGCCTCAGGACGCTGCGTGAGACGCTGGAGAAGGATGCCGGTCTCCTGACGACCGCCGCCACCGATGCGGTGATCTCGCTGAACGCGGCGATGGTGACCGACGGCGTCGTGCTGTCGATCGCCGACGGTACGCAGCTCTCCGCGCCGATCCAGATTGTCCACATCGCGACCGCTGCTTCCGCATCGGCATTCACTCGTTCACAAGTGCGGATCGGGAAAGGCGTTCGCGCCACCATCGTCGAGAGTTTCGTCGCGGCCGGCGCCAAGGCCTACCAGGTCAACGACGCGGTTGTCCTCTCGGTCGGCGACAACGCCGACGTTGCGCATATCCGCCTGATGGACGATGCGCCTGATGCCGTGAACATCACCTCGCAGTTCGTCACGGTCGGCGCGAACACGAAGCTCAACTTCTTCAACATGACCACCGGCGGCGCTGTCAGCCGCCTGCAAGGCTTCATCACGCTGGCGGGCGAGGGCAGCGAGCTCTCCATCAACGGCGTGAACCTGTTGAAGAAGACGGAGCATGGTGACACCACGCTGGTCGTGGACCATGCCGTGCCGAACTGCGTCAGCCGCGAGATCTTCCGCGCGGTGATCGACGACCGCGCCCATTCGGTGTTCCAGGGCCGCATCATCGTCCGTCCCGACGCGCAGAAGACCGACGGCAAGATGATGACCCGGGCGCTGCTGTTGTCCGATGAAGCCGAAGCCGACAACAAGCCCGAACTCGAGATCTTTGCCGACGACGTCTCTTGCGGCCACGGCGCCACCGCCGGCGCGCTGGACGACAGCCTGCTGTTCTATCTGAAGGCGCGCGGACTGCCGGAGAAGCAGGCGCAGGCGTTGCTGATCCAGGCCTTTGTCGGCGAGGCGATCGAGCAGATTGCCGATGATGGTTTGCGCGAGCACGTGATCGGAATTACCGAGCGCTGGCTGGAGCGGCGGTCATGAGCACGCATCCGGCAGTCAAGAACGGCGCGTACGACGTCGCGCGGGTGCGCCAGGACTTTCCGGCGCTGGCCATGCAGGTCTATGGCAAGCCGCTGGTCTATCTCGACAACGCCGCCTCGGCACAGAAGCCGCAGTCCGTGCTCGACCGCATGACGCAGGCCTATACGTCCGAATACGCCAACGTGCATCGCGGCCTGCATTACCTCGCCAACGCCGCGACCGAAGCCTATGAGGGCGGCCGTACCAAGGTGGCGCAGTTCATCAATGCGTCGCGACCTGAGGAAGTGATCTTCACCCGCAATGCGACGGAGGCGATCAATCTGGTCGCGTCGTCCTGGGGCGAGCCGAACATCAAGGCGGGCGACGAGATCGTCATCTCGATCATGGAGCACCACTCCAACATCGTGCCCTGGCATTTCCTCAGGGAGCGCCACGGTGCCGTGATCAAGTGGGCGCCGGTCGACGACGAAGGCAATTTCCTCATCGACGAGTTCGAGAAGCTGCTCACGGCCAAGACCAAGCTGGTCGCGATTACGCAAATGTCGAACGCGCTCGGCACCATCGTGCCGGTCAAGGACGTCGTGAAGATTGCGCACGCCCGCGGCATTCCGGTGCTGGTCGACGGCAGCCAGGGCGCGGTGCATCTGCCGGTCGACGTCCAGGACATCGGCTGCGATTTCTACGTCTTCACCGGCCACAAGGTGTACGGTCCGACCGGCATCGGCGTGCTCTGGGCCAAATACGATCATCTTGTCGCGATGCGTCCCTATAACGGCGGCGGCGAGATGATCCGCGAAGTCTCGCGTGACGTCGTTACCTATGGCGATCCTCCGCACAAATTCGAGGCCGGCACGCCGGCGATCGTCGAGGCGGTGGGCCTGGGTGAGGCCATCGACTACGTCAATTCGATCGGCAAGGAGCGCATCGCCGCCCACGAGCACGATCTCGTCACCTACGCCCAGGAACGCCTGCGCGAGATCAACTCGCTGCGGCTGATCGGTACCGCACGCGGCAAGGGTCCGGTGATCTCCTTCGAGCTCAAGGGCGCGCACGCCCATGACGTTGCCACCGTGATCGACCGCCAGGGGATTGCGGTGCGCGCCGGCACCCATTGCGTGATGCCGCTTTTAGAGCGGTTCAACGTGACTGCGACCTGCCGGGCCTCGTTCGGCATGTACAATACGCGGGAAGAAGTCGATCATCTGGCACAGGCGCTGCTGAAGGCGCGGGATTTGTTCGCATGAGTGACACGGCCGAAGTCAAAGCCAATCCGATGGAGACCCGTTCGGCGCTGCCTCCGGAGGAGACCGAGCGGCTGACCACCGAGATCATCGCCGGGCTCAAGACCGTGTTCGACCCGGAAATCCCCGCCGACATCTACGAGCTCGGGCTGATCTACAAGGTCGAGATCAAGGACGATCGCTCGGTCGACGTGCTGATGACGCTGACGACACCGAACTGCCCGGCCGCCGGCGAGCTGCCGACCATGGTGGAGAACGCGGTTGCCAGCGTCCCCGGCGTCGGCGTGGTCGACGTCAAGGTCGTCTGGGAGCCGGCCTGGACGCCCGAGCGTATGAGCGACGAGGCCCGCCTCGTGCTCAACATGTGGTGACGCGTACGCATTGGCTTGGCAGAATTGGCATTGAATTCGCTCCGCAACGGACCACATCACTGACATGACCCAGACATCGTCGGCATCGACACCAGCATCCACTCCCAAGCCCCGGCGCCCGCGCCCGCAGGTGATGCGGCTGACGGATGCCGCTGCCCAGCGGATCACCGAGCTGACCCAGCGCGCCGACTCCGAGATCGTCGGCCTGCGCGTCGGCGTGAAGAACGGCGGCTGCGCCGGCCAGTCCTACACGGTCGAATACGCCCATGAGATCCGCCCGACCGACGAGGTCGTCGAGGACAAGGGCGTCAAGATCCTGGTCGACCCCAAGGCCGTGCTGTTCCTGCTCGGCACCGAGATGGACTACAAGGCCGACAAGATGCAGGCCCAGTTCGTCTTCAATAACCCCAACCAGGTCTCGGCCTGCGGCTGCGGCGAGTCGGTCGAGTTGCGCCCGGCCAAGGTCGACGGGTAGCCCTTTCGTCATTGCGAGCGGAGCGATCCAGACCGTCTCCGCGGCGGAAGTCTGGATTGCTTCGCTTCGCTCGCAATGACGAGGATGCTATGAGGGTTTGCTTGCGCCCGCAGGGAAGCCTCCGATGGACCGCGAATTCCTGATCGACCTGTTCGCCGATTTCGGCCCCGTTACCATCCGGAAAATGTTCTCCGGCTACGGCATATCGGCCGACGGGATCAACTTCGCGCTCGCCCTGCGCGCCGGCCTGTTCTTCCGCGCTGACGAGGTGACCATCCCGGACTTTGAAGCAGAAGGCTCAAAGCCGTTCCAGTACTCGACCCGTGCCAAGACCGTGATGGTGAACTCCTACTGGGAGCTGCCGGCGCGCCTGTTCGACGATTCCGAGGAGCTCGCACAATGGGCGAGGGCGGCTCTCGCCGCCGCGCAGCGGGCCAAGGTGAAGAAGCGGCCGAAGACCAAAAAGACGTCGAAGGAAGTAGCGAAGAAACGCGCCAAGCCTGCGAAGGCGTCTCCGAAAAGGAAGGCCGCCGGCAAGATCCCGGTTCACAAGCGCGTCAAGCGAAGGGCCTGAGGTTCAGCTTACGCCACCCGGCCGTGTGTCTCGGCTGCGAATTCCGGATCGGCTTCGCAGATCACGCGGTTGCGGCCGCTGCGCTTGGCGGCGTAGAGACAGGCATCCGCGCGCTCGATCAGGGCCTCGGTGTCGTCGCCCTGCTTGAGCATGGAGACGCCGACGGAGATGGTGACGCGACCAAGGATCTCTCCGGTGGATTTCTTCTTCAGCTCCTTCGACATCACGGCGCGGCGGATGTGATCGGCGACGGTGAGGGCCTGGCGCAGCGCCGTGTTGGGCAGCACGACCGCGAATTCCTCGCCGCCATAGCGCGCGGTGATGTCCTGGCCCTTGATGGTCTGCTTCAAGGACAGGCCGACGAGCCGCAGCACCTGGTCGCCGGTGAGGTGGCCGTAGGAATCGTTGAACGACTTGAAGTGATCGATGTCGAACAGGAGCAGCGACAGCGGCTCGCCCGAGGCGAGCGCATTCTGGACGGCCATGCCGATCATGCGGTCGAAATATTTGCGATTGCCAAGGCCGGTGAGCGGATCGGTCAGGCTTTCAGCGCGGATCGCCTCCAGGCTCTGCTGGAGATTGCTGATCTCGTTCTTTGCAAGGATAAGCCGGTCTTCGAGCACCTTGTTCGTGTCGCGCATTTCATCGGTCGAACGGAGCAGAGCCTCAACGATCGATTTGATCTGTTCGGGCTTCGTGGCCGACGATAGCTGCCCCGCCGCGCCCGAGAGGCTGGCATCATAGGAGTTCGTCATCCCGAGCGCTTCGCTCAGCACCTCCACCACGTCATCGATCTCGCCGATGACGCGCGCGCCGACCTTGTCGATGCGATCGGTGGTCTTGATGTGGGAGAGATAGGTCTCGTAGATCTGCTCGAGATCGGCTTCGGTCAGCTTGCCGTTGCGCGCGAGCGTCTCGTTGATGATCTTGTTGAGCGGCGCGTTGTAGCCGGTGGCGTAGACGTACCAGATCTCGTAATTGCGGGGAATTGCGGTTTGCCTGAGCGAGCGGATCTGACCGAGTGCTACCTCGGCGAACGCCATCGTGCGTTCGTGTTCGTCAAGCACCTTGACCACGGAACATACCCCACAACGGTCGGTGCGCTATCGACCGCGGCAATACTTAAATTATGTTCGCAGGCTAACGGATGATCGTGAACGGCCGGTAAACGACCGTTCCTCACGCACCCGCGGGCGACGAGCGCACGGGCCGGAGCAGGAACGCCGGAAGATGCGAGTGATCGCCGGGCTCGGTGTCGACCTCGCGCTGGCGGCGCGGTTCGGGGCGGCCGATCGAGGGTACGTGCGACCCATTGCCTTGCTGGCGTGCGCCGCGACGCGGCTCGGGCGCATGCTTCTCTTCGGAACGATGCTTCGCTTCAGACGGGTGTCGTGCCTCGGAAGAATGCCGTGCCTCAGAGGCATGCCTCGCCTCGCCACGCGGTTCGCGTGGCTCGTGGCTGCGCTCACGGTCGCGGCCGCGCTGCGGCTTGCCGCGTCCGCCGCGCGAACGCTCACGGCCGCGCTGCTCGCGCGGACGCTCGGTTGCATCGCCGGCTTCAGCGTGGACTTCGTAGTCGCCCTCGGCGCGCGGAATGCTCTGGCCGATCAGCTTCTCAATCGCCACCATCGACTTCTGGTCGGGCGGCGTCACGATCGAGATCGCGGTGCCGGTGCGGCCGGCGCGACCCGTACGGCCGATGCGGTGGACATAGTCATCGGCGTGATGGGGGACGTCGAAATTGAAGACGTGGCTGACCTCGGGAATGTCGAGGCCGCGGGCCGCGACGTCGGAGGCGACCAGCAACGGCAGCTCGCCCTTGCGGAACTGGTCTAGCGCGGCCATGCGGGCCGGCTGGTCCATGTCGCCGTGCAGCGCGCCGACACTGAAGCCGTGCTTCTGAAGCGACTTGTGAACGATCGCGACTTCACGCTTGCGATTGCAGAAGATGATCGCGTTCTTGAGATCCTTGGCCTCGCGCAGCAGGCGGCGAAGCAGCTCGCGCTTCTCGTGCGCCTCGCGTCCGGCGGGGACCTGGGACTGCGTGACGGTGACGGCGGTGGTGGCGGGCTTGGAGACTTCGACCTTCTGCGGATTGTGCAGGAAGGCCTCGGTGATGCGCCGGATCTCCGGCGGCATGGTTGCGGTGAAGAACAGGGTCTGCCGCGTGAAGGGAACGAGCTTGCAGATGCGCTCGATGTCGGGAATGAAGCCCATGTCCAGCATGCGGTCGGCTTCGTCGATGACGAGCAGCTCGACGCCGGTGAGCAGGAGGCCGCCGCGCTCGGTGTGGTCGAGCAGCCGGCCTGGCGTGGCGATCAGCACATCGACGCCGCGCGTCAACTTGGCGTCCTGGTCGCCGAACGAGACGCCACCGATCAGGAGGGCGACGTTGAGCTTCTGGCCGGCGCCGTAGCGGTCAAAATTCTCTTTGACTTGCGCGGCGAGCTCGCGGGTTGGCTCGAGGATCAGCGTGCGCGGCATGCGCGCGCGGGCACGACCCTTTTCGAGGATGGTGAGCATCGGCAGCACGAAGGCCGCGGTCTTGCCGGTGCCGGTCTGGGCGATACCAAGGACGTCCTTGCGTGCGAGGACGTGAGGGATCGCCTGTTCCTGAATGGGGGTGGGGTCGGTGTAACCGGTGGCCGCTACTGCGGCGAGGACTTTTTCGGACAATCCGAGATTGGAAAAGGACATTGAGCCTCTGGTCGAAACCGCCGTCCGGAATCGAGGGTAATAAGGCTGTCGCGTTTCACCCCGAAACGGCGCGCTTTCAAGGAAGCTGGGGGTGCTGACTCACGCGAACAAAGCGCCAAGCTCAGGAATCGCTCTTCGATCTGAGCCGCGTCGCCACGGAACATATGCAGGAATCGGCCAAAGTCAATGGAGCGGGCGCGGGAAGATCCTAAAAAACCTGAGGTTTTTACCCAAAGGGCGGGCGCGATTGGGGTTTTCCGCGGCGGATTGCGTCGTCGCGGCTGATCCGAAAGCCTTCGGGCTGTGGCCGCCCCCTGGAATCGCCCCGAAATCGTCTTTCGCTTCGGAGTTGAAGTGGCGCCCGTGTTTCGGATATTCGGAATGAAAAGAGGCGCTCATGTGGCTGATCAAGTACATCCGGGGCCGCTTTGGTTCCGGGCCCAGGCCGTTGAGAGGTGCGGACGGTATTCGACAGGACAAGCACAAGCAGGTGCCGGTCGGAGCTGAGCTATCGCGACGGCAGCGTGTCGGAGATCGGCGAACCGCGGCAGCAATCGAGCGGCGTTCTGGTCAAATTGAACCTTCCCGGTTCGTGAGCTGACGCTACAATCCCGTTCTGGCTCGAAGCACAAGGGAGGCCGGATCATGGAAGCCGGTCCGTCGCAACAGCGCGCCATAAAAGCCCGGTGCTGCATTGTCGGCGGCGGGCCTGCCGGCATGATGCTCGGCTATCTCCTGGGACGGGCCGGCATCGACGTCGTGGTGCTGGAGAAGCATGCGGATTTTTTCCGCGACTTTCGCGGCGACACCGTTCATCCGTCGACGCTTCAGGTCATGGACGAGCTGGGCCTGATCGACGGCTTCCTGAAGCTGCCGCATCAGCGTTTGCAGAAGATGGACGGTCTGTTCGGCGGCACGCCCGTGCGCGTCGCCGATCTCAGCCGGCTCCGCACGAAGTACCCCTTCATTGCCTTCATGCCGCAATGGGACTTCCTGAATTTCCTCCGCGAGGCCGGCCAGCGCTTCGCTTCGCTCAAAGTGATGATGAGCACGGAGGCCGTCGATCTGATCCGCCGCGGCGAGACGATCGCCGGCGTGCGAGCAGAGATGCCTGAAGGACCGATCGACATCGAGGCCGATCTCACCATTGCCTGCGATGGCCGGCATTCGACGGTGCGCGAGTGCGCGGGCCTAAGCGTCGAGGAGATCGGCGCGCCGATGGACGTGTTGTGGTTCCGTGCCGGCCGCAGGCCCGACGAGACGGAAAATGTGTTCGCGCGCGTCGAGCCGGGCAAGATGATGGTCACCTTCGACCGCGGCGACTACTGGCAATGCGCTTATGTTATCGCCAAGGGACAATACGATGCGGTGAAGGCGAGGGGATTGCAGGCGATGCTTGACGACGTCGTCCGCATGGCGCCGATCCTGAAGAGCGGCATTTCCGATGTGAAGAGCTTTGACGACGTCAAGCTGCTCACCGTCGCGATCAACCGCCTGCCGCGCTGGACCCGGCCGGGCCTGCTCTGCATCGGCGATGCCGCGCATGCGATGTCGCCGGTCGGCGGCGTCGGCGTCAATCTCGCCGTGCAGGATGCGGTCGCGACCGCCAACCTGCTCGCCGACAAGCTTCAGCTCGGCTGCCCGTCCGAGCATGAACTCGATGCCGTGCGCCGTCGCCGCGAGTTTCCGGTGAAGGTGACGCAGCGAATGCAAGAGATCGCGCAGAACAACATCATCAGTGGCGCTTTGCAGCCGGGCGATCGGCCGCTGAAGGTGCCACTGGTCGTGCGCCTCATCACCGCGCTGCCTTGGCTCCAGGGCATTCCGGCGCGCCTGCTTGCGCTCGGCGTGCGGCCCGAGCACGTGCATTCGAAGGTTGCGCCGGCACCGTAGCGTAAGAACTCGATAGGGATAATTTCACGTTAAATGGCGCGCCGCGCGTTGCGTGCGTGCAACAGTGCAAACGGATTCAATGACCGCTGGCTGTCAATCCCGCGCCTTAACTTTCATGATTCGAATTTTAGTAAGAACTGTCTGTGAGCGTGTGCCCATCAAAGGACACGAGGAGTACCATGCGTAACAAGTTGATTGCTGCCTTCGCCTGCACGACCGCTCTGGTTTCGACCGGCGCTGCTTCCGCCGCCGATCTCGCTGCGCGGCCCTACACGAAGGCGCCTGCCTATATCGAGCCGCTGTTCAACTGGACCGGTTTCTATGTCGGCGGTCACATCGGTGGCGCATGGACCAACGAGCAGTTCATCAACAACGGCAACAGCAATTTTGGCCGCTTCGGCGATCTCGTCCCGGGCCAGGGCTATCGTCAGCGCGGTTCAGGCATCATGGGCGGCGCCCAGATCGGCTACAACTGGCAGGCCAACAACTACGTGTTCGGTATGGAAGGCACGATCTCCGGCCTCGACAACAAGGGCACGGTCGTGAACACCGTCTTCGGTCCCGCTAACGATGTGTTCTCCTGGCGCGCCAACGTCCTCGCGACCGTGGTCGGCCGCGCAGGCTTTGCCGTCCAGAACAACCTGTTCTACATCAAGGGCGGCTATGCCGGCGTGAACAACCGTCTTAACGTCAGCGACGCGGTCACCCCAGGTTCGGGTGGTCAGACCCACTGGGCCAACGGCTGGACCGTCGGCGCAGGCTGGGAATACGGCATCACCCGCAACTGGATTGTCGGCCTCGAATACAACTACGCGGCATTCGGCAGCCAGACCTATCAGCTCGGTGGCACGACGACGAACTACACTTTCGACGCCAAGCCGCGCGACATCCAGTGGGCCGTGGTGCGTGCGAGCTACAAATTCGACGCGCCGGCCATCGCGCGCTACTGAGCACGTTAACGAACGACCAAGCACCTATAAAAGACGATCACTGCCAAAATCAAAAAGCCCCGGCATCGTCCGGGGCTTCTTTTTTGCGCGCAAGCCAGCCTTACGCCATCACCGAGAACCCGCCATCGACGGGGATCGCGGTGCCCGTGACGAAGTTCGACGCCGGCGAGGCGAGGAACACGGCGATGCCGGCGAAGTCGTCGATCTCGCCCCAACGCCCTGCAGGCGTGCGCGCCAGCACCCGCTCGTGCAATCCCGATACCTGCTTTCGTGCGCCGCGGGTGAGGTCGGTGTCGATCCAGCCCGGCAGGATGGCGTTGACCTGGATGTTGTCAGGCGCCCAGGCATTGGCGCAGGCGCGCGTGTACTGCACGATACCGCCCTTGCTCGCTGCATAGGCCGTCGCGAAGCTCGCGCCGAAGATCGACATCATCGAGCCGATGTTGATCACCTTGCCGTTGCCGGACGCCTTCAGCGCCGGGTAGGCCAGCTTCGAGCACACGAAGGCGCTGGTGAGGTTGGTGTCGATCACCTTGTTCCATTCGTCGAGCTCAAGCTCGTGCGGCGGCTTGCGGATGCTCATGCCGGCGTTGTTGATGAGGATGTCGATGCGGCCGAGATCCTTGACGACGCGATCGATCATTGCGGCGACGGCCGCCTTGTCGGTCACGTCGGTGGTGACGGCAATCGCCTTCACGCCGCGCTGCTCAAGGTCGGCCACGGCAGCGGCCGATTTGGTTTCGTTGCGTCCGACCACGGCGATATCGGCGCCGGCATCGGCGAGCCCATGGGCCAAGCCGAGCCCGATGCCGCCATTGCCTCCTGTTACGACCGCGACCTTGCCGCGGAGATCGAATCGGCTGGATGTCATGCTTGTATTCCCTGGTTTCTTCTATTGGTTGCTCTGCCAGATCAGTACTAGCCCGAGGCTGGCCATGGCTGCACCATAGCCGACCCATTGCAGCTGGTTGACCATGAAGCTCGATCGCGGCCAGGCGATGGTGCCCGTGCCCTGTCCGATCCAGAGCAGCCCGACGGCGAGGGCAAACAGGCCTGCGATCAGCAGAAATCTGCGCATGCATTCCTCCCCATCGGTCCGCTTCTGTCGTGGCTTGCGGCATGAACGATCGCCGCGCCCCGAAAACTTCGGCTCACAGTAGCCGTAGCTGCGGCTCGGACACAATGGCGGTACCGGCACGATGCGTCGACCATCTCGGAGGTCGGCATGAGCAGCGCAGGCGATCGCTGATTTGATTGACCGGCGCGTGGAGGATGCTGAAGGCGCGTGTAAGTCGCTGGGAGTCCCAAAACGAAAAAGCCCCGGGCGATGCCGGGGCTTTGACGTCTGAAGTTGAATTCAGATCAGTACTTCGCGACGACCGGGCCGGTCCAGTTGAAGCGATAGACCAGCGAGGTCGAGATCGTCTGGTTCCAGTTGTTGGCGCGGATGTCGCGGCCAACCGGCAGGTTGGTGAGATTGTCCAGCTCGTTCTGGGTCTTGGCGTTGTAGAAGGCCGAGCGATATTCGGTCTTCATGAACCAGCCGGGCGACTGGATGCCAAAGATGTTCAGGTTGTTCTCAACGCCGCCGCCGACGAACCAGCCGTTGCGGTTGTAGCCGTTGAGGTGGGTGCCCGCGTCAACACCGCCTAGGGTCATGAAATTCGTGCTGCCGAAGTGGGCGCCCGAGTAACCGCCATTGACGTAGGAGAGAACGTTCGGAGCGACCAGCCAGCCGAGACGAACGCCAGCGGCCCACGAATCTTCCAGCTTCTGAGTGCCGGTGATTTGGGCGATCGGATCCTGCACCGTGGCGCGGATGCTGCCGAACTGACCATCGGCGAACACACCGGCGACCCAGGTGCCGCTGAACTGCCAGTCGTAGCCGAGACCGACGGTGCCGAACCAGCCCGAACCGCCCTGTCGCTGATCGATCGTCAGCGGAAGCCCTCCGACCGTGGTCTGGACGTGCTGATCGGAAGCCGAGACGCCGCCGCCGCCACCGCCGAAGATGTAGAAGCCGGTCCAGTTGGCGACGGGGGGCGCCACCGGGGCCTTCGCGTACGGACGGGCGCCGAGGTCGGCGGCCGAGGCCGAACCGGTCATCGCCGCGACAGCGGTCAGAGCGAGCAAAATCTTCTTCATGTTAAAATCCTCAACCTCAGTCTGTCGTGGCAGGCGCGAGCGCGTGTCATCTGATGCCCCGACTATAGACATTTCCCGCCGAAATGCTGTTGCAGCGCAAGCACAGTCGCCGGAAAACGCCGGCCGGAAAGGATTTGGGTCGCGATCGCCAGAACTGGAAATAGTCTCATATTTCCAATATATTACACCGATTTTCGAATCTCGAAATCACGTAACGTTTCGTTAGCAAATGCGGCCCTGTGCGAGATGGACACAGCCTTGCCAGGCAAGGCGCCCCGGGTCGTCGACCGAGTCGCTGCGGGCAGCCGGAGGAATCAGCGGGCTCTTTGCGGCGGGGCGCGATGGCAAACAAAAGAGCCCCGCCGCAGCGCCGGGGCTCTTGATGTGAGATCTGTAGGGCTCGGTATCTCGCAACCGCTAGCGCCCAGCCGCTGCCCAGCCGACAGCGCGAGACGTCAAGCGTCGTGACGATCCTCAGACGTCAAGCAGTTCCTCATTGGCGAACTCGGCCTTATCCGAGATGAACGCGAAGCGCGCCTCGGCCTTGGTGCCCATCAGGCGTTCCACAGAATCTGCCGTGGTGTCGCGATCGTCGGCGAGCAGCACCACCTTGAGCAGCGTCCGCTTGCTCGGATCCATGGTGGTTTCCTTGAGCTGCGCCGGCATCATCTCGCCGAGGCCTTTGAAGCGGTTCACCTCGACCTTGGCGTTGGCATTGAACTCGCTTTTGATCAGCGCCTCCTTGTGCGCGTCGTCGCGAGCGTAAACCGATTTGGTGCCGTGGGTCAGCTTGTAGAGCGGCGGCACGGCGAGGAAGAGGTGGCCCTCGTCGATCAGCCGCGGCATCTGCCGGTAGAAGAAGGTGATCAGCAGCGACGCGATGTGAGCGCCGTCGACGTCGGCGTCGGTCATGATGATGATGCGCTGGTAGCGCAGATCCTCTTCGCGGTACTGCGCGAGCTGGCCGCAGCCGATCGCCTGCACCAGATCGGAGATCTGGGCGTTCGCCGTAAGCTTGTCCTTGCCGGCAGAGGCGACGTTGAGGATCTTGCCGCGCAGGGGCAGCACGGCCTGGTTCTTGCGGTCGCGCGCCTGCTTGGCGCTGCCGCCGGCCGAGTCACCCTCGACGATGAAGAGCTCGGAGCCTTCGGTGCCGGCATCGGTGCAGTCGGCGAGCTTGCCGGGCAGGCGCAGCTTCTTGCCGGCGGTCTTGCGCGCCGTCTCCTTTTCCTGGCGCCGGCGCAGCCGCTCCTCGGCGCGGTCGATCACGAAGTCGAGCAGCCTGGTGGCCTGGTTCGGATTGCCCGAGAGCCAGTGGTCGAACGGATCCTTCATCGCCTGTTCGACGATGCGCTGGGCTTCGGCGGTGGCGAGACGATCCTTGGTCTGGCCCTGGAATTCAGGCTCGCGCACGAACACGGAGAGCATCACGGCGGCGCCGACCATGACGTCTTCGGAGGTGATGGAGGCCGCGCGCTTGCCCTGGCCGACGCGCTCGGCGTGATCCTTCAGGCCGCGCAGCAGCGCGCTGCGCAGACCGGACTCGTGCGTACCGCCATCAGGCGTCGGCACGGTGTTGGTGTAGGAGGAGAGGAAGCCGTCGGCGTCCGCGGTCCAGGCCACCGCCCATTCGCAGGCGCCGTGGGCGCCGTTACGGCCCGACTTGCCCGAGAAGATGTCGGGATGCACCAGCGTGTCGGCGTGGATCGCGGCCGCGAGATAATCCTTCAGGCCGCCGGGGAAGTGGAACGTCGCTTCGGCCGGCACATCTTCGACGCCCTTGAGCAGCTCGGGAGCGCAGTTCCAGCGGATCTCGACGCCGCCGAACAGGTAGGCCTTCGAGCGCGTCATCTTGAACAGGCGCTGTGGCTTGAACGCGGCCTTGGCGCCGAAGATGTCGGTGTCGGGCTTGAAGCGTATGCGCGTGCCGCGGCGGTTGTTGACTTTGCCGAGATCCTCGAGCTTACCCTTCGGGTGCCCGCGCTCGAACGTCATGCGATAGAGTTTCTGGCTGCGCGCGACCTCGACCTCGAGAAGCGAGGAGAGGGCGTTCACCACGGAGATGCCGACGCCGTGCAAGCCGCCCGAAGTCTCGTAGACCTTGGAGTCGAACTTGCCGCCCGAGTGCAGCGTGCACATGATGACTTCGAGCGCCGACTTCTTCGGGAACTTCGGATGCGGATCGACCGGGATGCCGCGGCCGTTGTCGATGACGGTCAAAAACCCGTCCGCACTCAAGTCGACCCCGATGAAAGTTGCGTGCCCGGCCAGGGCCTCGTCCATCGAGTTGTCGATGACTTCGGCGAAGAGGTGATGCAGTGCCTTCTCGTCGGTGCCGCCGATATACATGCCGGGCCGGCGCCGCACCGGTTCCAGGCCTTCGAGAACCTCGATGTCGGCCGCGGTGTAATCAGCTTCCCCGCCGCTCGCACGCGGCGCTGCCTTCGCAGCGGTGCGAGGCTTCGGCTCGTTGCCGCCGAAAAAATCGTCGTTTGCTTTGGATTTCAACTGCTTGGACATATATCTTGATACGTTTTGAGGGCCGCGGAGGCGGCGAATCGGTTAGGCTGACTATGCCATGGCTGGCCCGGAAAGGTCACCGCGGGGTCGGCCGGGCGGCGGGTTGCGAGCTAATCCCGGCGATTTTACGCCGCGGACCTAACAATTCCCGGCAATTTGAGGCCCCAAGCCGGTTTAGGCCCAGCTTTGTGACTTGATGTCACACAAGTCCTTGGCTTACCAGTCTTTTTATCTGATGGAACCGTGACGGGGCGGGAAGGCGATCTGGAATGGAGCAGTATGCGCACGCGCTGGCCGACTTCGTGCGCGTTCATCAGGCTTGGGCGGCTCCCATCGTGTTGCTGCTGGCTTTCGGGGAGTCGCTCGCGTTCATCTCGCTGCTGATCCCAGCCTGGGGTGCGCTGGTGGCTATCGGCGCGCTGATCGGCGTCAGCGGCATCAGCTTCTATCCGGTCTGGATTGCCGGCGGCATCGGCGCGGCGCTGGGCGACTGGGTCTCCTACTGGTTCGGCTACCGCTACAAGGAGCAGGTCGCCCAGATATGGCCGCTCTCGCGCTATCCGGAAATCCTGCCCAAGGGCGAGGCCTTCGTGCGGAGCTGGGGCGTGCCCAGCATCTTCATCGGCCGCTTCTTCGGCCCGTTGCGCGCCTCAGTGCCGCTCGCCGCCGGTATTTTCGAGATGCCCTATTGGAGTTTCCAGGTCGCGAATTTTGTCTCGGCGCTGGTCTGGTCGGCTGCGCTCCTGCTGTTCGGCGACGTGATCGCCAGGATCATGGAGTGGATCTGGCGCCTGGTGTGACGCCCGAACCTTGACGAGAACCGCGGCGGGCCTTATAGCCGCGCGCCATGATCAACGCCGCGACCATTCTGTTCGCCCGTCGCCGCCGCCGCAGTCTTGCGGTTTGGGCGGTCGATCGCGTTTGAGATCATCGTCTTTGCCGCTGGATCCGATCCGCGGCATCCTCTCTCCTGTCAGCGCGATCTGATCCGGCGGCTCCCCAAGAAGGCGCAGCAGGAGACCACGATGTACACGCCACCCTTTTTCAAGCAGGACCGCGCCACGAGCCTGAAATTCGGAGGCGAGCGCGGCTTCGGCACCATGTGCGCCTTCGACGGACAAAAGCCCGTCGCCTCGCCGTTGCCGTTCTACCTGACCTATGCCGCTGACGGCACGCCGCGGGCCGCCTTTCATGTCGCCCGTCACAATCCGCTGGTAAGACTTGCTGACGGTGCAACGTCCTGGCTGCTCGCGGTCAACGGTCCCGATGCCTATGTATCGCCGGATTGGTACGTCTCGCCGGATCAGGTGCCGACCTGGCTCTACCAGTCGGTGCATCTGAGCGGACCGGTACGGCCGTTGTCGGACGACGAACTGGCGGTGCAACTCGAGACGCTGAGCGACAAGTTCGAGAGCTGGCTCTTGCCGAAGAAGCCCTGGACATCGGCGAAGATGGCGGCGGGCCGGTTTGAAGGGTTGAAGAAGGCGATCGTGGGTCTGGTCATGACGGTTGAGGAGGTCGAAGGCAGCTTCAAGCTCAACCAGCACAAATCGGAAGCCGACTATGCGGCGATCGCGAATGCGCTTGGCGACGGCGATGGCGACGCCAGGAAGATTTCACACTTGATGCGGCAGGCCAGGCCGCAAGCCTTCGCAGATCAAGTTTTTGCTGACGACACGAACAAGCTCGAAGGGAGCGTACCATGAGCCTCGCTGAGACCACGAAAGCCTCGACCACCGGCGCGGCGAAGAAGCCGGCCACCGTCTTCGTCGACGGCGGCTCCGGCACCACCGGGCTCGGCATCAACGAACGGCTGAAGCTGCAGAGCGACGTCGCGGTGAAGACCATCGCCGACGACAAGCGCAAGGATCCCGCGGCCAAGAAGGCGCTGATGGAGGAGGTTGACCTCGTCATCCTCTGCCTGCCCGATGATGCCGCCAAGGAGACGGTTGCGCTGGTCGACAGCATGGGCGCCTCGGCGCCGAAGGTGCTGGACGCCTCCACCGCGTACCGGGTCGCGCCGGACTGGGCCTATGGCTTTCCGGAACTGACGCCGGACCAGGCCGGCAAGATCAAGGCTGCGAAGAAAGTCTCCAATCCCGGCTGCTATCCGACCGGCGGGATCGCGCTGCTGCGGCCGATCGTCGATGCCGGCCTGTTGCCGCCTGACTACCCCGTCACCGTCAATGCGGTGAGCGGCTATTCCGGTGGCGGCAAGTCGATGATCGCGAGCTTCGAGGACGGCAGCGCGCCATCCTTCGAGCTCTACGGCCTCGGCTTCGAGCACAAGCATCTGCCGGAGATGCAGCTTTATTCGAACCTGACCCGGCGGCCGATTTTCATCCCGTCGGTCGGCAATTACAGGCAGGGCATGCTGGTCTCAGTGCCGCTCCAGCTCGACACGCTGCCGGGCAGACCGAGCGGCGCCGATCTCCAGGCCGCGCTCGCAAAGCGCTACACCGGCTCGAAATACGTCTCGGTGATGCCGCTTCAGAACGAGGCGACCAAGGCGGGGCGGCTGGAGCCGGAGGCGCTCAACGAGACCAACATGCTCGAGCTCTACGTCTTCGCCAGCGAAAAGTATCACCAGGCACTGCTGGTCGCGCGGCTCGACAATCTCGGCAAGGGTGCGTCTGGTGCCGCCGTGCAGAACATGCGGCTGATGCTGGGATTGGCGGACGAGTAGGGCAGGTTCGTAACCCGGACGCAGCGCGGCGCTACGCGCGCGTCCGGGACGCGCGATCAGACCGCCCTGAAGATCGCCACTGCCAGCACGGCCTGCGCCAGGAAGCCGACGGTGAAGGCCAGCGTGCGAAACACCGGGAGCCCCAGCGTGTAGACGATCGCATGCGCGACACGGGCCCAGAAATAGACGGCGCAGGCGAGCACAGTCCATTTCGAGGAATAGTCGATCGCGTTCAGGATCAGCACCAGCGGCGCGAAGATTACGAGGTTCTCGACCGCGTTATCATGCGCGAACATCAGCCGGTTCGCCCATTCGGCATGGGGCTTGTCGCCGCGCGAGGGATTGGCCATGGCGCCGCCGAGACCGCGGACCTGGCTGCGGTTGATGATGTAGGGGATCCAAAGGATGCCAGTCAGGATCACCGTCAGTGTCAGCCAGAACAATTCGCGGGTCATGGTCCGGTCCCCTCTGTCGTCGCTGTGCTGAGAACTAGCTTATACAAAAGCGCGGGAGATTCCGCTACGCACGAACCCTCACATAGCTGCCGGGTGCGTCCTCGATCGGGGGCAGGGCGTCGCTGCCGACCGCGCGCGCCGGGACCTCCTCCCGATCAAGCCCGGCAAGCCATTCGCGCCAGTCCGGCCACCACGAACCCGTGTGCTCCACCGCGCCCTTCATCCACTCGGCGACGCTGACATCCTTGATGTTATCGTTGGTCCAGTACTGGTACTTGTTCGAGGCGGGCGGGTTGACCACGCCGGCGATGTGGCCGGAGCCCGACAGCACGTACTTTACAGGCCCCCCGAAGAACTGTGAGCCGTAGAGCACTGATTCCGCCGGCGCGATGTGATCCTCACGGGTGGCGAGGTTATAGACGGGCACCTTGACCTTGGAGAGATCGAGCAGCGTGTTGTCGAGCACCATCGTGCCCGTGGATAGCCGGTTCTCAAGGTAGCAGTTGCGCAGATAATAGGAATGGTTCGACGCGGTCATTCGCGTCGCATCCGAATTCCAGTGCAGCAGATCGAATGCGCTCGGCTGCTGGCCCTTCAGATAGTTGCTGACGACATAGGACCAGATCAGGTCGTTGGAGCGCAGCATGTTGAAGGCCATCGCCATCTTCGAGCCTTCGAGCACGCCGGCCGCCTTCATGTCCTGTTCGAGCGCGGCGATCTGCTGCTCGTCGACGAAAACCAGCAGATCGCCGGCGTGGGTGAAGTCGACCTGGGCTGCGAAGAACGTCGCGGACGAAACGCGCTGGCGGCGCTTCTCGGCGAGCCAGGCCAGCGTGGTCGCGAGCATGGTGCCGCCGACGCAATAGCCGGCGGTGTGCACCTTCATCTCG
>JAEWFG010000225.1 GCA_023388935.1 Pseudomonadota bacterium | reverse complement strand
AATCCGTGCAACAAATGTTTCATGGCCGAGCCCGCGAAATCCTCGCCACTGAGCGAACTCCGCATTGCACTGCCGTCGCTCCCGATGCGGTTGCAGGAGGTCGGGCGCTTCGTCGCCGCCAACGATTACGACGCTACCACCCGTTCGATGCGCGATCTTGCCGCCGAGGCCGGCGCCGATCCCGCCGCCTTCACGCGGCTAGCCAAGGCGATCGGCTATTCCGGCTGGGACGAACTCCGCGCAGCGCTGACGGAGGCGCGGCGGCCTTCGCAGACCTCGCCCTTCTCCGTCCGCGCCAGGAACCGCCGCCACGGCCCCAATGCCGATGTCGCGCTCGTCACCGACAAACTCGAGGCCGAGGCCGCCGGACTTCCGCGCATCCTGGCGCATCCGATTGCGGAAGCGGCCCGCACGTTGCACGACGCAAAACGGATCTGGATCGCGGGGTATCGAAGCTGCCGCAGCGTTGCGGAGCTGCTGAACTACGAGCTCCGGCTGTTCCGTCCCGAACAGGTGCAACTCATCGGCGCGTCCGGCCCCGACGATCTCGACCTCGGCGCCCTCCGCCCCGGCGAGGTCGTCATCGTCATCGGCTTCCTGCCTTACACGCATGCCAGCGTCCGCGTCGCACAGGCGGCCTACCGCGCCGGCGCGACGCTCATTGCGATCGCCGACAGCGTGGCGGCACCGATGGCCGAGGGCGCCGACCACGTACTGCTGTTCGAGGCGGCCTCTTCTCCCGGCTTCTTCCCGAGCCTCACAGGCGCCATCGCTATCGCGCAGTCGCTGGCCGCGGTGACGTTCTCGCTCGGCGGCACGGCTGCGAAGAAGCGTCTTGAGAAGACCGAGGCGTGGCTCGCCGCAGCCTCCACCTACGTTTCAGAGAAAGGTTGACCCATGGCCGCTCGCACCAGCCGCGTGCTGCACCGCTCGTTGCGTGAGACGCCGCCGAAGGCGATTGGCGGCGAGGGCGTCTATCTCTTCGCCGAGGATGGACGGCGCGTCATCGACGCATCCGGCGGCGCGGCGGTCTCCTGCCTCGGCCATCAGCATCCGCGCGTGATCGCGGCGATGGCAAAGCAGGCCTCAACGCTGGCCTACGCGCACACCGCCTTCTTCTCCTCCGAGCCGGCGGAAGCGCTTGCCGAAACGCTGGTGGGGCACGAGCCCGGCGGTCTCGCCTACGCCTATTTCGTCAGCGGTGGGTCGGAAGCCATCGAAGCCAGCATCAAGCTCGCGCGGCAATATTTCATCGAGCGCGGCGAACCGCAGCGGCAGCATTTCATCGCGCGGCGGCAGAGCTATCACGGCAATACGCTCGGCGCGCTCGCCGCCGGCGGCAATGCCTGGCGGCGCGCGCCTTACGCCCCGCTGCTCTCCGGAGCCTTCAGCCATGTGACGCCGGCCTTCGCCTATCACGAGAAGCGCGACGGCGAGACGGATTCGGAGTTCGTGGTGCGGCTTGCGGCCGAGCTCGAAGCCGAGTTCCAGCGGCTTGGCCCTGACACCGTCGCGGCGTTCCTCGCTGAACCGGTCGTCGGGGCCACCGCCGGCGCCGTGACGGCGCCGGACGGCTACTTCAAGGCGGTGCGCGATATCTGCGAGCGGCATGGTGCGTTGCTCATCCTTGACGAGGTCATGTGCGGCATGGGTCGCACCGGCACCACCCACGCCTGGGAGCAGGAGGGCGTCGCCCCGGACATCCAGGCGATCGCAAAAGGTCTCGGCGGCGGCTACCAGCCGATCGGCGCCATGCTCGCAAGCGGCAAGATCATCGACACCATCCGCGCCGGCTCAGGCGCGTTCCAGCATGGCCACACTTATCTGGCACACCCCCTCGCCTGCGCAGCCGCGCTCGCGGTGCAGGAGGTGATCCGCGAGGATCGCCTCCTCGACCGCGTGAAGGAGCGCGGCAAGCAGCTCGAGCAGAGGCTGACCGAGCGCTTCGGTAATCACCGCCATGTCGGCGATATCAGGGGACGCGGGCTGTTCTGGGCGATCGAGCTCGTCGCCGATCGCGCCAGCCGTACATCGTTCGACCCGGCGCTCAAGCTCAATCAAAAAATCAAGGCGGAGGCTTTCGCCAACGGGCTCGGCTGCTATCCCGGCGGTGGCACCGTGGACGGCGTCCGCGGCGACCATGTGTTGCTGGCGCCGCCCTATATCGCCTCCGCGGAGGAGATCGACCTGATCGTCGACAAGCTAGGCACGGCTGTCGACAACGTGTTGCGTAGTGTCAATCACTGAGGGGAGAGAAGAACGATGAGGAAAGTGGTTATCGCCGCAGGTGTGCTCGCGGCATCGACGGTGATCGCGTCGGCGGCGACGCTCGACACGGTGAAAAGCCGCGGCACGCTGGTGTGCGGCGTCAGCGCGGGCTTTGCCGGCTTCTCCGCGCCGGACTCGCAAGGCAATTACAAGGGCCTCGACGTCGACTATTGCCGCGCACTCGCGGCAGGCGTGCTCGGCGATCCCAACAAGGTGCGCTACGTCTCGCTGACCGCGCAGAACCGCTTCACCGCGCTGCAATCCGGCGAGATCGACGTGCTCTACCGCAACTCGACGCAGACCTATTTGCGCGGCGTGACGCTGGGATTGCGCCAGGGTCCCATCAACTTCTACGACGGCCAGGGTTTTGTCGTGAAGAAGGACCTCGGCGTGAAAGAGTTGAAGGATCTCAAGGGTGCCACCGTCTGCGTCGCGCAGGGCACCACGCATGAGGTCACGCTCGGCGACTATGGCCGCGCCAACGGCATCGACTGGAAGCCGCTGGTGTTCGACCGCGTCGACACCATGTACCAGACCTTCTTCGGCGGCCGCTGCGATGCCATGACCCAGGACGCCTCCGCGCTCGCAGGTGCCGTGACGACCGCGGCGCCGAACCCCGCCGACTACGTCGTGCTGCCGCAGACCATCAGCAAGGAGCCGCTCGGACCCTTCACCCGCAACGGCGACGAAGTCTGGAGCGACATCATCACCTGGCTGCATTACGGCCTGATCGAGGCCGAAGAGCTCGGCGTCACCCAGGCCAATGTCGATGAGATGACGAAGTCGCAGACGCCCGCGATCCAGCGGTTGCTCGGCGCATCCGGCGATCTCGGCTCGCGGCTCGGGCTGGACAACAAATGGCTGGTCACGGCGATCAAGGTCACCGGAAACTACGGCGAGATCTACGAGCGCAACGCCGGCAAGGCGAGCCCGCTCAAGCTTGACCGCGGCCTCAACGGCCTCTGGAGCAAGGGCGGCTTGATGTACGCCATTCCGTTCAAGTAAGCATCGCGGGTGTCCCGGACGCGTTGCAGCGTGCAAAGCTGCTGCGCAGAGCCGGGACTCAGCGGCCAACAAATAGGCCCCGGCTCTGCAGCGCAATACTGGGTATCGCGCTGCATCCGGGGCACCAGACCTTTTATCAGGTAGGCACGTTCAATGACGACGCCCCCTCGCATTGCCCTGATCCACGCCCTCAAGCACTCCATCGCCCCGATCGAAGCGGCTTTCGCGAAGGCCTGGCCAGAGGCGCGGCTGGTGAACCTGCTCGATGACAGCCTGTCGGCGGATCTGGCGCGCGACGGCGCTCTCAACGATGCCATGACCGAGCGATTCCTGGCGCTCGGCGACTATGCAGCGGCAACAGGAGCCGACGGAATCCTGTTCACCTGCTCGGCTTTCGGCCCCTGCATCGAAGCGGTCGCACGCGCACATGCTCCGATGCCGGTGCTGAAGCCGAACGAGGCCATGATCGAGCGGGCGGCGACGATGGGCAAGCGAATCGGCCTGCTCTCGACCTTCCCGCCGACATTGGCCTCGATGCCGCCGGAGTTTCCAGCCTCCGTCCAGGTCGTGCCGAAACTCGCCGAAGGTGCTCTGGCAGCGCTCGACCGCGGCGACCGCGCCGGGCACGACCGGCTGATCGCAGATGCATCGAAGGACCTGCGCGATTGCGACGTCATCGCGCTGGCGCAGTTCAGCATCGCGGCCACGGCGCCGCTGGTCGCGGAAGGCACCGGCCGTCCCGTCGTAACCACGCCGGACAGCGCCGTCGAGAAGCTGATGAGGCTGCTGGCGGCGAAGGCCTAGGAGCAAGCCTATTTCCGACGCCGCGCGCCCTTGATCGCCGCCGCAAGCGCAGCCTTCGTTTCGCTGACAAAATCCTCGACCAGCTCCTCGCGCGTGGCATGCGCCGCCTCGCCGGTGAACAGGCCCTGCTCCGCCAGCATCACCACGCCGTGCACCGCCGCCCAGATCTTGAGCGCCTGCCGCTCGCGCAAATAGCCGACCGCAGGCACTTCCAGCGCTTCGATCACGAGCGAGAAAGTCTCGCGCGTAGCCTCGTGCAACTCGCTGCCCTTGGCGGCGCAGGACACGGTGCGCGAAGCGAACATCAGCCGGTAAATGCCGTTGCGGCACAGACCGAAATCGAGCGTCGCCTGCGCCAGCCGCGACAGCTTCGACTGCTTCGACTGCTTCGATGGCTTTGCCATCGCCTCGCGAAGGACCGCGGAGAGTTGCCGGAATGCATCCGCTGTCACCGCCGCGAGCAGCGCCTCGCGGTCTACGAAGTGCCGGTACGGCGCCGGCTGAGAGACGCCGAGTTGTTTTGCAAGCGCCTTGATGCTGATCGCTTCAGCGCCGCCCTGCTCCGCCTCGCGCAGCGCGGCCTTGATCAGGGCGTCGCGGAGATCGCCGTGGTGGTAGCTGTTCTCAGGCTTGCGAGCAACTTGTGAGCGCATGTTGCGGCCCAGCCTATAAGTTTGCGCTTGACAGGGGAAGCCCATCGCGAATGTAATATACTATAACTTAAACCTGCGGCGCTTGCCGCGGACAATAAAATGAACACGAGGAACGCGCCGCCATTCCGGCTCGCGCATACGACCGAGGAAGCCGCAATGGCAGAGCGACTGAAGGTTCACGTCGATCCGGACAAATGCCAGGGCCACGCGCGCTGCAAGGCGCTGGCGCCGGAACTTTTCGAACTCGACGAATACGGCAACGCCCACGAAGCCGGCGACGGCACGGTCCCTCCGGGACTCGAGGACAAAGCGTGGCTTGCCAAATCCAATTGTCCGGAAATCGCGATTGATGTGATCGAGGAGTAGCGCGGCCTCCCGCGCCTGCGTGCCTTCAGCGAACACGAGCCCAGGGATTCCCCGAGATGTCCGACGTCAGCCAACCCGCCGCCCATCCGCCCGTGACCGACTGGGTCAACGATTTTGACCACACCGATCCGCAGTGGACGGAAGATCCCTTCCCGATCTGGAACGAGTTGCGCTCCGCGAGCCCGGTCGTGCATACCGAGCGCTTCCTCGGTTGCTACATGCCGACGACCTATGAGGCGGTCCGCGAGATCGCCAACGACACCGAGCATTTCTCCTCGCGCAGGATCATCGTCCGCGACGTGCGGCCCGAGCCCGCCAGGAACGCCGCCCCGCCGATCACCTCGGATCCGCCAGTGCACAAGCCGGCCAAGCAGTTGTTGCTGCCGCCCTTCACGCCGGACGCGATGAAGAAGCTCGAGCCGCGGGTCCGTGCCATCTGCAACGAGCTGATCGACGACTTCATCGCCGAGGGCAAGGTGGATGCGGCGGCGCGTTACACAAAGCACATTCCGGTGCGTGCCATCGCCCACATGCTCGGCATCCCCGAAAGCGACAGCGACCTATTCATCAGATGGATCCACATGATCCTGGAGCTCGGCATCAAGGACGAAACCGTGCTGGTCGACGCCGTGCATGAGATGAGTGCGTATTTCGGCGGGCACATCGAAGAGCGCAAGAAGAAGCCGACCGACGATCTGATCTCCTATCTCATGAACGCCAGGGACAAGGAGGGCAACCCGCTCGAGGATTCGCACGTGCTGGGGTCGCTGCGGCTGCTGCTGATCGCCGGCATCGACACCACCTGGAGCGCGATCGGTTCTTCACTCTGGCACCTCGCAAAGACGCCCGCCGACCGCGAGCGCCTGATCGCCGAGCCTGGGCTGATCCCGATAGCCGTGGAGGAGCTGCTGCGGGCCTATTCGCCGGTGACGATGGCGCGCGAGGTGGTCAAGGAGACCACGATTTCGGGATGTCCGGTCAAGGCGGGCAACATGGTGCTCTTGTCCTTCCCGGCCGCAAACCGCGACCCAAAGATGTTCCCGGACGCCGACAAAGTCGTAATCGACCGGCGGGAGAACCGCCATGCCGCGTTCGGCCTGGGTATCCACCGCTGCGTCGGCTCCAACCTCGCGCGGATGGAAATGACGGTCGCGCTCGAGGAGTGGCTGAAGCGAATTCCGGACTTCCGGCTCGATCCGGCCGGCAAGGTCGCCTGGTCGCAGGGAACCGTGCGCGGACCCCGGCAGTTGCCAATCTTGTTCGGATAGGCCAGCCTCTCCGGACACGGCATGCGCCACCTCCGGAGGCCGGACATGACAGACCAAGCCTTGGGACCGGCCCCCGAACATATCGACATTGCCGATGCCAAACGGCGGATCAAGGCGATCTTCATCGGCTCGATCGGCAATCTCGTCGAATGGTATGATTTCTACGCCTATACGGCATTCGCGCTCTATTTCGCTCAGGCCTTCTTTCCCGGAAACGACCCCGTCGTCCAGCAATTGAACGTCGCTGTCGTGTTTGCGGCGACCTTCCTGATGCGCCCCTTGGGCGGTTGGTTTTTCGGCTATCTCGCCGACCATTTCGGCCGGCGCATATCGCTGACACTGTCGGTCGTCTTCATGTGCTTCGGCTCGCTGATCATCGCGCTGACGCCAACCTATGCCACGATCGGCTTCGCCGCACCGGTGATCCTGGCGCTTGCCCGCGTCATCGAGGGTCTGAGCCTCGGCGGCGAGTATGGCGCCAGCGCGACCTATCTCAGCGAAGTTGCCGATCCCAAGCATCGCGGCTTCTATTCGAGTTTTCAGTACGTCACCCTGATCGGCGGCCAGCTCACCGCGATCATCGTGCTGCTGCTCTTGCAGAAGGTCTTCCTCACGCCGGAAGAGCTGAAAGCGTGGGGCTGGCGCATTCCGTTCGCGATCGGCGCGATGCTCGCTGTCTTCGCCGCCGTGATGCGCCGCGGCCTGCATGAGACCGAGGCGTTCGAGGAAGCCAAGAAGGTAGTGAAGCCGAGAGGCTCGATCGCCGATCTCCTCAAATACCCGAAGGAGCTGCTCCTGGTGGTCGGCCTGACTGCTGGCGGCACCGCTGCCTTCTACACCTTCACCACCTATATGCAGACCTTCGTAAAACTCTCGGTGGGACTGACCGAGGACCAGACCACCTTCGTGATCTTCGGCACGCTGATCTTCGCAACCATCCTGCAGCCGATCTACGGCGCCATCTCCGACAAGATCGGGCGCAAACCGCTGCTGATCTTCTTCGGTGTCGCCGGCACGCTCGCGACGGTGCCGCTGTTGACGACGCTGAAGGCGACGAAGTCACCGTTTGAGGCCTTCCTTCTGATCTGCGCCGCGTGGCTCTTTGTCGCGGGCTACACTTCCATCAACGCGGTCGTGAAGGCCGAGCTGTTTCCCACCAATGTCCGTGCGCTCGGGGTCGGCCTGCCCTACGCGATCACGGTCTCGCTGTTTGGCGGCACGGCACCGGCGATCGCGCTTTACTTCAAGACCATCGGGCATGAGGAGTGGTTCTACTTCTACCTCAGCGGCGTCATCTTCCTGTCGCTGATCATCTATTCTACCATGCGCGACACCAAGCACGCCTCCGCGATGCATCGCCACGAGTAGCCGATGGCCGACGACAACGAGCCGCCCGACAGCAAGCTGACGCGTACCAAGGAGAAATGGGCGCGCGAGGGCCGTTTCCTCACGGGCCGGGTCACCCGCCCGGAGGACCAGCGCCTGCCGCCCGGCCAGCACCTCACCAAAGACTGGCCGGTGCTTGATCTCGGGGTGGTGCCCCCGGTGTCGCGCGAGCGCTGGCGGCTCGACGTCTATGGCGCGATCGACAATCCCGTGTTCTGGACTTTCGCCGAGTTCAGCGCGGAGAAGCAGGCGCAGTTCACGTCGGACATCCATTGCGTGACGACGTGGTCGCGCTACGATAACGAGTGGGAAGGACTGGCAACGCGCGAGCTCCTCGCGGCCTGCCAGCCGCGCGACGATGCACGCTTCGTGGTGCTACATTCCTATGACGGCTACACCACTAACCTCGCGCTGGAAGACTTTGCGGCCGAGGACGCGTTGCTCGCCCATAGCTGGTCAGGGCAGCCGCTGACGGAGGAACACGGCGGCCCGGTGCGGCTCGTCGTGCCGCATCTCTATTTCTGGAAGAGCGCCAAATGGCTCCAGGCGATCGAATTCCTGACTGACGACGCGCCAGGTTTTTGGGAAGTCCGCGGCTATCACAATCGCGGCGATCCCTGGGCCGAGCAACGCTATTCAGGCGATTAGGTTCAACCAACGACGGGGGAAGCCCATGCCGACGGAACGCTTTCAATTCACCGGCGAAGGCGGCCATCAGCTCGCGGCGGCGCTGGAACTGCCGGACGGCGAGCCTTCGGCCTTCGTGCTGTTTGCGCACTGCTTCACCTGCGGCAAGGATACGCTGGCGGCCAAGCGCATCTCGGTCGCGCTCGCAGCCAAGGGCGTCGCGGTGCTGCGCTTCGACTTCACCGGACTCGGCTCCAGCGAAGGTGATTTCGCCAATTCGACCTTCTCCTCCAACGTCGCCGATCTCGTGCGCGCCGCAGATCATCTGCGCACGACACGCAAGGCCCCGTCGATCCTGATCGGCCACAGCCTCGGCGGTGCCGCGATTCTTGCGGCAGCCGGGAAGATTCCCGAAGCCAAGGCGGTTGCGACCATCGCGGCGCCATCAGATCCGGCCCACGTCACTGGCCTTTTCAAGGAGCATATCGACAACATCCGCTCGCAAGGTGAAGTCGAAGTGTCGCTCGCGGGGCGCCCATTCCGGATCAAGCGCGAATTCCTCGACGACATCGTCGAGCACGAACTGATGAAGGACGTCACCGGCCTGCACAAGGCACTGCTGGTGATGCAGTCACCTGTCGACGACACCGTCGGCATCGACAACGCGACCAAGATCTTCGTTGCGGCCAGGCATCCCAAGAGCTTCGTCTCGCTCGACCACGCCGATCATCTCCTGAGCAAGCCTGCCGACGCGTTCTACGCGGCCGACGTGATCGCTGCCTGGGCCGGCCGCTACATCGACACGGCAATGCCCACGAAAACGATGGATCTCACTGAGGCGCCGCGAAAGATCGTGGTGCAGGAGACCCGCAAGAGCAAGTTCAACCAGATCATCACCGTTGGCCCGCATCATCTGGTGGCGGACGAGCCGGTCGCTGCCGGCGGCGAGGATGCCGGTCCCGGTCCTTATGATTTCCTGCTCGCCGGTCTCGGCGCCTGCACGTCCATGACCATGCGCCTCTATGCGGATCGCAAGTCGCTGCCGCTCGACCGCGTCACGGTCACGCTAAAGCATTCCAAGATCCACGCCAACGACTGCGCGGAATGCGAGACGCGCGAGGGCATGCTCGACCAGATCGAGCGCGACATCGCGATGGACGGCGCGCTCGACGCCGAGCAGCGCAAGAAATTGATGGAGATCGCAGACAAGTGCCCGGTGCACCGGACACTGACGTCCGAGATCCGCATCGTGACGAAGGCCGTGGATTAGTGCGTTCTAGACTAGAAGCACGACACCATCGTCCGCAATGCCGCGCTGATCTCGTTCTCGCGCCACGCCGCAAAGCCGAGCAGCAGGCCGTGATCGCGCGGCCGACCGAGCGCCAGGCTGGACAAGGCGCGTGTTTCAACGCCCGCCTCGACCAGCCGCTTGACCGGCGCCTCATCGGCGCGACCACGCTTGAGACGGGCCACGAGCTGGATGCCACCGGAGGGCACCTCAACCGACAGTACCTCACCCAGATGGCGCTCGAGTCCCTCGACGAGGTGATCGCGGCGCGCGCGATAAAGCCGGCGCATCCGGCGCAAATGCGCGAGAAAATGCCCGTCGGAGATAAACTCGGCGAGCGCTTCCTGGATATGGCTGGCGGCGATCAGACCGATGTGCCGCTGTGCGATTTCCAGAGTGCCGACCAGCGCCGCCGGCACGACGAGATAGCCGAGCCGGATGTCCGGTGTCATTACCTTCGAAAAGGTGCCGACATAGAACACACGGCCATAGGCATCGAGTCCCTGCAAGGCGGGCACTGGCCGGCTATCGTAGTGAAATTCACCATCGTAATCGTCCTCCACGATCCAGGTCTTGCCGGACCTGCTCAGGCCGAGAAGCTCGGTGCGGCGGGCCAGCGACATCAGCCGACCGGTCGGGTGCTGGTGCGATGGCGTCGTGAAGATCAGTGTGGGAGCCACGAGGCCCGGCATCCGCTGCATGCCCTGCTCGTCCAGCCTGACACCGGTCACGCGCGCGCCAGAAGCGCGAAAGGCAGCCGCGGCGCCGGGATAGCCGGGATCCTCGACCCAGACATCGTCGCCGGGCGTGATGACGGCAGCCGCGATCAGGGTCAGCGCGGCCTGCGCGCTCGGCAGGATCATGATCTGGTCTGCCGTGGCGCGAACGCCTCTGCTGGTCGCGAGATAGTGCGCCAGCGCCTCGCGCAAGCGCGTTCGGTTGACTGGTCCGAGCTCGCGCTTGGCCGCACGCACGGCGCTGCGGCACAAACAGCGGGCCCAGATATCGTTCGGAAACTCCCTGAAATCGCCATGCCCCGGACGCAACGGTTTGAGCGGGGCCTGATAGGACAACGGCCAATCGGTCTGCCTGAGCTTCGAAGCCCAAGGCGAGAGCCGCGGCTTGCCGGAACGCACGCCAGATGCGACGGCACCGGCCCCTTCGACACGCTCGTCACCGTCCACCGTGATCACCGGACGGCGACCAGGCGACGCCTCGAGATATCCCTCGGCGGCGAGCTGCTCGAAGGCATAGGTGACGGTGTTGCGCGAGACGCCGAGATCGCTCGCAAGCTGGCGGCTCGACGGCAGCGTATCACCTTTGCCGAGGCGGCCCGTCGCGATCAAGCTTCGAAGCTGGCTCGTCAATTGAGCCACCAGCCCCTCGTCGTCAGCCCGCTTCAGGTCGATCAGGACGGAGATCATACCTTCCGAAACTGGCACCTCATTCCTTTCCAATCTGGCACTTTTTCAGGTGCCATTCGGGATGCTATCCGCAGGGCCGGACTGCTTCAAGGACCCCCGAGATGAACTCCCTGTCCTCCCGCGCGGCAATCGGCCTGTTCCTCATCGTCGTACTGGCCTGGGGCGTGAACTGGTCGGTGACGAAGCAACTCGTGCAGGATGTCCCGCCGCTGTGGACTGCGGCGATCCGAAGCTGGATCGCGCTCATTGGCCTCGCCGTGATCCTCGGACTGAGCAACAATCTGGTGATTCCGGAGCGGCGTGACATTCCGGTGATCCTCAGCGTTGCGCTGCTGCACATGACGCTGTTCTCGACCCTGGCTGCGGCCGGCCTGCGCTTCCTGCCCGCGAGCAAGGGCATCGTGCTCGGCTACACCACGCCGCTCTGGGTCGCGGTCGCCGCCCCCCTGCTCGGAAAGGACACGCTGACCGCGTCAAAGCTCGCGGGCGCGCTGCTCGGACTGATCGGCCTTGCCGTGATCCTGAACCCGGCGTCGATCGACTGGAGCAATGCAAGCGTCGTGCTGGGCGCCGGCATGGTCATCCTGGCCGCGATCTCTTGGGCGGCGAACATCATCTATATCCGCGCGCACCGCTGGATCGCCTCCCCGCTCCAGCTCCTGATCTGGCAGGTGCTCGTCGCAACGTTCGTGTTGACAATCAGCGCAGCAATCACCGACGGCCTACCGCACGTGGAATGGTCGTGGCGGCTCGGGCTGCTGTTCCTGTATTCGGGACTGATCGGGACGGCGCTGGCCTATTGGGCAATGTCGATGGTCAACAAGAGCATCTCGGCGCTGACGACCTCGCTCGGCACCACTGCGACACCGCTCGTCGGCATCGCCAGTGCCGCGATATTGCTGGGTGAACCCATAGACATGAGTCTTGCTGTCGCGGCCGGACTGATCGTCGGCGGCATCGGCCTGGCAACGCTGGGGGACCGGCTGCTGCGCGGTCAGGCCATCGCGAGGGGCTGAACCCGCAGCGCACCACGCAGGCCGGCGGCGCTGCCGAGCAGGATGCCGGCGACCGCAATGAACGAGCCTAGCGCGAGCGTCGACACGCCCGTGAGTCCCTGCCCGATCGAGCAGCCGAATGCCATCACGCCGCCGATTCCCATCAGCGCGGCGCCACCGGCCGAGCGCAGCATATGGCGTGGCGAGGAATAGCCTTCGAGATGGAAGCGGCCCGTGGCGAGCGCGGTGACCAAGCTGCCGGCGAACACGCCGGCAACCGTCGCGATGCCGAAGTTCAGCGTCAAGCCGGTCGAGAGCATGGCGTATTGCAGCGCATCCGCAATCGGCGCGATGAAGGTGAGCGAGGTGACCGGCACAGGGTTGAAGTCATCAGCGCCGAGATAGCCGGTGACGAACCAGCCGCCTGCAACGAGGACACCGACGATGATGCCCGCCGCGATCTGGCCCGGCGAACGCCGGAACGCCGGATGCGCGAAAGCGAACAGGATCAACGCGACCACGATCGCAGCAGCAGCCAACGTACGCGAAAGAGTTTCAGCAAGACCGAACGCTGCCAGCAGCGATGGCAGCGAATTGGCGCTAACGGTGCTTTGCGAGGCCTGGAGCAGCGCAATGCGCGCCGGCGCGATCAGGCCCTTCAGCGTCATCTGCGCGGCGATGGCCAACACGGTCACGACGACGAAGGAGCGGAGATTGCCGCGTCCGAGCAGCACCAGCGCACGCGAACCGCAGCCGTTCGACAGCACCATGCCGTAACCGAACAGCAAACCGCCGAGGAACAGCACCGGTGCCGAGAAGGATTGTTGCAGATAGATCGATTTTCCGAGATCGATCATGCCGTTGCCGGCGAGGAGCTGGCTGGCAGCGATCGCGACGGCGATCGCCAGCGCGTAGGTCCGCACCAGCCGCCCATCCCCCTCCGCCAGCCAGCCGCGCACGCTGCTCATCAGGCAGAAGCCGCTGAGCAGCCCGACGGCGCCGTAAACGAGGCCGATGACGAGGCCGGCGAGGATGACGAGTTCCGTGGATTCCATCGGTTGTTCTCAGGCCTCTCGCCATTCTCCGTCATCGCGAGCGCAGTGAAGCACTCCAGACTGTCGTCGCGGAAAGACTCTGGATCGCTTCGCTGCGCTCGCAATGACGAGTTTCACGGCCGCAGGATAACCCTGTCGCGAGACGCGGGCCTTGTCGCCCTTACGGGAGGTCAAGTCAATCCTTCGGCCGCTTGTCGTAGAGGCGCTTGGCCTTGCCGAGCGAGCGCTCCAGCGTCGCCGGCGCGACCACCCGCACCTTGGAGCTGATGCCGATCGTGTTCTTGATGTGGGTCGAGATCCGGTCGGCATGGTCGACGAGTCCGCGCCCGTCCCAGCTCTCGGGGCGCGCCTCCGCGATGATGGTCAGCTCGTCCATGCGACCCTCGCGAGTGAGTTCGAGGATGAAATGCCCGCCGCACCAGTCGGTGGCGAGCAGCACCTCCTCGATCTGGGTCGGAAACAAATTGACGCCGCGCAGGATGATCATGTCGTCCGAGCGGCCCGTCACCTTCTCCATACGCCGCATGCCCGGCCGCGCCGTGCCCGGCAACAGCCGCGTCAGGTCGCGGGTGCGATAGCGGATCACGGGAAAAGCTTCCTTGGTGAGCGAGGTGAAGACCAACTCGCCCTTCTCGCCGTCGGGCAGCACCGCGCCGGTCTCGGGGTCGATCACCTCGGGGTAGAAATGGTCTTCCCAGATGTGCAGGCCGTCCTTGGTCTCGATGCATTCCTGCGCGACGCCAGGGCCAATCACCTCGGAGAGGCCATAGATATCGGTCGCATCCATGTCGAAGGCGTCCTCGATCTCGCCGCGCATCGCATTGGTCCAGGGCTCCGCCCCGAAGATGCCGACTTTGAGCGAGCACTGGCGCGGATCGAGCTTCTGGCGCTTGAACTCGTCGAGGATCGCCAGCATGTAGCTCGGCGTCACCGTGATGATGTCGGGCCGGAAATCGTTGATGAGCTGCACCTGCCGCTCGGTCATGCCGCCGGAAATCGGCACCACGGTGCAGCCGAGCTTCTCCGCGCCATAGTGCACGCCGAGCCCGCCGGTGAAGAGCCCATAGCCATAGGCATTGTGGATGATCATGCCGGTACGGCCGCCGGCGGCGCGGATGGAACGCGCCATCACCTCCGACCAGGTATCGATATCGGCTTGCGTGTAGCCGACCACAATCGGCTTGCCGGTCGTGCCGGAGGAGGCATGCACGCGCACCAGCTTTTCGCGCGGCACCGCGAACATGTTGAAGGGATAGTTGTCGCGAAGGTCTGTCTTCACGGTAAACGGAAACTTCGCGAGATCGGAGAGCTCGCGAAAGTCGGACGGATGCACGCCGGCCTTGTCGAAGGCCTTGCGATAATGCACCACGTTGTCATAGGCGTGCTTCAGCGACCAGGCCAGGCGCTGCTTTTGCAGCGCCATGATCTCGTCGCGTGATGCGCGCTCATGCGCATCCATCTCGGCACTATAGGCGTTGCCACCTTCCTTGAGCCTCGTCAGAGCCATCCTCGTTTCCCCACATCGCTGATTGTTCTTTTATTTATTTCTTATTGATCCTGCGCCGGCAGCCACGTGCCTGGAATGACACGCGAATGCCCACGGAATTCCGCGATGACGGTGTCACCCGCGGTGACGCGCACGTCATAGATGCCGGAGCGGCCGCCACGGGTGATTTCCTGCGCCTTTGCGACGAGACGGTCGCCGAGCCTGCCCGGCTTGATGAAGGTGATCTGGCCCTGCGCTGCGACCACGCGCTCATTGTGCGAGTTGCAGGCAAAGGCGAAGGCGGAATCGGCGAGCGTGAAGATGAAGCCGCCATGGGCGATGCGCTGGCCATTGACCATGTCCGGCCGCACCGTCATCGCGAGCGTCGCAAAGCCCGGGCCGATCTCGACGATCTCCATGCCGAGACCTTTGGAAGCATCGTCCTCGGCCCACATCGCATCGGCGCAGGCGCGGGCAATATCCTCAGACGACAGGGCGGCTTTGACGTTCACACGCTTCTCCCGGTCAGATGTTTGCACATGATGTTCTGCTGGATGGCTCGCACTGTCAAATAATGCGACGCATTTGCATTGTTGAGCTCTGATCTGCCTGATCAGACATGATCGTAATCGACCACGACGCGCTCCGACGACGGCTTCGCCTGGCAGGTCAGGACGAAGCCGGCCTGCAGCTCCCAGGGCTCCAGCGAGTAGTTGATGTCCATCGGCGCCTCACCCTCCACCAGCTTGGCGCGGCAGGTCGAGCACATGCCGCCCTTGCAGGCGAAGGGCAGATCGACGCCGGCGCGCAGCGCGGCGTCGAGGATCGCCTCGTCCTCGGCAACCGGAACATCGCGACGCTTGCCGTCGATGATCAGCGAGGCGATCGCCTTCGGCGGTGCATCGGGAGCAACGACCTTCCGCGGCCGCGGCCTGCCGCCGAACTCGGAGACGAAGCGCTCCACATGGATGCGCTCTTCCGGGATAGCGAGATCGCGGCAGGTCCCCTCGATGTCCTCGCTCATGCCGGACGGACCACAGATGAAGACATGATCGACGCTGGCGGCCGGCACCAGCGAGCGCAGCAGCACCCGCACCTTGTCGCCATCGAGCCGGCCGTGCAGGATCGGGATATCCTGCTCCTCGCCGGAGATGACGTGGAAAATCGAGAGACGGTCGATGAAGCGGTCCTTGAGCTCCTCGAGCGCCTCGAGGAACATGATGTTGTCGGTCGATCGGTTGCCATAGAACAGGAAGAAGCGGCTGTCCGGCTCGCGCGCGAGCGTGCCCTTGACGATCGACAGGATCGGCGTGATGCCGGAGCCGGCGGCAAAGCCGACATGAATGCGCCCCGCATCGGCCGGCGGGACCACGCCGAAGCGCCCCGTCGGCGTCATCACGTCGAGTTCGTCGCCGCTTTTCAATTCGTCCGCTGCCCAGTTCGAAAACGCGCCGCCGTCGACCTTCTTCACGGCAATGCGGATCTCGCCGTCGTCAGGGCCGGAGCAGATCGAATAGGAACGGCGCACCTCCTCTCCGTCCAGCGTGGTCCGGAGCGTCAGGTACTGGCCAGGCGTGAAGGCGTAATCGTCGGCGAGTTCGCCGGGAATGACGAAAGTCATCGAAACGGCGTCGGACGCCTCGCGGCGGAGATCGTTGACGGCCAGGCGATGGAAGCGCGGTGCGGCTGCTGACATGGTCAATGACACTTGAAATAATCAAAGGGTTCGCGGCAGGCCTTGCAGCGCCAGAGCGCCTTGCAGGAGGTCGAGCCGAATTCGGACAAGAGCTCGGTCTTTTCCGAACCGCATTGCGGGCATGCGACGGACTGTTCGCCGAACAGCGCGCGGCGCGAGCTTGAGGTCTGCGGCGGCGCGATGCCGTAGGCGCGCAGTTTCCGGCGTCCCTCCTCGCTCATCCAGTCGGTGGTCCAGGCCGGCGACAGTACGGTGCGGACCTTCGGACGATGGAAGCCGGCACGCTCCAACGCGACCTCGATTTCGAGCGCGATCATGTTCATGGCCGGGCAGCCCGAATAGGTCGGCGTGATCGCGACCTCGACGTGATCGCCGTCGAGAACGACATCACGGAGCACGCCGAGGTCTGCGATGGTCAGCACCGGAATTTCGGGATCAACCACGCTCGCCGCGGCGTCCCAGGCGCGCCGGCGCAGCTCGCTATCGCGTTCGAGCACCGTCACCATGTCTGACCCGGGAAGGTGCGCTGCATCGATTGCAGCTCGGACAGGAGATGGCCGAGATGCTCGCTGTGCCGGCCCGTGCGGCCACCCTGCTGCATCCAGTCGTTCTGCGGCAGTGCGAGCGTGGCTTCGCTGACGACACCAGAGAGCGTCGTCAGCCAGCGGCCGCGCAAGCTTCCCGGATCGACGGCGATACCGGCATGGATCAGAGCGCGTTCGCCATCGTCGACGGCAAACATCTCGCCGGTGAAGGCCCAAAGGTGATCGATCGCGGCCTGCGCGCGGGCATGGCTTTCGTCCGTGCCGTCGCCGAGCCTGATGATCCACTCCGAGGAATGCCGCAGGTGATAGGCGCTCTCCTTCTCCGACTTGGCGGCAATGGCCGCGAGCGTCGGATCGCGCGAGGCCATCATCGCACGCCAGTAGAGGTCGGCGAAGGCGGAATAGAAGAACTGTCGCACCAGGGTCTGGGCAAAGTCGCCATTCGGCTGCTCGACCAGCAGCAGATTGCGATACTGCCTGATATCGCGGAGGTACGCGAGCTTGTCCTCGTCGTTATCCTTGCCTTCGACCCTGGCCGCGTAGGTATAGAGTTCGCGTGCCTGGCCAATGAGGTCGAGCGCGATATTGGAGAGCGCCATGTCCTCTTCGAGCATCGGCGCATGTCCGCACCATTCCGACAGCCGATGCCCGAGGATCAGCGCATCGTCGGCGCGGCGCAACGCGTAGAGCACCAGCGGCGTTTCGGAGACCTGGATGTTTGCAACGGGCATCTGTCCTATCCACTTGTTCCGACCTCATCCTGAGGAGGCGCGAAGCGCCGTCTCGAAGGATGGGCCGCGGGTTCGCGGGCCTTCATGGTTCGAGACGCCGCTTCGCGGCTCCTCACCATGAGGGGAGAAAGCGTCACATGTGCCCCACTTCCTCGGGCACCTCGTAAAAGGTCGGATGCCGGTAGATCTTCGATTCGGCCGGCTCGAACATCATGCCCTTCTCTGCAGGATCGCTCGCGGTGATCGCGGTCGACGGCACGACCCAGATCGACAGGCCCTCGCCGCGGCGGGTGTAGATGTCGCGCGCCGCTTGCAGGGCCATAGTGGCATCGCTCGCATGGAGCGAGCCGACATGCTTGTGAGCAAGCCCGTTGCGGCTGCGAATGAAGACTTCCCACAGCGGCGTGTTCGGCGTGGCCATCGCGATCTCCCTATTCCGCGGCTTGTGCGGTCTGACGATGCGCGCGCTTCGCGGCATAGGCGGCGGCCGCCTCGCGCACCCAGGCGCCCTCGTCGTGCGCCTTCCGGCGCGCGGCGATGCGGTCACGGTTGCACGGGCCGTTGCCGGCGAGCACCTGCTTGAATTCGGTCCAGTCGATCTCGCTGTAGCGCCAGTGCCCGTCGCCATCCTGCGTCATGCCGGGGTCGGGAATGGTGAGGCCGAGATATTGCGCCTGCGGGACCGTCGCATCGACGAACTTCTGTCGCAGCTCGTCATTGGAGAAGCGCTTGATCTTCCACTTCGTCGAGGTGTCGCTGTGCTGGCTGGTAGCATCCGGCGGGCCGAACATCATCAGCACCGGCCACCACCAGCGGTTCAGCGCATCCTGCGCCATCGCCTTCTGCTCGTCGGAGCCGCGGCACAACGTCAGCATGATCTCGTAACCCTGGCGCTGATGAAACGATTCCTCCTTGCAGACGCGGATCATCGCGCGCGCATAGGGGCCATAGGAGCAACGGCACAGCGGGATCTGGTTCATGATCGCGGCACCGTCGACCAGCCAGCCGATGGTGCCGATGTCGGCCCAGGTCAGCGTCGGATAGTTGAAGATCGATGAATATTTGGCCTTGCCGACGAGCATCGCGTCAACGAGCTCTTCGCGCGAGGTGCCGAGCGTCTCCGCTGCGGCATAGAGGTAGAGTCCGTGGCCGCACTCGTCCTGCACTTTGGCAAGCAGCGCGGCCTTGCGGCGGAGGGTCGGCGCGCGCGTGATCCAGTTGCCCTCGGGCAGCATGCCGACGATTTCGGAATGGGCGTGCTGGGAGATCTGGCGGGTCAGCGTCTTGCGATAGGCCGCCGGCATCCAGTCGTTCGGCTCGATGCGCTCCTCGGCATCGATGCGGGCCTGGAACTGCGCAGCGCGCGCGGCATCCTCGACGTTGCGGTCGTCGGCCTCAGCCGTATTGAGCGCCTGGGTATACATGCGCATCCTCCCGATTTATCGAGAGGCAATATATAACGAAAATTACTTCATGCAAGATAGTTCTGTAACATAAAAATCAGACTTCGAACCTCCGTTCCAGGAGCTTCCGCGCCGGCGGCAGCGGACCCTTCTCATTGGTTCCATGGCCATCAAGCCATTGTTCGGACGGCGCAAGCAGCGCGCGATAAATCTCGCCGCAGAGTTCGCGTGCGGCCCTTCCCGGCCAATCCGCCGGCAGCAGGCTTTCGGGCAGCAGCGGATCGCGCAGCACGACGCGACGGTAGTAGTGGATCAGGAGGATGCGCGCGGTGAAGGCGTCGGCTTCAGACAAATCCGTGCCACGCATGATCGCGGAGCGCAGCGGCTCGAACGTCTTCATGAATTTCAGATAGGCATCCGCGGTGCGCTCCAGCGGCCAGCTCGCGCTGAGCAGACGACGGCCGCTGTCATCCTCCGCCGAGACCTCAAGACGGATCGCCCCCGCAGCCTCGTCCGGCACCGGCACGCCCGACGGCGCAACCCAGACGCCGGGCAGCGGACTGCCGAAGCCGGCGTTGCGCAGTGCCTCGCGCGAGACGTCACGATCCTCGCCATTGCCGATCAGGAGCAGCTCAAAGCGGCCGGTCCAGTCCGATGGCGGCGGGTCGTAGATGTGGCGCGTCGCGGCCTCGAAGGTCTGGCGCCCTTTTTCAGCGAGCCGATAAAAGCTGTTGCGGCCGACCTTTTCGCGCGTCAGCCAGCCATCGGCGGCGAGGCGCGACATCGTGGTGCGGACGACGCCGCTGTCGATGTCCAGGCTTTCGAAGAATTCCAAGAGCGTGCCGAGCCACACCGAACCGCCACGCGGCACGATGGCATCGCCGAACACGGTGATGACGATGGAGCCGGTGCGCGACGGTTCGCGCTTGAGCTGGTCGATGATGCGGGAAAGCGGATGCGCCATGCGCGAGGCATAGCGCGTTTGGTGCAGGCGCGACAATGGACGGGAGCGACGCTTCTACTCTCCCTCTCCCCGTTTTTACAGGGCCGCGACGAGCTCCGCTCACGCTGGGAGGGTTGGGGTGAGGGGCTACCTCAGCGATGATGGTAGCAGATGGATTCGCGGAGAGCCCCTCACCTGCCACGCATCGCGTGCCGGCCTCTCCCCGCGGGCGGGGAGGAGCGAAGAAAGAGATCACCTGTGCGGATCGGGATATGCGAGGCTGCGCCAACCGCTGCGGTCGAATGGCCGCCACTGGCCTTCCTGCTGCGCGAGCCGGTCGGCTACGGCAAAGACCACGGCGGGATGATGGCCCATGCCGCAATGGCTGCTCTCGACCTCGATGCTCTCGGTCTGCCCGCCTGACTTCTCCATGCAGCCTTGCCAGGCACAGACGCCGTCGGTGCGGCTGAAGATGGCGGTGGTCGGCACCGGCGGCGGAACGGCAAGCTCGCCGCCGAACTGCGGACCGACCTGATCGGCCTTCTGCCCGCTCGCCCATTCATAGACGCGCCAGGCATTGGACGAGCGGGGATCGCCTGCGAACGGACTACCCAGCGTGATCACCTGGCGCACGCGCTCCGGCATCATCTTGGCGAGCTGGCGCGCATAGAGACCGCCGAGGCTCCAGCCGACCAGGCTGATCTTGCGGCCGTGCGCATCGCTGAGCTCCTGAACCAGATCCACCATCGCGTGCTGCACGCCCGGACGCAGGCCGTAGTTGCGGCCCTGGCGCCAGCCGCTCACCGCGTAGCCCTTGCCTGACAGAAACGTGCGCAGCGCACGCGTGGACGCATCAGAGGCCACGAGGCCCGGCAGCACCAGCACCGGATGCCCATCGCCGCGCGGCGCAAGGCTCAGCAGCGGCAGCGCGCCGAGGAATGCACCGAACTCGTGGATCGCGCGCCCCTCAAGAAACATCAGGGTACGGGACGGCGGACGCAGCGTCTGGGCAGTAGCGGTCATCAATATGTCCCCCGGGAAGGTGCCGGCTGCGATGCCGGCAAATGGGCATGAATTTCAATACACCGGCTTCTTGAACGTTCCGCAGCGCAACATGAATCAGCTACGCGGCCGGTTCCGGACATTCAAGCGGCAGAGACGCAAAGCGACAATAGGCCCGGGCGTTTATGCCAGCGGCCGTGACGCAAAAGTCACAACAATCGGAGCAGCAATTCTATGGAGTAGAGCGCAAGTCCGGCGAGGCCGCCGATCAGCGAACCGTTGAAGCGGATGTATTGCAGGTCGCGCCCGATGTTGATTTCGATCAGCGAGATCAGCTGCGCCATATCCCACGCCTTGACCTGGTCGGAGATGAAGGTCGAGACACCGCTCTTCTGGTCGGCGACGAAGCTGCGCAGCACCGTGACCAGGCCTCCGTTGATGTCGCCGCGCAGCTCGGCATCGCCGGCAAGCGCTTCACCCGCGGCGACGAGCATCCCGGCGAGATGGTGCTGCAGCACCTGCGTCTCACCGCTCGCGCTGCGTTCGATGAAGGAGCGCGTGTTGGCCCAGACGGTGCGGGCGAGATCGGCGAGCTCGGGCCGTGCGAGCAGATTGCGCTTCAGGCCGTCGATGCGGTCGATATAAGCCTGATCGGTGCCGAGCCGGTCGACGAAGCTCAGCACCATGCGGTCGAACTCGCCGCGGAACGGATGCTTGGGATCGCTGCGTACCTCCTCGAAGAAGGCGGTGGCGGACGCCACGATCTTGTTCACCAGGAATTTGTCCGCACGATAGAGCCTGAGCAGGGTCGGCAACTCCGCGCGCACCTTCTCGCGGATCATCGCCATCGTCTCCTTCTGCTTCAGTGTGTCGTGCATCACGCCAAGGAGATCGTCGAACAGGATCTGGTGCCGCCCCTCCGCGACGAAGCCGCGCAACGTGCCGGCCGCAAGCGGCGCGAGGTTGATCGCCTGGAGCTGCGAGGACATGCGGCGGATGATGAAGGTCATCAGGCCGGAGCTTTCGGTGGCGGAGACGGCCTCCGGCAGCAAACGCAGCGCGAAGCGCGCAAGGTCATCGCTGCGCTTGCGGTCGCGCAGCCAGTCGGCGACGAAGGAGCCGAAGTCGATTTCCTTCAGCTTGGCCTCGACCGGGCCCGCGTCGAGGAAATGCACCTGGATGAATTCGCCGAGTTTATCCGCGATGCGGGCCTGGTTGCTCTGGATGATCGCAGTGTGCGGGATCGGCAGGCCGAGCGGCCGTTTGAACAGCGCGACCACGGCATACCAGTCGGCGAGCCCGCCGATGGTCGCAGCTTCCGCGAAGGCGGCGATGAAGCCGAACACGGGATGCACGGGGAGAAGCCATTTCGCGACGACGAACAGCAGAAGCGTTGACGCCAGTACCAGCGTCGCCAGTGCTTTCACGCGCCTGAGTTCGGCCGCACGTTCGGCGTCGCCGGGGGTGTCGAACGAGAAGGTGGCGGGAGGAGTCATGGTAGAAACTTAGCGTGTCAGTCTCCGCGTGTCCCGGACGCGGTGCAGCGTGCAACGATGCACCGCAGAGCCGGGACCCAGCAAGCATCCGACGCAGGATGGACCCCGGATCAGCAGTGCACCACGCCGCAAGAGCGGCGCGCTGCACAGCATCCGGGGAACGCAAGAGAAAAAACAAAGGCCCGCCGAAGCGGGCCTCAAATTTCAGTTTCGCGTCTCTGCGCCAGATCAGGCGGTCTTGGTGTAGACCTTGGCGAAGTTGTCCTGAGCGGACTTCGCGCTGTTGGCGGCGAACTTGCCGAGATAGTCGGCGGTCGCCTTGGCGCGCGAGACGAACACTTCGCCGCGCGAACGGAGCAGGCTCGACTGGATCTCGACGGCTTCGCTGATCGACTTGGCCGAAGCGAGCTTGTCGATGCCCGAGAAGAACGCCTCGGCGTCCTCGTAGATCGCCTGCTGGATGTTGCGGCTGATCTTGCCGGCCTCGGCGACGGATCCGGTCACCGCGTTCTCGACGGCGGCAGTCACTCGCTCGGAGCCAGCGAAAGCCTCGGCAGCCCGGTCCTTGGCGGTGTTGGCAGTCTTCTTGACGAACTCGCGAGCAGCCTCGGGAACTTCCAGGTTCTGGATGTTCTTGAAAGCGTCCTTGAAGCCCTCGAAAGCGGTGTTCGTTTCAGTGGTCACAGGTTCTCTCCATCCTCATTGGTCTGAGCTATGGGCTCACCCCGTCCGGTTTGGCCCGGGGCACGTCCTATATGGCACAACCTATTGTGCAATGCAACATGATATTGCACTGCGATATCACAAAATCGTGAAAGAGGCTTATCCGGAGACAACCTAGTGCCTCCGTAGCCAGATACCGGCGAACCTGTGCCGGGCGGCGCTCTCAGCGCTGGACGGCGCCTGGCAATCCATAGGCCTCCATCTGGGCCTGAACCTGCGCGATGTTGTGCCCGAGCACGACAATGTCGTGGGTCTTGCCGTAGATGTCCCGGACATGGTCCCGCAGCAGAGCCTCAGCCTTGAAGCCGAGGCTTTCGAACAGGGCGATCGCCGCCCGCTGGTCGACCGTCATCTGAACCGAGAGCTTTTCCAGGCCGGCGCCGAGCGCAAGCGCAAAGGTCTCCTGCGACAACGCCTTCCCCACCCCCTTCCCGCGGACGTCGGACGAGACCACCATGCGGATCTCGCCGACATGGGGCGACCAGGAATGCGGGTCGCGCACCAGCGTGCCGCAGCCGACGACCTTCCCGTCCCTCACCGCAAGCAGGCTCGTGATCGCGCCGCGCTCGATCTCCTTGACCCAGGCCGACAGCACCTTCGGCTCACTGATATTGCGCGGCAGGAACAGGAGGTCATGGGGCGGCAGGCTCTTGCCAAAGGCAAGCACCGCGGCTTCGTCCGCGGGCGACATCAGACGGATCTCGATGTCGCCGGCATCGGTCTTGACGTAACGCGGATAGGAACGCTGCTCGCTCATATCGATCTCTTCCCCAGCCAGGAGTCCAGTTTCGGCCACAGCCGCTTCACCGCGTTGGCGCCGGCGACGAGCGAGACGTGACCGCCCTTCAGCATCACCTCTTCCTTGTCGTCGGACCCGATCTTCGCGATCAGGTGCTTTGCGGCGTCATAGGGCACGATGTGGTCGTGCTCGGCGACCGCATGCAGGACCGGCACCTTGATATTCTCGAGCTTCGCCGAGCGACCGCCGACCGACATGCTGTCGTTGAACAGCTTGTTGTCCCACATCAGGTCCTTGGTGATGGTGCGGAAATATTCGCCGGCCAGGGGCAGCGTATCGGTCGCCCAGCGGTCGAACATGCGATAGGACTTGACGAACTCGTCGTTCCAGATGTTTTCCCAGAGCTGGATCTGGCTCACCGTGCGCGATGCCGGGCGCAGCATCTCGAACGACGACAAAATCATCTCCGGCGGCACGTTGCCGACGCTGTCGACGAGGCGGTCGACGTCGAAATAGCGGCGGTCCGAGAAATTCGAAAACAGCTTCATCTCGCGGAAATCGATCGGCGTGGTGAAGCAGATCAGATTCTTCATCGGCCCGTCCTTGAAGATCGAGCCGTACAGCAGCGACAGCACGCCACCGAAGCAATAACCGATGACGGAGACGTCCTTCTCGCCGGAATCCTGCTGCACGCGGCGAACGCAGTCCGGGATGAAGTCGAGGACATAGTCCTCCATGCGCAGGCTCTTCTCCTCCGGCCGCGGCGCGCTCCAGTCGAGCATGTAGACGTCGTAGCCGCGCTTGAGCAGGAACTCGATGAAGCTCTGGCCGGGCACGAGATCCAGGATGTAGCCGCGATTGGTGGTCGCCATCACGATCAGCACCGGCACGCGGTAGATCTCGTCCGACATCGGCCGATAGTGATAGAGG
>JAEWFG010000164.1 GCA_023388935.1 Pseudomonadota bacterium | reverse complement strand
GGGCCATCGCGAAGCGATGAGCCCGGGACCCATATCCCGAGGGAGAAGTTGTTCGCGCGAAAGCGATCACCACGAGTCCCGCTAACCACATAAGCCTGTGATTATGGGTCCCGGGCTCGCGCTCCGCACGCCCCGGGACGACATCGACGAGAGAGCTCGCTCCTCACGCCTTGCCGTCGATCTCCGCGAACACCTCGCGGGCGATCCGGAAACTGTCGACCGCGGCCGGCATGCCGCCATAGATCGCGACCTGCATCAGGATCTCGCGGATCTCGTCGCGGGTGACGCCGTTGGTGAGTGCGCCCTTCAGATGCGCGCGGAATTCGTGCTGGCGGTTGAGAATCGCGATCATTGCGATGTTGAGCATGCTGCGGGTCTTGCGCGGCAGCTCCTCGCGGCCCCACACCGTGCCCCAGCAATACTCGTTGAGCATCTCCTGGAACGGACGGTTGAAGTCGTCGACGTTCTTCAGGGCATTGTTGACATAGGCCTCGCCCAGCACCGCTTTGCGGACTTCCAGGCCCTTGTCGTGCATTTTCTTGTCCATGGCGTTTCCTTCATTTCCCTTGGGAATGGCGGTGCGGAAACTACGGGGTTGCGCCCCGTCAGTCACGTCCTCGTGTTATGCGGGAAAAGGGGTGTCTCCCGTCCAGGAACGGATGCCTCAGTGCTGCCGTTGTGATAGGCTTCGCTCGACCGGGCAACCTGGAGAGTTGATTGAACGGCGTCACCCCCGACCCGTCAGACCCGATCCGCGATGGCGACGTTCTTTCGCGGCTGAAGCTGGCGCAAGCCCTCAAGCGGGCCACTTATGCCATTGCGTGGGAGCGTGCCTGGCCAAGTCTGGCGCGGGTGCTGACGGTCGTCGGCCTGTTCCTGGTGGTGTCCTGGGCCGGCCTCTGGCTGGCCCTGCCGCTTGTGGCCCGTGCCATCGGTCTCGTCATTTTCGCCGGCATCGCGATTGTTGCCCTGTCCCCCTTGATTGGCTTCCGCTGGCCGAGCCGCACAGAGGCTCTGAGCCGGCTCGACCGTGGCTCCGGCATCCGTCACCGCCCGGCCACGACGCTCACGGATACGCTGACCTCGCGGGACCCGGTCGCGCAGGCGTTGTGGCAGGCGCAGCGCGAGCGCACGCTGGCCTCGCTCAAGCGCATCCGCGCCGGTCTGCCGCACCCGCGGCTCGCCCTGCACGATCCCTGGGCGTTGCGTGCGCTGGTCATGGTGCTGCTGGTTGCAACCTTCTTCGCGGCCGGCGACGAGCGTGCGATGCGGCTCGGAGCTGCCTTCGACTGGAACGGCGTGCTGGCGCCAACGAATGTTCGCGTCGACGCCTGGGTCACCCCGCCACTCTACACCGGCAAGCCGCCGATCATCCTGTCGGCCGCCAACAAGGAGGCGGCTGCGCTGCCCGCCAGCGGCCCGCTCGCCGTTCCCGCCGGCTCGACCCTGATCGTGCGCTCTTCCGGCGGCAGCCTGGATGTCGTGACTTCCGGCGGCCTCAAGGAGGTTGCCCCCACCGAGGCCACGCCCAAGGGCACCAACGAGAAGCATTTTGCCATCACCGGCGACGGCACCGCACATGTCCGCGCGCCCTCGGGCCAGCCGCAATGGGCCTTCACGGCAACGCCGGATCGCGCGCCGACGATCACGCTTGCCAAGGATCCGGAGCGCCAGGCGCGCGGGGCGCTCCAGCTCTCCTACAAGATCGAGGACGATTACGGCGTCACCGGCGCTGACGCGCACATCGGCCTGCGCCCCGCCGACGCCAAGGATGGCACCAAGGCCGCCACGCGGCCGTTGTTCCAGCCGCCGCAGTTTCCGCTCGTGCTGCCGAACGCGCGCACCCGCAATGGCGTCGGCCAGACGGTGAAGGACCTCAGCGAGGACCCCTATGCCGGCGCCGACGTCACGCTGACGCTCACCGCCAAGGACGAGGCCGGTAACGAGGCCAGAAGTGAACCCTTCAACATGCGCTTGCCCGAGCGGCTCTTCACGAACTCGCTCGCGCGCGCGCTGATCGAGCAGCGCCGTATCCTCGCGCTCGACGCCAACAAGAACTCCGACGTCTATGCCGCGCTCGACGCGCTGATGATCGCACCCGAATTGTTTACGCCGGATGCCGGCTGCTATCTCGGCCTCCGCAGCCTGGCGCTCCAGCTCGAGGCTGCCCGCACCGACGACGCGCTGCGCGAGGTGGTGGCGAGCATGTGGGCGTTCGCGGTCACCATCGAGGACGACGGTGTCGCCGGCAGCGTCAACGCCGCGTTGCGCTCGGCGCAGGACGCGCTCAAGCAGGCGCTGGAACGCGGCGCCAGCGAGGACGAGATCAGGGTGCTGACGCAAAAGCTCCGCGAGGCCATGGCTGGCAAGGTGCGGGATCTCGCCCGGCGCGCCGAGCAAAATCCGCTTGGACCTCGGCAGCCGTTCCCCGCGGAGGTCCAGCTCATCCTCGACAAGGCCGTCGAGCTGCGACAAAAGACCCAGAATGCTACGCCGGAGCAGCTCGAAGATCTGGCGCAACAGCAGGACGCATTGCGCCAGCAGCTTCAGGCCTATCGGAAGTCGGCGAATAGCCGGGCGAAGGGGGGCGACGACGGGGCCAACCAGTTTACGCGGGACCGGAAATGCGGAAGCTAGGACGCGCACCAGTCTTGAAGGCGATGTCGATCGCCTGTCTTGCCTTCCTATTGGGAGGCTTCCCGGTCGTCCATGCCCAACTGGATCAGGATCCTGATGCGCTGCTCGATAGCGCGGAAAAGGCGATGCAGGACTCCGGCGACAGCCTCAGGCAGAAGGAGTCCGGGCGGAGCCTGAACAATCAATCCGATGCGATCCAGAAGCTCGAAGAATACAAGCGCGCGACGGAGAGAAGCCAATCCTCCAATCGCGATCGTTCCGTCATCACGCAACGGGATCTGGACGATCTCCTGAAGCAGATCGAGAAGGCGGCGAAGGAAGGCAATCGCGAGGCGGCCCAGCGCATGCTCGAGCAGCTCGCGCAGATCATGGAAAATCTCCAGATGGCGCAGCCGGGGCAATCCGGCGACAGCGAGATGGAGCAGGCGCTCAACGAGCTCAGCGACATGATCCGCAAGCAGCAGCAATTGCGCGACAGGACTTTCAAGCAGGGTCAGGACTCCCGGCGCGACCGTTCGCGCGGCAAGCAGCAGGGCGACCAGTCGATGTCGGACCTCCAGCAGGATCAGCAGGCGCTGCGCGACCGGCTGAAGAAGTTGCAGGACGAACTCGCCAAGCGCGGCCTCACGCAGAAGGGACAAAAGGGCCAGAAGCAGCAGGGGCAGAAAGGTCAGCAGGGCGATCAGGGACAGCCCGGCCAGGATGCCGACCAGGACGGTGACCAGGGCGATGACGATGGCGGTCTGGACGCCGCCGACAGTGCCATGGGCGATGCCGGTTCGCAGCTTGGCGAGGGCAACGCCGACGGCGCCGTGGACTCGCAAGGGAAAGCTCTCGACGCCTTGCGCAAGGGCGCGCAGAGGATGGCCGAGGCGATGCAACAGGGGGATGGCGACGGGCAGGACGGTCCCGGCAATCGGGCTGGCCGCCAGCAGAGCGGCGGCAATCAGACCGATCCGCTCGGTCGGCCGCTTCACGGCCGCGAGTTCGGCGACGACTACACGGTCAAGATCCCCGGTGAGATCGACGCCCAGCGCGTCCGCCGCATCCTCGAAGAACTTCGCCGCCGCCTCGGCGATACCTCGCGCCCGCAGATCGAGCTCGACTATATCGAGCGGCTGCTGAAGGATTTTTGAGGCGTATTCCTTCTTCTTGTAGCCCGGATGAGCGAAGCGATATCCGGGACGAGCGTTCCCGCATGTCGTTCGCTCGCGCGGACTGCGGGCACTACGACGCCGGGCCGCTACACCTTCTTCGCCGCCAGCGCGTCTGCCACCGCCGTGCGGATGTCGGCGACGGAGAACGGCTTGGTCACGACGTCATGCACCAGCGCATTCAAGTTCGAGGCGCGCTCGCGCTGGTCGGCAAATCCCGTCATCAGCAAAATGGTCAGGTTCGGGAAATCGCGCGCGGCGGACAGTGCCAGCGCGATGCCGTCCATCACCGGCATCTGGATGTCGGTGAGGAGCAGATCGAATGCACCGTCCTCGCGGGTCAGGATCTCCAGCGCCTCGGCGCCGTCCCGCGCGGTGACAATCTCGTGGCCGTCCATGGCAATGGCGCGCGCCACGAGCTGGCACATCGAATCCTCGTCGTCGGCGATCAAGATTCTTGGCATGGGACCAACCTGCCGTGCGGGACCTGCGAGATCGTCTATGCGTTGCCGCCGGCGATGTCGCGCCGGTTGAAGAAGCGGACGTCGATATTGCGACCCTCCGGCGGTGGCGAGGCCAGGCGCGACCTGAAGAAGGCGCGCTCGCCGGGCTGCAGGACGGTCTGCTCCAGAACGGAATTCCAGGCGTAGATCTCGGCGCCCTGCGCGTCGCGCACCGCAAAACGCAGCCGCGGAATGTCGAGCGGCTTCTTGCCTTGGCCGACGATCACGCCCTCGATCACCAGCACCTGCTTGCCGTCCACGGTCTCGCTGGAGAGCTTGACGTCCTTGAAAGCCAGCCCGCGCAGGTTAACTTCAAGCCCGACCATCTTGTAGAAGACCGCCGTCTGCGGCAGCAGCCGCACCATGTCGCCGCGCCAGATCACCAGCGCCAGCACCAGCGCGCCCATGGCCGCGCAGGCGGTCGGCAGGCCGAAATAGGATTTCTGCGGCGCGGCAATGGGGGCCTTGCGGCTCACCTGCGCGGCGCGGCGGCGGAATAGCTCGCGGAACCAGGATTGGTGCTGCGCACCGGCACCGGCGCCGTCGTTGTCGTCGACGGACCGGGCCGCGGTCCAGTCGTCCTCGGTCTGTGCGGTCACGTCGTCCGGCCAGCCGCTGGCGATCGAAGGGCTGTCGACCACCGGCGTCTCCGCGGCGCCGCCGTCGTTGGCATAGGAGTTCCATTGCTGGGCGAGGTCTGACTGGTCGTCGGCTTGGCTGGCCGCAGCCATGGCTGGGACGGACGCCTCCTCGACGGCATCCTCGGCATAGGCGACCCAGGTCTCCTTGCAGCGAGAGCAGCGGACCGTCCGTCCATTTGCCCCCAGGCTCGCGAGCTTGATGGCGTAGGATGTCGTACAATGAGGGCAGACGATATGCATGGACGAGCCTTGATGCATGAACGAGTCTTGACGATGACCCCGTCGCGAAGAACCGGGCACCCTGGATGCTACAAGGCGACCGTTAACGAACCGGAAACCATAACGGCCGCACAACCCCTTGATCGCGTGTGGCGGAGCGCCGCGGCGCGGCGCGCGCCCCCTCTCGAACGGAGCTGAGCTTGGTTCGGTTCGAAAATGTTGGATTGCGTTACGGTCTGGGGCCGGAGATCCTGCGCGACCTGAATTTCCAGATCCCGGCGCATTCCTTCCAGTTCCTCACCGGCCCGTCCGGCGCCGGCAAGACCTCGCTCCTGCGCCTGCTGTTTCTGTCGCATCGGCCGACGCGCGGCCTGGTCAACCTGTTCGGGCAGGACATCTCGCAGCTCGGCAAGGACGAGATCGCCGACCTGCGCAAGCGCATCGGCATCGTGCTCCAGGATTTCCGCCTGCTCGACCACATGACGACCTATGAGAACGTCGCGCTGCCGTTCCGTGTCATGGGCCGCAGCGAATCGAGCTACCGCAAGGAGGTGATCGACCTGCTGCGCTGGGTGGGCCTCGGCGACCGGATGGATGCGTTGCCGCCGATCCTGTCCGGCGGCGAGAAGCAGCGTGCGGCGATCGCGCGCGCCGTGATTTCGCGGCCGCAGCTCCTGCTCGCGGACGAGCCAACCGGCAGCGTCGATCCGACGCTCGGCCGCCGCCTGCTGCGGCTCTTCATCGAGCTCAACAAATCCGGCACCGCTGTGATCATTGCGACCCACGACATCGGCCTGATGGATCAGTACGAGGCGCGGCGGCTGGTGCTGCACCAGGGACGGCTGCACATCTATGAGTAGGACCGACGAGCGCGGCGTGCTGGTCGATCTCGGACAGGAGCGTCCGCAGCTTCCGGCCAAGGCGCGCAACATGTCGCCGATCGTGCCGCGCGCCTCGATCCACGGCCGCGCCCTGGTTGCCGTCGTCGCCATCATGACCTTCCTCGCCTCGATGACGACGGGCACCGTGCTGCTGGTCAGCGCCTCCGCCGCGGAATGGCAGTCCGATGTCGCGAGCGAAATCACCATCCAGGTCCGCCCGCAGACCGGGCGCGACCTCGAACGCGACACCGCGGCGGTGACGGAGGCGATGCGCGCGCAAGCCGGCATCGTCGAGGTCAAGCCGTTCACCAAGGATGAGAGCGGCAAGCTGCTCGAGCCCTGGCTCGGCACCGGCCTTTCGATGGACGACCTTCCGGTGCCGCGCATGATCATCGCGCGTGTTCAGCCGGGCACGGCGCTCGATCTCGGCGCCTTGCGCGCCCGCGTGACGCAGGTGGCGCCAAGCGCGAGCGTTGACGATCACCGTGCCTGGATCGAACGCATGCGTTCGATGACCAACGCCACCGTCCTCGCCGGCCTCGGCATTCTTGCGCTCGTCATCATCGCCACCATCATCTCGGTCTCGTTTGCAACCCGTGGCGCCATGGCGGCCAACCGCCCGATCGTCGAAGTGCTGCATTTCGTCGGCGCCGGCGACCGCTACATCGCCAATCACTTCCTGCGCCATTTCCTCAGGCTGGGGCTGGAGGGCGGCGTGATCGGCGGCGGCGCGGCCATGCTGGTGTTCGGCTTCTCCGAGTCGATCGCCGGCTGGTTTTCCGGTACCCCCGTCGGCGACCAATTCGCAGCCCTGCTCGGCACTTTCTCGCTGCGGCCGTCAGGCTATATCGTGCTCGCGGTGCAGGCGGTGCTGATCGGCGCCATCACCGCGGTTGCCTCTCGCCAGACGCTGTTCGCGACCTTGAACGACGTCGACTAGGCCCGATTCACCGGACTCCACTTCGCCTCAAAACGTCTTAAAATCATCCGGGGAAGGGATCCTCGACTTCACATGACCACGCCGACCGACGATCGATCGCCGAACTTGCCGCGCCGCTGGCTGCGCGCGGGCGTGGTGTCGATGATCGCGTTCGCCTTTGTCGGAGCGGCGGCGGGGTTCATCGCCTTCCTGGCGCAATTGCGCGGCGCCGAGATCACGTCGGACCGCAGGGCGGACGGCATCGTGGTGCTGACCGGCGGCTCCTCGCGCGTGTCGGACGCGATGGAGCTTCTGGCGGCCGGCTACGGCAAGCGGCTCCTGATCTCCGGCGTGCATCCAACCTCCAGGGCAAGCGACATCTCCCGGACGCTGCCGGAGAACCAGTCCTTCATGCATTGCTGCGTCGATCTCGACCGCACGGCAGTGTCGACCCGCGGCAACGCCGCGGAGGCACGGCGCTGGGCGCAGGAGCGCGGCTTCAAGTCCTTGATCGTCGTTACCTCGAACTATCACATGCCGCGTGCACTGGTGGAGTTCTCGCATGCGATGCCCGAGACGGCGCTGATCCCGTTCGTGGTGGTCGGCGACAAATGGCGCGAGGAGCCGTGGTGGACCTCGGCGTCCACCTTGCGGCTTCTGCTCTCGGAATATGTCAAGTACATCGCCGCCGTAGTCAGGGTGCGGCTGGAGGATTTCGGGATTGACCTTTTGCCCGAAGTGTCGGAGCAGCCTCCTGCGTTGCAGCCGAAGCGGCCCGCCACCGCACAGGCCAATTGATCGGACCTTCGATGTTTTTGATTTTCGTGCGCTCGCTGGTGTTCAACGTGCTGTTCTACGCCGTGCTGGTGTGCCTCGCGATCGTGGCGCTGCCGACCTTCGCATTGCCGCCGCGTGCCATGCTGACGGTCGCGGAATGGTGGGCGAAGGCCACGCTGTTCCTGATGAGCGTGGTCTGCAACATCAAGGTGGAATTCCGCGGAGTCGAGAACATTCCGCAGGGACCGCTGCTGATCGTGGCGAAGCACCAGTCGTTCTGGGAGACCTTTGTGCTGCCGGGGTTCTTCGATCGCCCGATCTTCATCCTCAAGCGTCAGCTCATGCAGATCCCGGTCTTCGGTCAGTTCCTGGTCAAGACCGGGATGATCGCAATTGACCGCAATGCCGGCGTGAAGGCACTGCTCGACATGACGCGGCGGGCGCGCGAGGCGGTGCGCAGTGGCGGCCAGCTCGTCATCTTCCCGGAAGGCACGCGCCGCGCGCCGGGCGCGCCGCCGGACTACAAGACCGGCTTTGCGCAAATCTATTCGTCCTGCGGCGTACAGTGCCTGCCGATCGCGCTCAATTCCGGTCTGTTCTGGCCGCGCCGCACCTTCATGCGCTATCCCGGCACACTGGTGGTGGAGTTCCTCGATCCCTTGCCCGCAGGCCTGCCGAAGGATGAGTTTCTCTCCCGGGTGCAATCCGCCATCGAAGGCGCGACCGGGCGTCTCGTCGAAGCGGGCCGCAAGGAGCAGGAGCAGTTGATCGGCAGCGCGCCGAGCTATGCTCCGTCGGAGAGTTAGCGATTTTCTCGATCGTCTACTTGGGCCGGCGCGTGCAGGGAATGTGCGTCACTATGCAGTATCGTCGCGAGCTGATGCAGTTGCGCATCGCGAAAGCCTTCGGCCTCGATTGCCTTCACCGTCGCCGTCACGTAGTCGCGGTTGGCGCCGGACTGGCCATGGCCCTGGATGACGTGGCGGTGCTGGTCGGTGAGCGACAGCCGGCCGGCATATTGCACATGGCCACGATCGACGACATAGGCGAGCGCGGAGACGCGCTGCCGTGGATCGTTCTCCAGCCACACCGAGCGCATCACCTCGCGATAGACCGAGGTGACCTGCTCGCGCGCGCGCAAGTAGGCGACGACGTCGGCACGATTTTTCTCGGCGATGCGGAAGGCGATGCCGCGGCAGGCGCCGCCGCGGTCGAGCCCGAGCACCAGGCCCGGTTTCTCCGGCGTGCCACGATGCACGAAGGAATAGACGCAGAGCGCGCGGTGCTCGCCGACCAGCCGTGCCGGGGCGCGTTCCTCGAATTCGAAGCCCGGCCGCCACATCAGCGAGCCGTAGCCGAACACCCAAAGATCGCCCTTGGCTGTGGTGACGGAGGGGAGGGTCATTTCCGACATGTCGGGCACGGCTACCAGAACCGCTCCCCCAAGCGAAGCGAATTCTCCGCCTTTCGCTGCGGGCCGGCCCCGCTTACATTTGCCAAAATCTGGGGCCAAAGGGTCGCCGCATGTCCGATATGACCGTTGCCACAGGCCGCCGCTCCCGTTGGGGCCTTTTCATCGCACCAATTCTCGTCCTGATCCTCGCGGTCGCGTGGAGCGGCTTCTGGTTCTATGCGGCCTCGCAGGCCGAGGTCGCCGTTGACGCCTGGCGGGCGCAGGAGGCCAAATCCGGCCGCATCTATGATTGCGCCAAGCGCTCGATCGCGGGTTTCCCATTCCGCTTCGAGGTCCAGTGTTCCGGCGCCAGTGTCGCCCTGGTCTCGCAGAATGCGAGCAAGACGCCGTTCACGGCCAAGCTCGACAACATCCTGGTCGTCGCCCAGGTCTACGATCCCAAGCTCGTCATTGCCGAATTCTCCGCGCCTGCAACGCTCACCGACGGCGTCACACAAAATTCCTTCGTGGTGAACTGGAGCAAGGGCCGCAGCAGCGTGGTCGGCCTGCCGGCCATCCCGCAGCGCGCATCGATCGTGTTCGATGACCCCACCATCAACCGTGTCGACGGCAGCGTGCAGGTGCCGCTCGCGCGCGCCAAGCAGGTCGAGCTGCACGGGCGCCTTGCGGATGGATCGTCGTCCGACCATCCTGTGATCGAGACCGTGCTCCAGATCGCGCAGGGCAGCATCCAGGGCGTTCATCCACTGCTCGCCGAGCCGTTCGAAGCCGACGTGCGTGCGAAGATCAGCGGGCTCTCCGATCTCACGCCAAAGCCGTGGCCGCAGCGCTTCCGCGAGATCCAGGCCGCCGGCGGTCATATCGAGATCGTGCAGTCGCGGATCCAGCAGGGCGAGACGATCGCGGTGGCGGCCGGTACGCTCGGGCTCTCGGCCAATGGCCGACTCGACGGCGAATTGCAGATGACGGTGACGGGCCTCGAGCGGGTGATCCCGGCGCTGGGTATCGAAAAGATGCTGGAGGAGGGCGTGCCGCAGGCGACCCTCGACCGCGTTGCGCCCGGTGTGAAGACGCAGGACCTCAACAATCTGTTCGGCGCGCTCGACCGCGCTGTTCCCGGCCTCGGCAAGGTCATCAAGCAGAACGCCAATGCCGGACTTGCCGCCGGCATCAATTCGATCGGCACCGAGAGCACGCTCGAGGGCAGGAAGGCCCGCAGCTTCCCGCTGAAGTTCGTCGACGGCGCCGTGCTGTTCGGCCCGGTCAAGGTCGGCCAGATTCCGCCGCTGTATTGATTCCGCGCGTCATTGCGAGCGGAGCGAAGCAATCCAGACTTTCTCCGAGGAAACAGTCTGGATGATTCGTCGCTTCGCTCCTCGCAATGACGAAGGAGAGGCAGGCGGCCTATGGCTTCTTCAGCGCCGCATGCGGGCGGCCGAAATCCGCCGCAGCCGAATCCTGCCCGATCTCGACGATGCCGCGCCGGATGGCGCGGGTGCGGGTGAAATGGTCGAACAGCGCCTCGCCATCGCCGCGCCGGATCGCGCGGGTGAGCTTTGCGAGGTCTTCGGTGAAGGTGCCGAGCATCTCCAGCACGGCCTCCTTGTTGGCGAGGAAGACGTCGCGCCACATCGTCGGATCGGACGCTGCGATGCGGGTGAAGTCGCGGAAGCCGCCGGCGGAAAACTTGATGACCTCGGATTCCGTCACCTGCGCCAGTTCGTCGGCGGTGCCGACGATGGTGTAGGCGATCAGATGCGGCAGATGGCTGGTGATCGCGAGCACGAGATCATGATGATCCGGCGTCATGACCTCGACCTTGGCGCCCATTGCCGCCCAGAAGGCGCGCAAGTGCTCGACGGCGGATGCATCGGTGCCTTCCGGCGGTGTGAGGATGCACCAGCGGTTGATGAATAGCTCGGCGAAGCCGGAATCGGGGCCCGAATGCTCGGTGCCCGCGACAGGGTGCGCCGGCACGAAATGGATGCCCTTCGGCAGATGCGGCGCCATATCCCTGACGATCGCACCCTTGACCGAGCCGACGTCGGAGACGATCGCGCCGGGCTTCAGAAAGCCAGCGATCTCCTGCGCCACCGGCCCGCAGGCACCGACGGGAATGCAGAGGATGACGAGATCGGCATCCTTCACCGCTTCCGCATTGGTCGCCACGACCTGGTCGACGATGCCGAGCTCGATCACCCGCGCACGTGTCTTCTCCGAGCGCGCAGTGGTGACGATCTCGCCGGCCAGGCCCTGGAGCTTCGCAGCGCGCGCGATCGAGCCGCCGATCAGGCCGAAGCCGATCAGCGCGACGCGCTGGAAGTGCGGGTCGACGCTCATTTGCGGGCCATGAAGTCGCGCAGGCAGTCGACCACGAGGCGGTTGGCCTCCTCGGTGCCGATGGTCATGCGCAGCGAATGCGGCAGGCCGTAGTTCTTCAGCGCGCGCAGCACGAGGCCACGCCTGGTGAGGTAGGCGTCAGCCTCGTCCGCGGTCTTGCCCTCTTGCGGGAAGTGGATCAGCACGAAATTGGCGACGCTCGGCGTCACCTTCAGCCCGAGCTTGCCAATCTCCTCGGTCAGCCAGTTGCGCCAGGTCTCGGTGAACTGCTTCGACATCGCCTGATGCGCGGTGTCCTCGATCGCGGCAACGGCGGCGTACATCGCCGGCGTCGATACGTTGAAGGGACCGCGGATGCGGTTGACCGCGTCGATGATGTGCTCGGGGCCGAACATCCAGCCGATGCGCAGCGCGGCGAGACCGTGGATCTTGGAGAAGGTGTGCGTCACCACGGTGTTCTCGGTGGTGGCGACGAGCTCGATCCCCATCTCGTAATCGTTGCGCGAGACGTAGTCGGAATAGGCGGCGTCCAGCACCAGCAGCACGTGCGACGGCAGGCCGGCGCGCAGGCGCTTGATCTCGTCGAACGGCACATAGGTGCCGGTCGGATTGTTCGGGTTGGCGAGCCAGACCAGCTTCGTCCGCGGCGTCACCGCCTTGAGGATGGCGTCGACATTACAGGTGAGGTTGGTCTCCTGCGCAACCACGTTCTTAGCGCCGACCGCCATGGTCGCGATCGGGTAGACCAGGAAGCCGTGAGTGGTGGAGATCGCCTCATCGCCTTGGCTGAGATAGGTGTGGGCGAGCAGATTGAGGATCTCGTCCGACCCGGCGCCGCAGATGATGCGATTGGGGTCGAGCCCGAAGGCGCGGCCGATCGCTTCGCGCAGCACGCGCGACGTTCCTTCCGGATAATCTTCCAGATGCGTCGCCACGCTCTTGAAGGCCTCGATCGCCTTGGGCGAGGGCCCGAACGGCGTCTCGTTGGCCGAGAGCTTGAACACCTTGCGGCCCGGCTCCGGCACCGGACTCTTGCCGGGCGTGTAGGGCGCAATATCGAGAATGCCGGGATTCGGCACGGGGCGGGACATCTTCAACTCCGGAATGGCGGGCGGCACGTGACTTACGATTTCGACCCGGTCGGCGGCACCGTATAGCGCGTTGCGTGGCTGCCGACGAGGGCCGTGGAGCGCACCGAGGCTCCCGCTTCGATCAGGGC
>JAEWFG010000267.1 GCA_023388935.1 Pseudomonadota bacterium | reverse complement strand
CTGGAGGACCGAGGTTTCGACCTCGACGAATCCCTGCTCGGCGAAAAAGCCCCGTAGAGCCCCGGTGATGGCCCCCCTCGCCTGGAGGAACGGCCGCCGGTCGAGGTGCCGCCCGGGCGACCAGAACGGCGAAATCGGCCTGTCCCCAGCCATTACCCGACCGCCCGGTGGCACAGCAAAATGCTGGCATCCAACGGCAAAATCAGTATGTTGCGGCCCGAAACGGGCACCGAGGTCTGATTTGAGGCCCGAGGTCCCCCATCGATTTGACCACGTCCTGGCCGGAGCCGGGCCAAGCAAGCAGGAAATATACCTTTGAGAGTCATCGCCAGTTCTATTCGCAAGGGCAACGTGATCGAGCAAGACGGCAAGCTTTACGTCGTCGTGACCGCCGAGAACATCCATCCCGGCAAGGGCACCCCGGTCAGCCAGATCGAAATGCGCCGAATCTCGGACGGGGTAAAGATCTCCGAGCGCTACAAGACCACCGATCAGGTCGAGAAGGCCACGATCGAAGAACGCAACTACACCTTCCTCTACGAAGATGGTGACGGCTACCACTTCATGAACCCGGAGACTTATGACCAGGTCCAGGTGTCCAAGGACGTCGTCGGCGACGCGGCGGCGTATCTTCAGGAGAGCATGACGGTCAAGCTGTCCATGCACGACACCAACCCGGTGTCGATCGCGCTGCCACAGCGCGTCACGCTGGAGGTGGTGGAGACCGAGCCAGTGACCAAGGGCCAGACCGCCTCCTCCTCCTACAAGCCCGCGGTGCTTTCCAACGGCGTGCGCACCACCGTGCCGCCGCACATCTCGGTAGGCACCCGCGTCGTGGTGATGACCGAAGACGGCTCCTACTCCGAGCGCGCCAAGGACTGATCCGGATAGGTGCCGCCGCGGAGCAAGACAGTGGCTGGAAAGGGTATCCGCTTCGTCTCGCAGCTTCTGGCGTCGCTCTCACTCTTCATTGCAACTCCACTGGCTGCGGATGAAATCCGCAGCCCCTCACTCACGGTCCTGCGCGCCGATTGGCGCGCAGCGCTCGACCAGCTTCGCACCGAGATCAACAGTCGCCCCCAGGTCGCGGACGATTTCATCTTCGCACCCCGCCGCTCGGTGCCCCGATACGATCCGCGTGCGATTCCGGCGCTGGTGCAGATCAACGCGATCTCCTCGCAATTCTTCACCGGCATCGCGCGCAGCTCCGTGCCTGTCCTGCTGCCGTTCGACGCCGCCGCTTATGCCGAGGCGCAGCGCAGCAATGCCCCGGCTCCGCTCGCGCTATCGCGCTATCAGGCCGATTTCAATCCCGTCGACATGTTCGACGCCGGCCCTGCCGGCTACAGCGCTAGCTTCTCGTTCGAGCCCGGCGCCGGTGACGGCATGCCGAGCCGCCTGTTCGCAAAGCCGGTCGAAGTACAGATCACGGGCTCTGCGCTCATCTACGACATCGCCGATCCCGCCGGCGGCAAGGGCGAACCGGTCAAACCGCTCACCGCGCTCTATCCGGACCTGCGCAGGTTCATCCGGGAAGGCTATGTGCGCTATGCCTTCACCCGCTTCGGCGTTCCCTACGTGGTGTCGATCCAGTGCCTCGACAGCGTCGCCAAGCCACGACGGCTCGCCTGCAGGGAAGCCTATCCCGTCGCCGAGCGCTTCCTGAAGGCCCTGCGCATCGCTGGCGGCCAGCGCGTGCGGCCGCTGACGGACATCGCCTCCAACATCATCGATCGTCCCGCGGAGCGTTCGCCGGATTTCAGCTACCGGCCGAGTGGCGACATCATCCCGAACACCGGCTATCGCAAGCAAGGCGGCCATCCTGACGTGATCGCCTATGCGCAGATTCGCTTCCCCCTCGAAAAGGCGCCTGCGTTCGTGCGCTCGCAATCCCACGGCAAGAGCAACGCCCCGACCACCTATCCTTGGCGCGACAATTTTTGCGAGTCCCGCAGCTTCGAAGTCTGGCAATGCGCGGGCGGCTACGGCCACCAGGGCGAGGACATCCGAGCCGCCGGCTGTCCGCCGCCCGGCGAAGGCCGCGAGCCCTGCGACCCCAGGCAGCGCGGCGTCGTCGCAGTGCGCGATGCCATCGTGATCCGCGGCCTCAAGGACCAGGCCGCGACGCTCGAGGTCAACAGCCGTACCGAGCACATCCGCTTCCGCTACATGCATATGAACCCCCAGGCACTGAACGCCGACGGTGTGCTCAACGGCCGCATCGTCACCGAGGGCGAGAAGATCGGCGTGGTCTCGAACTATCTCGACCATCCCGCCGGCACGTCCATGCACCTGCATTTCGACATCCAGGTGTTCACGCGTGACGGCTGGATCTGGGTCAACCCCTACGTCGCGCTGGTCTCGGCCTATGAGCGCCTGATCCGCGCCCGCGGCCGCGAGGACGGCCCGGAGATCGCGGTCACGGCGCAGCCGGTGGCGCATGCGCTGCCGGAGGACGCGATCAAGCCGGACCTGCGCGAAGGATCGGGCGGCGAGGAGAATTGAACATCAGTTCGCCGTTGATACGGCCATGTCGCCCGGTTTGCGCTTCGAGACCGAAGGCCGTTCCTCGCGAACCACAAGCCTTTGCGCCGCCCGGCGGGCAACACACGCCAGCCCTTGGTCAATGCTTCCGGATCAAAACATTTCGCTTTACGCGAATTCGGAATTATCGCATGTTTCGACCACCCCAACCCGGCCGAGGGGCGGATCGCGATCGTCACGAACGCGGGATGGGACGTGGTGGACGCGGGCGGCGTCGGCGCGAAGGTGATTGCAGGGCGGGTCACTCCGTGAGCAGCTACCCTCGCGCACACGACCGGTGCAGCCTGCGTACGGCAAAATCGTGTGGTCCTGGCGCCCGGAGCCTGTGCGCCAAGTCTTGCGGTGATGTGTACTGCCCGACCGGGTCCGCACATCAGCCATCTGCAAGGCGACGGGGGCAATAGTGCATCGCTCCCCGGGGAGAGCGCGACATAAGCCGTAAGACCACTGCGCAGGGAAGGCCCGGATGTCCAGGCTGCCCTGTATGCCGCTGTGCATCTGTTTCCAGCGCATTTGCGCACAGCGGACCGCGGGTGCCAGCCGGCGCCCGGCCTTCCCTGCGCCCTCGGCATTTTCGAGGGCGGCAACTGACGCAAAGCTCGGGCACGATGTGCCGCGGGGAGGTGAAACTGTGACCGCGATTGTCGAACGCCAAATAGAAGACGAAGCTTGCGGGTGGCTTGCCGGGAATGTCCTGGCGATGCGGCACTTGGGCGCAAGCGATACCTAAAGTTGTCACTCGGAATCGCAGTAAAAACTAACCGCCATTCTGTCTGCTGGCATGAGGCCAGTCCCTACCTTGCGACCCGGCAATGATTGACGGAAGTCCAGGACCGCCGAGCCGTCAGGAATCCGCTATGGTGTCAACCTATTTCAGCTACAGCTACGTCGCGCGTAATCTCACGCAGTCCCTGACGCGGGTGGCGCAGCAATCAGACGTCGCCCGCGAAGCGGCCTATTACAAAGCCAACATCGGCAAGGTGCGCACCGCTGACGATCTGATGAAGGATTACCGCCTGTATCACTACGCGACGAAAGCCTACGGCCTGGAAGACATGGCCTACGCCAAGGCTTTCATGAAGAAGGTGCTGGAGAGCGATCTTACTGACTCAAAGAGCTTTGCCAACAAGCTGGTCGACAAGCGTTACAGGGAGTTTGCCGCGGCATTTTCCTTCAATGGCGGAGCAACGCCGGTTGCACAGTCGGGCAACCAAACCGATGAGATGATCGGTCTGTACACGGCGACCAAGAAGAGCCAGGTCGATGCGCTTGCCGGCGACTCGGATTACTACAGCGCCGAAATCGGCAAAATCAGCAGTGCTGACCAGCTCCTGAACAACGATCGTCTTCGCAACTACGTATATTCGGCATTCGGGATCGATCAGAGCCGGTGGTCGCGTGACACGATAAGTCAGGTCTTGCGCAGCGATCGATCCGATCCAAATAGCTACGTCAACACAACTTTCGCTTCTCAATTGGATGGCCTCAAAGCCGAGCTTGCTCAAGCCCAATCGGATGTAAGCGCCGCCAATTCGAAGATAGCCGACTACACGGCTCAACTATCGCAACCGGGCGCGAACGTGACCGCGTTGAAGATCCAGATACTGGTAGAAAGACAACACCTGGACTCATATACGACTAACATATCCCGTCTCAACAACGACATAAGGACGATTGGCCGGTTCGTAGATCTGGCCGGCGCGTTCGAATTTTCGGCCGACGGGTCGCTTCCATCGGGTGGGTCTGCGCAGACCGATGCAAACGTTGCGATCACGAAACAGAGGTTCGACGACAGCAAGTCCGCCGTCTATTGGGCGGCAAGCCCAGTGAACGAAGCTGTGGTGATCAAGCAATTCAGAGCGGCCATCCTCAACGTCAATTCGGTCCAGGCGTTCGTGTCTACACCGAGCGTGTATGATTTTGCGCTGGGAGCCGTCGGCCTCGATCCCGGAAACGTCTCGCAGGACACCGTCAAGGCTGTCCTCGAAAGCGACCTCAGCGACCCCAAGAGCTACGTCTATACCCTCAAGGACGATCGATACGTACAGCTCGCACGCGCCTTCAACTTCGATGCAAAAGGCAATCTGACGACCCCCCTGGTGGCTCAGGACTCGGCGGAAGTACTCCAGATTGCGAAGGACTACGTCATCGCAGCGATCAAAAACGTAAGCACTCAGCAGCAAGCAGCAGTTCGGGAACAAGCCCAGAAGGACGCGACGGCTTATCAAGAAGCAATCGCAGACATAGGAAGCGTTTCCGATCTGCTTGCAAACAGGAAGATGGTCGACTTCATTCTTGTCGCCAAGGGTTTGCAGCCCGCGAAAGTCAGCACCGAATATCTCAAGAAGATCTTCAGCTCCGATCTGAGCAATCCAAAGAGCTTCGCAAACACGGAAAGCGATCCTCGCTTTGCCGAGATCGCGGCTTCGTTCAATTTCGACAACAAAGGCAACGTCGCGCGTCTTCCGATGATGGGTCCGCAAAAGCGCGACCAATTTCTGGCAACGCAAAAGAACTATCTCCAGCAAAGCCTGGAGCAGCAGCAGGGGGATACGAATCCCGGCGTACGTCTGGCGTTGTATTTCCAGCGAATGGCGGGAAACATCACGTCCGCCTACGACATACTTGCTGACAAGGCTCTTTCGGAGGTGTTCAGAACCACCTTCGATTTGCCTGATCAGATGGCTGCGATGCAGATCGATCAGCAAGCCAAGATCGTGGGAAAATACATCAACATCAAAGATCTTTCGGATCCCACGAAAGTTGCAAAGCTGTTGAACCGATTCTCCGCCATGTATGACGCGAAAAACGCCAGCCAGACTTACTCGCCCGCGCTCGACCTCTTTCAAGGATCGCGCTCGGGGATATCAGGCATAAGTGAATCTACATTCCTGGACATTGCCAAAGTACGCGCTCGCCCCTGGTGATCGCCCGCCGGGACGACGTGCCGCGAGGATGTAAAGGCGTGTCCGCAACCGGACTCAAACATTGATTGATGCCAGCGATACCGCATACTCCGTCATTGCGAGCGAAGCGAAGCAATCCAGAATCCCTCGGCAGAGAGACTCTGGATTGCTTCGTCGCAAGAGCTCCTCGCAATGACGGCGGAGAGAGCGACCGCCAAACACGCTCATCACTCCCCCAGCGTCGCCTCCACGAACCCACGCGGGTCGTCGCAGAATTCACGCATCACCCGGTAATGATCGGTTTGCTCAACCGTTGTCGGCTCCAGGCCATATTTCCCGAGCCGGAGCAGCTGCGCATTGGGATAGGCCATCAGCAGAGGCGCGTGGGTCGCCATGATCACCTGGCAATTGCCGGAGAGATCCATGCGATGCAGCAGCTTGAGGAAGTCCATCTGCCGCGCCGGCGACAACGCCGATTCCGGCTCGTCGAAGATGTAGATGCCCTGCTTCTGGCAGCGCTCCTCGAAGAAAACCAGGAAGCCTTCGCCATGGGAAAAGGAGAGATAGTCCGGCGCTTCCTGACTGCTCGCACCAAACACGCCTTCCATGGCTTCCGCGGCACTCACGGCCGAGCGGTCCAGATAACGCGCGACAGAAAAGAACGTCTCGGCGCGAAAAAACCAGCCGTCGGTCACCTTCGGCACCCACGCAGCCCGCAAGGCGGACGACAGCTCTTCGCCGGTGATTTCGATGCCGCCCCCGTCGATCTCCTGAAAACCCTTGCGGCCGCCAGTGCTGGCAAAACCGGCCATCCCGGCGATACCTTCGAGAATGGTCGATTTGCCGGTCCCGTTCTCGCCGACGATGATCGTGACCGCGGCGTCGAAGCTGTGATCGAACTCGTCCCTGAACACAGGAAGGCAGAACGGATAAGCCTCCCAGTCCTCGACCCGCGATCGATCGAGCCAGACGCGCCTGAGATAAGGCGCACTCAATGTGGTCTGACGGCGTCGTGTCCGGCCCATTTGCTCTGCCCCTATCCCAGCGAAAACCCGCCATTAGAACGTATCAGGAACAGATGCCGCATGGAAGTAGTATCTGCGGGTCACGGCAAGCCCCGGTCGTGGCTTAGTCCAGGACCTCCAGCACCAGCTCCATCGTCATCAGTACCGGATTGTCGCCGCGGACTATGCGCCCTTCCGCCATGCCGCCGGTGTAGTCGATCAGCGCGACGTCGAGCGCGGCTTCCAGCGCGCCGGCAGCGCCTGGCGAGATTGCCCCGGCGGTTATCGCAAGCTCGGTGGCAAACGGCTCGGTCACGCCGCCATGGGTGAAGCGCGCGCCGATGGTCGAGCCGACGCCGCCGTGGATCTTCGCACGCGCGATGCCGTGCTCGCGGCAGAAGGCCTCGAGGCAGCCGGCGAAATCCTGGTTCGGCCGCAGCCGCAGTGCGAAGGCGCGGCTTGTGGCGCGCGCGCCGGTGCTCGCGGCGGCCACCGGACCGAACAACTTGAAATTCGTCTCCGGATCCGGTTCAGCGGTGAACATCACACCATCGATACCGAACGCTTCGACCTCGAACGGTTCGGCGACGATCGTCTCATCCGGCAGCATGTGGCCGCCGCTGGTGCGGCCATCGGCTTCGGTCCAGAGCCCGTGGCAATGAAAGAACGGCGCACCGTCGCGCATGCCAAACGTCATGCGACCGAGCTTCGTATACGTGACGCCCTTGGGCCGGAACGTGTCGCTATAGAAGGCCGCGTTCTCGCCAGTCTTCGACAACGCCGGCATCACATAGCCGAACGGTCCGAGCGCGCCGCGGCCGAAATTCAACACACCGCTCGCAAAGCCTTCCGCCGCAAAACCACGTCGCGCAGCTTCCAGCAGCGGCAGGCCGGCTTGAAGCGTGAACGAGAAGGCGCGCCCCCTCGCCTCCACCCATTGGATGCGTTCGGGATGCGGCGCGCCCGGCTGCTTGATGCTGCGCATGGCCTTCGCTCAGCCCGCCTGCTTCTTGTCGAGATCGAGCAGCCCGCGCGCCTCGAGCTCGTCGCGGACCATGCGTTTTGGAATTTTGCCGTAGCCGGACTTTGGCAGCGCCTCCCAGAAGAAGAAGCGCTTCGGCATCTTGTAGCGCGGCACCTTCGGCGAAAGGAATGCCGCCATCTCCGCCTCGCTCACCGGCTTCTCGCCCTCGCGGGGGACGCAGACGGCAACGCCGACCTCGCCCCAGGTCGCATCCGGCACGCCGAGCACGGCGACCTCGCCGACCGCGGGATGCGTCAAGATCTTCTCCTCGATCTCGCGCGGATAGATATTGGAGCCGCCGGAGATGTACATGTCGGAGGCACGTCCCGTGATGTAGACAAACCCCTCCTCGTCCATGTGCCCGAGATCGCCGGTGCGGAACCAGCCATTACGGAACGCCTTCGCATTGGCTTCAGGGTTGTCGTAGTAGCCGGCGAGCACCGCAGGCCCGATCACGCAGATCTCTCCGCTCTGGTTTGCGGCGAGCTCGCGGCCCTCGTCGTCCTGGATCGAGACCTGCATGCCGGTGCGCTCGAAGCCGCAGGTGCCGATCTTGGCGTGCGGGCCATCCTCGGGATCATGCAGCGCCGCCGGCAGCACCGTGATGTTGCCGGTGACTTCGCCTAGGCCGAAATACTGCACGATGACCTTGCCGAGCTTCCTCAGCGCGGCCTTCTGATCCTCGCGATACATCGGCGCGCCGGCATAGATCACGTGACGCAACGAGGAGTGGTCGTATTTGTCGGCGGCGGGGTGCTCGACCATCATCTTCAGAATCGTCGGCACCGTGAAGAGATTGCTGACGCGATGTGCCTCGATCAGCCGGAACGCCTCATCGATGTCGAATTTCTCGGTCGGCAGCAGCACGGTACGCACACCGCGTGCAGTCTGCACCAGCTGATGCACGCCTGCGCCATGCGACAGCGGCGCCACCACCAGCGACGCATCGGCTTCCGTTACGCCGGGCGTGAGATCGGCGAGATGGTTGGTGACGACAAAACCCATCTGGCCATGGGTCAGCACCGCGGCCTTGGAGCGGCCCGTGGTGCCGGAGGTGAAGAAGAACCAGCAGGGATCGTCGTGCTCGACCGCAACGTTCTCGACCACGGTGCCAGCATGCAATGCGACGGCATTCGCAACCGACGTTTCGGCGAAGGGCGCCCCGCCGTCGATGCTCCAGATGAATTCCAGCGCGCCACCCTTTACCGCCGCGGCATGCTCGGGAAAATCGACGTGGCACAGAAACGCCTTCGCGCCGGAGGCCTGCGCAAGGTAAGCGACCTCGTCCGGCATCAGGCGGAAATTGGTGGGCACCCAGACGGCGCCGAGCCGGAAGGCCGCGAACATCGAAAAGAACATCTCGTCGCCGTTCTTGGAATGGACGAGGATGCGGTCGCCCTCGGCAATACCGCGCGTGGCGAGCGCAGCCGCCAGCGCCGAAACCTGCGCATCGATCTCGCGCCAGCTCCAGGATTTGTCCCCCCAGACGAAACCGGGACGCGATCCATGCCGCCGCGCATTCTGGGTCAGCATGTGAGCGAGATTCATGACGCGGCGGGACATGCGCAGGGGCTGCATCGGGCTTCCTTTTCGACGGCGGACGGCGCGCGTGCACCCCGCCCTTTGCAGCCCATTTATCGCCATCGGCTGCGCCCTCGCAAGGCCACTGGCCCGCAGCGCCCATTCAAGGAATTTTAAACATGATCGAGGCAACCTCAGTCAGTTCTCGCATACAGAGTGCCGCATCATGATCAAAGCGCCCGCCTTCCTCCTGTTGTCGCTGGCGCTGGCCGGATGTGCTGTGGCCCCGCAGGCGCATCTCGTTTCCGATCCCGCCTTCAGGCCTGCGCGCTATGCCTGGGACGGTGCCGGCGAGGATCCCAATCACCCGCGTTCCGCCTCAGGGTCATCACGAGCAACGCGCGCCGCCGCATCCGAGCTCAACAGGTCGCAAGCCGGGCTTCAGCCCTATTCGAAGGAATGGTGGCAGGCGCAGGACGGCATCGAGGCCGAGCAGGACGCGAAGGTCAATCGCGCCCTCGTCATCTGCCAGGGCTGCCTGCAGCCGCAGCCCGAAGACGTGCGGCTGGCCAAGGCGGCGGATTGAACCGAACCGCCTCGAGATCGGTCTACAGAGACAAGCGCCGGCGGCAGCCGCCCGGGCTCACCGCCGCGTGCCATCATCTCAGGGACATTCCATGCTCACCCGTCGGACCTTCGTCGTTGCCTCTCTGCTCACCACCGTCTCCCCAGCCCTCGCCGAGAGCCCCGCCCCCAGTGATCCCGTTGCGATCCTGACCGCGATCTACACGCGTGCCGCCAAGGGTAAGGGACACGGCGGCGGCGGCTTCCTCATCGAGAGCAAGGCTGCCAAATCCAAACACCTCTCGAAAGCGCTGGTCACGCTATGGGCCAAGGCCGACGCGCGCACGCCCAAGGGCGACGTCGGACCGGTCGATTTCGATCCTGTCACCAATTCGCAGGAGCCGGACGTGAAATCGTTCAGGGTTGACGCCGAGAAGATGGAGGTCGACAAAGCGACGCTCGCGGTGATCATCACCGGCCACCGCAACGACCGCAAACCCGCCGACCAGATCGTGCGTTACGACTTCGTGCGCGAGGCCAACAGCTGGAGGATCGACGATATCAGGGGCTCCTCCGACGGCGAAGCCTGGTCGATCCGCAAGATGCTGACTGACTCGCTGAAGAGCTGACCGGAGACGACATGAGCGACGTCATTGACAACAAGGCCCATCACCGCTTCGAGCTTGAGGTCGAGGGCTACCTTGCGACCGAACACTACAAGCTCGACGGCAAATTCATCACGTTCGAGCATACCGACGTGCCCAAGGAGCTCGGCGGCAAGGGCGTCGGCTCAAAACTGGTGCAAGGCGCGCTCGACCAGGTCCGAGCGGCCGGATTGAAGCTGATCCCAGAGTGTCCGTTCGTGAAAGCGTGGATCGGGAAGCATCCCGAGTATCAGGAGCTGGTGAAAGTCTGAGCCGTCATTGCGAGCCAACGGGTCCGCGCGAAGCGCGGCCCGATGACAGGCTCCGCGAAGCAATCCAGAATCTTTCCGCGGCAGCAGTCTGGATTGCTTCGCTGCGCTCGCAAAAAATGACGGAGAACTACAGTGCCTCGAGCTTCCTCAAAGACTCCTGCGCCATCGGCAAGCCCGGCTTCAATTCCAGCGCCTTCCTGAAGTCGGCGATCGCGCCCTGCTTGTCGCCGAGCCGCATTCTGGCCTGGCCGCGGTTGTTCCAGGAGAACACGTCGGACGGATCGTATTGCAGCGCCTTGTCATAGTCGGCGATGCCACCCTTGTTGTCGCCCTGGTAGAGACGGATCATGCCGCGATTGCGCCAGCCGCGTGCGTCAGTGGGCGCAACGCGGATCGCCTCGCCATAGTCGGCTGCGGCGCGGTCGAGCTGCTCGCTGTCACGATAGACGTTGCCACGATCGATATAGGCGAGAAGATCCGGCGCAAGCTTGATCCGCACGGTGTAGTCGGCGATGGCATGCACCATGTCGTGCTTGCGATAGTAGACCAGACCGCGATTGGCATACGCCCTGGCGTAGTTGGGATCGCGCTTGATCGCGGCGTCGAAGTCGGCGAAGGCGCCGTCGAGGTCGCCCTTGTTGAAGCGGGACTCGCCGCGATTGCTGTAGGCCAGCGCCAGCGATGGATCGAGCTTGATGGCCTGGTCGTAGTCGGCGATGGCGCGATCGTAGTCGCGCTTGAAACTATAGACGCGACCACGATTGTTGTAAGCGCAGGCATAGGCTGGATTGAGCCTGACCGCCTCGTCGAGATCGGACAATGCAGCATCGAGTTCGCGCCTCTCGGTGAGCCCGTGGCCGCGATTGCAATAGGCGCCGGCGAGCCTGTGCCCGCTCTCGCTCTTGGTATCGATCACGGTCGAGCAGGCCTTGACCCGCTCTTCCGGCGTGCTGGTCAGCCCGATGCAGGCTTCCCAGGCCGGACCGCCCTCGGCCAAAGCCGGCACTGGCGCGGTCGAGGCGAGTGCTGCGAGCAACGCCATGAGGCTGAGCGGGACACGCATTTTCCGGATATCTCCCCTGCGGCAACCTTCCTTGGTCGCACCTTGGCAAGGACCGGTTCAGGCGCCTAGATCAGGAAACAAGCAGCCCCTCGGAAGGATCTTGCATGGCCGCATCGGTACGCGACAACAAGAACAGGAACCGCTTCGAACTCGATGTCGGAAGCGAGGTCGCCTTCGCCAATTACCGGCTGACGCCGTCGGCGGTGATCATCACCCACACCGAGACGCCGCGCGCGCTACGCGGCCGCGGCATTGCCTCGGAGCTGGTCAAGGGCGCGCTGGAATTGATCCGCCGCGACGGCAGGAAGGTGATCGCCGGCTGCGGTTTCGTCGTCGACTATCTCGACAGGCATCCGGAGGATGCGGATCTCGTCGGCTGAACGCAAAAGGGCCCGCGAGATCGCGGGCCCTTTTGTTGCGACCGAAGGATCGGTCAGTGCTTGATCTCCGGCGGCAGTTTGCCGCCACTGGCGGCGAGCTTGGACATCACCTGCTTGTGCAGCCAGACATTCATGCTGGCCGAGTCGTTCAGGTCGCCGCTGTAGCCGAGCTCCCTGGCGAGATCCTTGCGCGCGGCAAGGCTGGAATCGACGTCGAGCGCCTTCATGAGGTCGACGATCGAGGTCCGCCACTCCAGCTTCTCACCCTTGTGCGCGGCCGCCGCCTTGTCGACGATCGCGGCGACGTCCACCGTTGCGGCGGGCGCGGCAGCGGGAACGGGAGCGGACGATGGAGCCGATGCAGTCGGCGCGGCCCCTGTGGGCGCGCTGCCCGACGGTGCGCTGCCTGCGGGTGCGGCGGAAGCCGGATGGCTGCCGAAGATCGCGCCCATGATTTTTCCGAAAATGCTCATGTCTGCTCCCCGTTGGAAGGCCTTGAGTGGCACTTATAAACGAAGTTTCTGCGTTGCGCCCGCGGAGTCCCGCGAGCCAGCAAACAGCATGAGCTTATCTGCGGCGAAATGACGGCCGAATGACATCATCGAGGTGCACTGCGGCATCGAATCTCACCCAAGCGTGAGGGACAGGACTCGGAATTGGGAGTAGCCTTCGGTTTCAGCTCGCGATGCCTTCCGGAATTCGCGTCTAGTTGGAATCGCGAAACTCAAGAAGCGGCCGCTTGCGCCGTTTGCCGGCGCCAATTTCGGCCGACGGCAAGGGAGCTAGCGACCATGGCCACACTCGACCAGGGCAATGTCCCCACCGTGGCCCAGACCGCCGACGCGGCTGGACCGATCATCCGAACCATCCAACTCTCCGACCTGCACGACGCGCTGAGGCGTGGCTGGGAAGATTTCAAGGCAGTGCCGAGCCACGCCATCATCCTGTGCGTGATCTATCCGGTGCTGGGCCTCGTGCTCGCCCGCGTGGTCATGGGCTATTCCGTGCTGCCGCTGCTGTTCCCGCTGGCCGCAGGCTTCGCCCTGATCGGTCCGTTCGCCGCTCTCGGCCTCTATGAACTCTCCAGCCGTCGCGAACGCGGTGAAGAGGCCAGCGCCTGGGACGCCATGGAGGTCCTACGCTCGCCCTCCTTCGGTGCGATGCTCGGCCTCGGCACGCTGTTGCTCGCCTTGTTCGTGACCTGGGTTGCGACGGCGCAGGCGATCTATGTCGCCGCATTCGGCTATGAGGGCGTGACCGGAATCTCGGATTTCATGACGCGCATTCTGACCACCCGGGAGGGCTGGTGGCTGATCGTGGTCGGCTGCGGCACAGGATTCCTGTTCGCTCTCGCTGCACTCTGCATCAGCGCCGTGTCGTTCCCATTGATGCTCGACCGGCATGCCGGCGCGCTTGAAGCGATGGTGACTTCGCTCCGCGTCGTCGCCAAAAACCCGGTGCCGATGGCGGCCTGGGGCCTGATCGTCGCGGTGTTGCTGGCGCTCGGCACGATCCCTGCGTTCCTCGGCCTCGCAGTGGTCATCCCCCTGCTCGGC
>JAEWFG010000436.1 GCA_023388935.1 Pseudomonadota bacterium | reverse complement strand
TCGCTTCGGGGGCTGGGACGGCTACCCATCCTCCAAGCCGCCAGGCCCCATCACCCTCAAAAACGGCCTCGAATACTTCCACGCCGTCGCTGCTGGATGGAGCCTCAGAGATATGTGCATGCCCTAGCGCTCTGCGGGAGAGCGGTGAAGCTCATCCCGGACCGGACGGAGCGCGGCGGCGACCGATATGTCTGTCCGCCTGCGACGAAGAGCGCCACTCTCCATCGAACGTCGGGCCTGTCGCGCATGCAAGCGGCGGTGGGCCGTCCATTGCCGCGCCGGGACTGGCGCGATCGGCCCCAGCGCACCACCTCCTCTGGAGGTGCTGCTGGGAGCGTAGGGAGGTGCGATGTCGACCGTCGCGGAGTTGCTGGCGCGAAAGGAGCGGCTCCTGGCGCAGCTCGAGAGCGATCCTGGGCCGAATGAGCGCGATGAAATCGAAAGATTGCTCGCGCAGATCGAGACCGCGCTGAGCTTGCTCACGCCGGAAGATGGTGGCCCGAGCGACGAATGATCTTCGTCGGTCACGGCGCGCTGAGATCGTCCGGCACCTCGCCGAACTTCCGGATCAGCTTGGCGTCGGAAAAATCGCCGCTCGACGGGTCTCCCGTCCGCGAGAACGCGATGGCGCCGACATGGCCTGGCTTGCGGGCCAGGACTTCGGCCTTCATCACCACGCCGTTCGGGTTGAAGCATTCCACCGCTTCCCCTGCTGCAAGGCCGTCGTCGGCGAGAACAAACGGCAGCCCGACGTAGTGGGTCGCCTCCGACATCTGTCACGCCTTGCGGCCGCGCTGCGCGACGTGGCGCCTGCGCGAGTACCCTTTCGAAATCGCCCCCCTGAGCCGGGCGACCTCGTTCTCGAGAAAGTTCATGGTCACCAGCAGCGCCTCCACCGCCTCTCGGGCGTCCCCGCTGCAGGCCTCGATGGCCTCTTCGGCGGCGAGTTCGAGGTCGCCCTTTGGGGGCACGGCAGGCTCGGGTGCAGCGGGCATGGCGCATGTTCTCTGTTTGTTCGGTTAGAGTCAATGGCCGTCCCCCAGATTCCAGTGGCGCCGGCCGAGGACTGCGAGGAATCTTCTGTGGCGACAGCCCGCGCCGTCGGAACCGGCCCTGCCCGTTCGTCTTGAATCCAGGCCCCGACGGAGTTCTGCGTACATGGCCCCGCGCGCCAACTGGAAAGGCTTCCTGCGTCTGTCACTGGTGACCTGTCCGGTCGCGCTCTATCCGGCCACCTCCGAGAGTGAGAAGATCTCGTTCAATCAGCTCAACCGGCAGACCGGCCATCGCATCAAGTACCTCAAGGTCGACGCCGACACCGGCGACGAGGTGCCGAACGAAGATATCGTCAAAGGCTACCAGCTCGAAAAAGACCAGTTCATCGAGGTCACGAAAGAAGAGCTTGAAGAGATCGCGCTGGAATCAACCAGGACCATCGAGATCGACGAATTCGTCGACAAGTCCGACATCGACCCTCGTTATCTGATCCGGCCCTACTACCTGCGCCCTGACGGCAAGGTCGGCCACGACGCCTTCGCCGTAATCCGCGAGACCATCCGCGAGATGGACAAGGTCGCGATCGGCCGGGTGGTGCTGACCAACCGCGAGCACATCATTGCGCTCGAGCCGATGGACAAAGGCCTGGTAGGCACGCTGTTGCGCTATCCCTATGAGGTGCGCAGCGAGCAGGAATATTTCGACGAGATCCAGGATGTGAAGGTCACCAAGGACATGCTCGACCTCGCCAAGCACATAGTGAATCAGAAGGCGGGCAACTTCGAGCCGGACAAATTCGAGGATCACTACGAGACCGCGCTGGTGGACCTCATCAACCAGAAGCGCGCCGGCAAGGTCATCCGCCCCAAGGAGCGGCCGAAGGGCGAGAATGTCGTCGATCTGATGGACGCGCTGCGCAAGAGCGTCGGCGGCGCTGCGGCCGAGGCGGCGACGCAAAAGAAGCCGGCCAAAAAGTCGAAGAAGGCGTCCGCCGGCCAGAAGGAAATGCTGATGCCGATCAGCGGCAAGAAGCCCGCGAAGGAAGCGGCGGGCAAGAAGCCGGTGGCCAGGCCCCAGCGCAAGTCTGCTTGAGAGCGGAGGATAGCGTCATGGACATGAAAGACGCCTCGGCGATGACCGAGGCCTCCGGCCTGGTCGACGATCACGATGGCACCGAGCTGGCTGCCGGCGCGAGAGTGGCTGGGTCCCAGGCAAGTCCTCGCCCGCATGCCGTCTCCTCGCAAGACGAGGTCATGCGCTGGGTCGAGCGCTTGCGCGACGTGACGGTCAAGGCGCCGCTGCGATCGCTGCTGGCGGCGTTTGTGCTCGGCGTCTGGTTCGCGCGCAGGCGCTAGAACGGCGAGCCTTGCGGACCGATGGCGAGGAAGCTCAAGACGTTCCAGACCTCTCTGGGCTTCTATGACCTCGCGGTCGCCGCGCCCTCGATGAAGGCGGCGCTCGAGGCATGGGCGCCGGCAGCAATCTCTTCCACCAGGGCTTCGCTAGGCAGTCCGACGATCCCGATGTGATTGCCGCGACGATGGCGAAACCGGGCGTGGTGCTCAAGCGACCCGCCGGATCGAGCGGGCGTTTCGCAGAGCATTCCGATCTGCCCTCCGATCGCGGCTCGGGAGAGAGCAGCGCCAAGCACGAGAAGCCGCGGCCGAAGCCTGCGAAGAAGGCCGCGCCTAAAATCGGCGAGCGCGAGGCGCGGAAAGCCGCCGCCGCGTTCGAGAGGGAGCAGAAGCGCCAGGAGGCGCAGCGCCGGCGGGAGGACGCCGCCCGCGAAAAGGAGCGGGAGCGCCGCGAGAAGGCGACGGCGAAAGCGCAGGCGGCCCTCGACGCCGCCGAGCGGCAGCACGCGGACAGGGCGGAGTCCATCAGGTCCGGGATCGAGGCGCTCGAGAAGCAGGCGCAGGCCGAGGACGACCGATGGTCGAAGGAAAGGGAGCGGCTGCGCGCGGCCCTTCGGAAGGCCCCGGGGAATAGGCCGCCGACGCCCGCGTTAACCATTGCGATTCCTCGCGCAAAAAAATTCGTTCGCGGGTCTTGAAACTTTCTCTGACCTTCCAAATTTTTTCGGCGTCGTCGTACGGCGATCGGGAAGCCATTCGGGTCCCGCCACTGAGACGGGCACCGGTCGTGTCCGGTGCCGCTCGTAACCATTTTGCTCCCAGGAGGATCTGGCTATGCGCACTGTTGATTTTTCGCCCCTCTTCCGGTCGGCCATCGGGTTCGACCGTCTTTTCGACCTCGCCGAAGCCGCCCAGCGCGCGGGCGAGGAGACCTATCCCCCCTACAACATCGAACGGCTCGACGAGAACCGCTTCCAGATCTCGGTGGCGCTCGCCGGCTTTACGCCGGACGAGGTCGCGCTCACGGTCGAGCAGAACGTCCTGACCCTCGAAGGCCACAAGAGCGAGAAGCAGGGCAAGACTTTCCTGCATCGCGGCATCTCCGCTCGCAACTTCAAGCGGCAGTTCACGCTTGCCGACCATGTCGAGGTCAAGGGCGCCAGCTTCGAGAATGGCCTGCTGGTCATCGACCTGCAGCGGGAGATCCCGGAGGCGATGAAGCCGCGGCGCATCGCGATCAACGGCGCCGTGCCCAGCAACGTCACGCAGATCGAATCCAAGGCCGCCTGAGGCCATCCTGCGGATCAACGACCGGGGCGCGCGGGCTTGCCTGCGCGCCCAACCGCTTAACTCGTCATGGAAATGGAGGAAGCCATGCGGCCGACGACCGCTCTTCACGACAACGTTGTCGATCTCAACGCCATCATCCATCCCGGTACGGTTTTCGAACATCCCCGGGACGTGGTCTCCCATCCTTCTCTCAGCCTGCCCGAAAAACGCGCCATCCTGGCTTCGTGGGCATCGGACGCTTC
>JAEWFG010000433.1 GCA_023388935.1 Pseudomonadota bacterium | reverse complement strand
AGGACCAAGATTGCGTTCGCAGATAATAACGGATGTTCCCGACGCCGCTCAGCGAGATTGATCGTTGAGACAGGCCGTATGAAAACGTCCATGCTACTCATTTGTCATGGGCGGCATCCTTCCCGCTAGCCATCACCAGAATAGGCCGGCTGCCGGCAGCGGTGTTGATGTGAGTCAATGCAAATTGAATAAGACGGAGCCTACGCTGGCGCCTAATCCTCGCTCAAAATTTCAGCATCTGCTCATACAGCAGACAGAGGGCGTTGCCGGAAACGGCCGATCAGCTCGGCTCCTCGGCGATATGGCGAGAAGCCTCGAACGAGATCCGCAAGTGGAATCCAGCCAAGTATTGACTATCCGCGGCGACAGCTAGCGGCTCCGCGCCAAACGGAAGAGCGGCCAAATCAAGCCGCCGCCCGCCGGTGACGGGCCCCCGGTCGGCTCCGCCTCCCTACGTCCCGCCACCGCATGATTTCGGGCCGCTGCTGTCAATGCCTCTGTGTCAAATTAGGCGGGCTCCCCGATGACCACCTCAATGACTCAGATCGGCCATTGTGGTTGGCAGGTAGACCATTCGAGATGAACCAGTCCAGCCATCCGCCAGCCGGTACGCGCGCTTCGACGCCCGAGCTTTCACGGAAGCACAGCGAACCATCGAAGAATACGCGGACGACTTGCGGGAGATCATCAGGAAGCCTCGTCATCGCCAATCACGCCCGACCGTTTGATAGCCGTTGGCGAAATCACCTGCCATGTCGACAGGAATAACGCTCATGCGAGAGGATGAGTGGAGCTCTGCGCATCGGCGGCCCCCATGATTCGCGCTGGTCACGCAGGGTCCTACCGATGAGTCGGACTCCTCTTAATGTCGTCGGCGAATTTTTCCAGGCTGCGTTGATAGTTGTGGGCGAGCAGCTCACAACTGTTGGCCAATAGCCGCAACGCAAGGGTTTGATATTCAAAGAAAGGCTTCACGACATTCAGCCCAACCTGCGAATCATTCTGCTGATCGCGCACGCCGTCATGCGCGCCGTGACTGGCGTTTGACATGATCACTTCTCCAATGTTGGTTGATGCCCTTTTCCGAGCGAACTCCCGGAGCTGCGCCGAGTTCGCTGGTAAAATGATTAAATTTCACCCGCGCGCGGTTCGTCCCGCGCTCGACATCCCTGTAACGCTCCTAAATACTGTTCCCGCCTAAGCCTTGACGTCGCCATCTTCTACGGCCAAGCACCCCTCGCATGACCTCATATCTGCCGCCGTTCGACGAGCCACCCCGACCGAACCATCCCGAGCAGTAGAGATGCTACACACATTCTTGCGACCCGGATGGCAGAGCCTGTCAGTTTGGGCGACGAGGCAACCATAGTGACGTAGCGCTCCTTGCATTCCATGCGATAGTTTCTCCATCTCGGTTTCAAGCGCGCTCGTAATGAATGTTCCGAGAGAGGTGATTCTCAGAGTCTCGTAGGCGTCTTCGGTTCTGGCGTATTGGGCTCGCGTAGGTCGACGCCCATGGAAGCAGTTCGTCCAGTCGGGCCATAGGCCAGCCGTGGTTGCTCAAGCGATATCGACGACCTGCCCGGTGGTCATGAAGACCAGCAGCGCCCGCTTGGCCTTGGTCTGCCTTCGATAGTCGGCGATCTGCTGCCTGTAGTGGCCGATGCTCGACGCGTCCGGAGCCACGTCGCTCTTCCCGTTGACGACCGCGTCGATGACGCCGGCGCCATCGAACACGATCGCGTCAACCTGTCCGGAGAGCAGGATCGGCGAGAGTGCGGGGTAGCCCGATCAGATCCTGAATCTCCTGCCGCCGGAAGAAGCCCTTACGCCTGGCTGGGGATCGAGTGCTCGCGGTGCAAGACCCGCCGGGAGGTCGATCTCGCCGCCCTGCGCCATCCACCGACCACGTTCGTCCACGACCTGGCGAGCCGGCTTCGCTGCAGCAAATGTGCTAAGGCCGGCGGCCGGCCGTCCGCAACGCTTCTGCAATTGACACCGCGCCGCCGGCAGGCCGCTCCGGAGACTTGATCGTGTGCAATCTCTTGTCTGATTGCGGTTGCTGGCACAAGGGTTCAGCTCGTTACCGACAGCCTGCGGGGCTCGCTCTTGTCTACGAGGTCGGCGTTCATAGCCGCCTCACGATGGTAGTCCGAAGATCGGGAGCTGCTATCTATTAGGCGCGTGCTGCAGGCACAGAGGTTGCAGCGCAGTCACCCCGACCTCGTCCTCGCAGGACGTCGTTCCGCCTTTTCGGCGGATCCGCTGAATTGCTAATCGATCATGCGGTCACCTCCTCGCGGGTCCATCGGAACTCGCTTCCATCTGCCCAGATCCGATGCATCACGATCGCTAATTTTCGCGCGACCGCCACGACCGCTCGGCGAAGGCCGCGTCGCTTGGCCACCCTTACACCCCAGGCTTTCAATGCAGACCAACGCTGGGTGCGGGTTAGAAGTGCAAGCGCGGCCTGATAAAGTATGGTCCTGAGCATCACATCGCCGCACCTCGAAATAGCGCCATTCCGATCGATTTCGCCGGATGCGTATTTGCGTGGCGTAAGGCCAAGATGCGCGCCAACATCGCGGGAGCGTTGAAAGCGATCCGGGTCGTCAATGGTTGTTAGGAAAGTGATTGCCGTCAGTGCACCTACGCCTGGTATCGTCATGAGCCGCTGACATGTCCGATCGCGGCGTACTATCTCAAGTACCATCTTGTGTAGGACACCGTACTGTTCACGCAGCGCGGCTCGAGCCACAAGCATTGGGCGCAGCATCGCCGCCAGTCGTGGATAGCCATCTGTGAGTTCATTGGTTCGCTGCTCAAAGGTCGCTTGAGAGATACGACCAGACAGCTTTAAGCCGAAGACGCGTAGGACACCACGAATTTCGTTCTCGATATCGACCTGCTTGATCAAAAGCGTCTTGCGATTATTGAGAAGCATTCGTAGCTCCTGGCTTACGTCACCCTTGATATGAACAACGGTGTACCAGCCGACCCGCATTACCTGGGCGATAGCGCGAGCGTCGTTTCGATCGGTCTTGATCGGCATCGTCTTAGTCACGCCACGCAGCCTTCGGGGATCGATGCAGACTGCGTGTAAGCCGGCAGCGCGTAGTTCGCCGTACAGCCAACGAGCGAGACCACCAATCTCAATCCCGACCTTGGCAATGGGCAGTCCGCTTTCGTTGAGCCAGGTAACAATAGCTTCCGGTTCCGAAAATGCTTTGCCCTCGCGAATAACGACGCCATTCTCGTCTACAACACAGATAGCCGTCTCCTTTAGCGAAACATCCAGACCGACATAGTGCTTCATGTTCTCGCTCCCGCTGCCGCCGGCTCGCCGGCTTCCCTTCCAGGCTGAGCCTTTCGAGCAGCAACCGCAATCACCCCATCTATTCGATGACGAAAAACGTCGACGCGATCCGTCGCCTGTTCGGCGCGCTCAACAGCCACGTCGGCAATGCGTGGGCATTCAGCTCGCTCAAGAGGATGATCAACTCCCGTCGCGGGGACGCTGAGGCGGCTGCGGATTATTGGCGGGATTGGTATCGTACTTGGATAATCGCGTGATGAGCCCGCCGGTGGCGAGCGGTTGCAGGTCCACCTCTAGCGCGTCAGCAATCTCCTTAGCGTAGACCTCCTGCTCATCCACGTAGATGGTGAAGGATTTCAAATACTTTTCCTTCTTTGCCGGATTCTCGATCGTTGCCTTCGTCCAGTGGTAGAGTGGATAGCGTTCGACGCCATGCTCTTCTGCTGCGGCCACATACTCTGCAAAGGCGTCGAACTGGCATTTCGGCGCGGCACGGTGCTCGGCGAGAATTTTGAATAGCGGCGCCACTGACAGATCAGCCAATTTTCGGCGTACAGATTCGGCAGTAGTAGAATCGTTTACATCGAATCTAACCTGATACTCCCACTGAGAAATCACGTCATTCTCGCCTTCTGTCGCACCCAATTACTGTTTCCGATCGTTACGCGTACCACCTTCGCTGCCCTCCTGAAAGTGTCGTATTGGCGCGGCGGCGCACAAGAGAGCGATGGGGCGCCCCCTCGATCGATCGTTTGTCCGTGCAATCGTCTCACGACCAGCATCCCCAATCACCCGCTTCGTTCCAAACCGGGCAGCGCACCAGCCCAACCTATATGGGTCAGTATTGCCAGCCGAATGGCACCTGAAACCCAGAAGCCATTAGGACGCGGATGCGAAAGGCGCCGTCGTTCAGCCGAAAGCATCCTGCAGATTAAATTTTCGTAGACTCGTTGACGCACCACGCGCAACGGCTCACCCCATCTCGGGAGCATTGCTGCGATTTAACTGGCTCATCTGGTCGGGAAGGGCCATGGGTGCGCGGTCATCACTAGCCCTCCCCCGTCGCCTCATGCCGGATATTGAAATCACCGACGAGTGCCGCTCCCTGATCGAGAGCTCGATAGAGCCCCTGCTGCGGGGCGGCGATCAGGGTGAGACTCCGCCTGATTGTCGCCCCATACCCTGCCGGAAGACGGGCGCCAGCGCCTGCCCAACGGTAACTGGCAAGTTGCGATCGACGCGAACACGCTGCAGTGGCTGGAGAATGGGCCGATGCTGCGATTGCGTATCAGAAAGCGAACTTCCCGAACATGAAGCTCGCGGCTGATCGCTTTCCTGACACCTACCTATAGGAGTTCCTTATTCATCGTCCGCCATTGCGCGAATGCTCGAACGCCAACTGATCCCGCGGAGGGAAATGCGACGCAGTCGACGTAGAATTGTTTCGATCCACGCTCCCGCGTGTGAGCGACCGATGACCAGCGGCAGTTCGTCAAAGTCGTAAGTGTTTCAATCTGCGCTCCGCGTTGGGAGCGACGAGTTGATGGCTCGACGGCTTCAGATCCGTGAAGTCTCAATCCTCGCTCCCACGTGGGGAGTGACGGGGGCGCCTTCTCAGAAAAAGCAAAAGCCCCGGATCTTACCGGGGCTCTCGTTTGTGAATGGACGCGATCAGTACTTTGCGACCATGGGACCGGTCCAGTTGAACCGATAGACCAATGAGGTCGAAATCGTCTGGTTCCAGGAATTGGCGTGAATGGAGTCGACGCCAGTCGGAAGGTTGGTCACGTTGTCCAGTTCGTTCTGGGTCTTGGCGTTGTAGAAGGCCGCGCGGTATTCGGTCTTCATGAACCAGCCCGGCGCGGCAATGCCGAAGATGTTCAGATTGTTTTCCACGCCGCCGCCGACAAACCAGCCATTGCGGTTGTAGCTAGCTAGGTGAGTACCGGCATCGAAACCGGCCAGGGTCATGAAGTTCGTCTGGCCAAAGTGCGCGCCGGAGTAGCCGCCGTTGACGTAGGAGAGAACGTTCGGGGCGACCAGCCAGCCGAGGCGTACGCCGGCTGCCCAAGAGTCTTCCAGCTTCTGGGTGCCGGTGATGCCCAGGAGCGGGTCCTGAACGGTACCGCGGATGCTGCCGAACTGACCGTCGGCGAACAAACCGGCAACCCAGGTGCCGTTGAACTGCCAGTCGTAGCCGAGACCAACCGTGCCGAACCAGCCCGAGCCGCCCTGACGCTGCGAGATCGTCAACGGCGTGCCGCTGATCGTATCCTGAATGCTCTGATCGGAGGCCGTGAGGCCGCCGCCAGCGCCCCCGAAGATGTAGAAGCCGGTCCAATTCGCGACCGGTGCAGGGGGCGGAGCATAGGGCCTAGCTGCGAGATCGGCAGCCGAAGCCGACGCGGTCATGGCGGCTACAGCAGCGATTGCGAGCACTAGTTTCTTCATCGGCTAAGTCCCTAGTGAGATAGAACGTTACGCAATATAGCCGGATTGCGTGTGGAGTCTGTCACCCAGAAGGCACAACTACCGGGAAACGCGCTATGGACGAAGATGCGCCGAGGAAATTGTTTCGCGACAACAAGGAAGCGATTGCCGAATATCTGACAGATGCCTTTGAAAACAATGACTTAGACAAGGCGCTTCCGGCGCTTAATCTGATCCTGCGAGGGCAGAACGTGCAAGCTGTCGCGCGTGAGGCCGGGTTACGCCGGGATAAACTCTACTCGACGTTCGGAGGCACGGTCGATCCTCAACTCGGCAGGATACTGAAGCTGTTCAGCGCGCTGAACGTTCGGTTCACGGTCGTCCCGCTGCCGACACCCAACCGCGCTCCACGCCCAAAGTTGGGTCGCCCCCCAAAGACAGACCGCATTTCAGACGGCTCCAAATAGTCCCGTCTGCTCGTGAGCCCGACCGCGATACCCGCAAACGCATCGCATGGCCATACCACCGTGCTTTCGCGAGCTTGGCGCCACCAATCACATGGGCATGTCTTGACTCCCGCACGCTCGCCTTCCTGTATTTGCTCGGAGATCATGCGTTGAGTATTGGGACGTAGCTCGTCCCCGGCGCTCCGATTGGCCGGGCTCGGAAACGCGAAGCATGCTCCCAAGTCTCCTTCGAACGTGAAAAGACTGTACGGAGCGTAGGCGGTCGCGAGTTGCCCACGCGACCGCTGCATTCGTATCGGGCTTTTTCATGGGTTTTGTCCGGTGTCTGCGCCGCTGTCGAGTTCGCTGTAGGTACCCGCCTGACGCTTGTGCGCCGTGCGATCATGGCCCTGATCAACGAGGCGCACCATCCCTTTGCGGCCCGACTTTCGCGAAGCCGCCCGCATCGAACACCGTGCCTGGTCGCGCGCATTGGCCGCTCAAGCGCTCGACTCGCCCCAGCGCAGCGCCGAGCCAATCCTAAACGCCAACTGGCCGCATGATCCGCGCGCTGCCGTGATCTTGAAATCCGCCGTGTCGCCGACGAGCACGGCGGACTTCCCGCCGTCGATGTGGTCGCGGCGTTCCGCTCGCTCGCTCCTGGCAACGCCGCGTGGAAGCTGTTCGATCACCCGAGCGCGATGCGGCTCGATCTGTCCGGCATCCACGAAATCGGCATTCCGCACCCGGCGGGCCTGCCGCCGTCACCCGTGTTCGTCGCCGAAGGCGCGCCCGGTCCCCTGCTGCAATGGTCGTTCCTCAAGAGCGCGTTAGGCCCCGCGCGGCAAATTCTCGTCTTTGCCGGTGTCAGCGAGGAACTGGAAGGTAGCTCGCCGCAGAATGCATCGGCGGTTGTTGCGCGCGTGTTGTCGTTGGCTTTCGCTGCAGGGAGCGGCCCCAACCACGTCAGATATGCGACGATCAGTTGCTCATAGGGCGTCGGCGCGATCTTGATGCCCTCACTATCGCGCCGCCGATAGCGCCGCATAGCCGCGCGCCTTGGTCGGCGTGAGCCTGGATATCGGACCAGGTAACAGTTTGACCGGTATGGTCTCGGAACCACCGGAGCGCCACCCCATGCTCACAGGTCGCTTTCGCAACAGCATCATTTAGATCGGACATCAAGAACCCCCGTCCCCGTATACCGCCCCGAGCCGTCTGGGGAAAGTTGAAGCTTACTGAAACGCGCTGTTTGGCGGCTGATGCGCGTTTGGCTCGTCCGGTGTCCGGCAGCGGCCGGGTCCGGAAAACGCACCAGCAGCGGCCGCACCTTTACCGCTGATGGCCCAAGCCAAAGCCAAGCTGCGAAGCTTTCACGCGCAACGCTGCGACGGTTCGCTTCATCTCCTTAGAGACCTTGGCAACAGGCGTCCTGTCCTTCGAATGCTTCTTGAGGCTCCGCAACTCAGCGGCGGTCCATTCACGACGGGTTTGCTTCTTGTTGCTAGAACGTTTCAAATCGTTAGCTCCTAAGTTCACTTGATTGGCACCTGTTAGCCGTCGCGCTGTGCGCCCTCAACTTACAAGTCCGCAATGCTGACCGTCACGTTCGCGCGTCTAAGCTTACAAGTTGGACACAGCTGCCAAATTCCGGTGACTCGATCCGGGATCGACCTTCGCGACAAGCGTGAATCTCCCTGCGCCATTTGGCCGCTGGTGCGTCGGCGCGCTGGCCGCTGTCATGTGCGGCCGCCGCGGAATAACGCATGGGCCGGGAGCGCTGCTACGAGATCGGCCCCTCAGTTCAAGCGAACACCATTCACGCGAGCGCCCAGGGGTGAATCCTGACAGAAGCGCCTTGGCGCTGTTGTTCTCGATGAGGAACGCGGCCATGCCGAGAAAGGACGTTGCGACTAACGCAACGCCACGGTCGGTTTCCTTGTTCAGCTCCTGAATCGCAGCCAAAAACCCCTTAAAACGGCTGGCCACGCCCTTCGATGAAAAGGAGCTATCAGAGCCATTCGGACCCTCGGCGACGTCGGGTGCTGCCAAGCCACACCGATCGTGCTCGCAACGAGAGCTACCGCTCCACCTCAAGCGAGCAGAACTTCCTCACCCGATCTCGTCTCTGCGTCATAGACCTTAACCTGCAGCATCGGAAATCGCCGCTTTAGATCTCTCGCACCTGTCTGGGCGCCCTCCCTTGTCGCGAATTCGGTCTTGATCCGGCCGTCGATGACAATCGCGTAGCCGGCCGTCGGCAACTCCCAAGTCGACTTAGACATCAGCAAATATCCAAAATGTAGCGTTCGATCCGCCCCTGGGGCGGCATCATTTTTTTCGGTGAGTCGCGAACGCGGAGCAAGCCGGAGGCTGGACATTTCGTGATCGTTTCAGCCCACTCAACAGCTCAGGCATCCGCGCCAGTCAGGTAAGGACAACGCTACGGGCTTCCAGTACCGGAATGAGGGCAGCGCGCCTCACATCGCTACAGCGCGGGCTTCCGGCCTACTGCCGCTTGGATCAGGGCTTAACCCGGGCGGGGTGAACGCCCGGCGCTTTCGACGCTGGCGCGGATCTCATCGTCCGTCGGGCCCCTTAGGCCGACCTTCCGCGGCTCTCGATTTCCTACGATCCGCAACTTGCTCATAGACCGAATATAGGCGGTGGTACTGCAAGGCGAAAGCTGGTCCTTGGGGGTAAAGTACGTCCCCTACAAGTTTGTCCCCTAATGGAGTGGGCCCCTTGAGCCGGACAGGTTGGGACGACTGGATTGACTGGGCAGCCGGGCTTTCGGAGGATAGCCCATGCCGAGACACCGATCGCACAGCGTCGAGTTCAAGCGTCAAGTCGCCTAGGAATTTCTCAGCGGCGAGACGCTTCGCGGACTGGCGAAGCGCCATGACATTTCACGCAACCTGATCCGCATTTGGGTCGAGAAGTACGAGGCTGGTGCCCTCGACGACGATGCGCGTGCCGCCGATCTGGTTCAGGAATATGAAGCACGGATCGCGGCGCTCGAACGGCTGGTCGGCCGCCAAGCCCTCGAGCTGGAGTTTTTAAAGGGGGCTCTGCGAAGCACAGCCCGGCCAAGAAGCGCAACTACATCCGTGATCATCGGCCCCGGGGTATCTCCGTCGCCACGGGATGTCGGCTAATGGGGATCGCCCGCTCCACTTATTACGATGCGCCTTCGGTACGGCTCGACAACGCCGAGTTGCTGTCAGCGATCACTGCGATCTGCGATGAGTTTGAAGCCTATGGGTGGCGCCGTGTGCAGGCCGCACTTCGCCATCAGGGCGTCATCGCCAACCATAAGCGCATCAAGCGCCTGATGCAGGAGCATGATCTTCAGCCGCGCCACCGGCGCCGCTATGTCAAAGTAGGTCCACTATAGTCTGCTGAAACACAAAAGCCCCGCCAGTACGGCGGGGCTTTTCATTTCGGATGCCGGCGGGTCCCTGCCCGATCAGGTCGCGCCGGGGTGCGGGCGCAATTTCCGCCAACCGCAGTGCGGCGCGCAGCCTGTCCCTCTACCGCGGCTAGGCGGTTTTCTCCAATATCGCCGTTGAAAGGGATTGACGCACATCTTGATTGCGGCCGCCAGCTTGGTCCAGATCCATGCCCTGAGTTTCCGGCATGAGAAAGGCTGCACCGATCACGATCGTGTAGCCCGCGCCGGCGACGAGCGCTATGGCAAGCGGCAGCGAGGTGTGTCCGCTGCTGAGCCAGCCAACCGTGAGCGGGAAGAACGAACCGATGACACGACCAATGTTGTAGGAGACGCCGTAGCCGGTGGCGCGGATGTCGTTCGGATAAGATTCCGAGATCGTGGCGCCGATCCCCGCGAACACGCCCTGCATAAGGACGCCCAGCGGGAAGCCGAGAAAGAGCATCGACGTATTGGAGACCGGGATCACCATGTAAGCCAACGCCATCACCAGGGCGCCCACAGCGAAGACCATGTAGGTGCGGCGACGGCCCCAGGCATCGGAGGCATAGGAGCCCGCGACATAGCCGACCAAGGAGCCGAGAATGGTCACCGACAGATAGGAGCTAGTGCCGAAAACCGAGAGCCCCCGTTCGGTCTTCAGGAACGTCGGGAGCCAGGTCGCGATCGCGTAGTAAGCACCCAACATACCGCCCGACAACAGGCTGCAAAGCACTGTCTTGCCGAGGAGCGGCGGCGAAGTCAGTCGCGCGAGCTGGCGGAGCGCCGACGGGCCGGCGCCGGCCTCGGCACGGCTCTTCGTAAAGATCTCCGGCTCCTTCAGATTGCGGCGCATATAGATCACGATCACAGCCGGAAGAATGCCGACGAAGAAGCAGACACGCCATGCGATTTCGGGAGGCGCCACGCTGAAGGCGATCGCGTAGACGATCGCCGCCGCGGCCCAGCCGAAGGAATAGCTGCTGGCGGTGAAGCCTGAATATTTCCCGCGATGCGCCGGATTGCGGATCAGTTCGGTTACCAGCACCATGCAAAGCGAGGATTCACCGCCGAAGCCGAGGCCCTGCAAGACGCGAAACGCCGCCAGCTGTTCGGGACTGTTGGCGAGGCCGCACAGGAAGCAGGACACGCAGAACAGAACGATCGTCCAGCGCAACACCCGCACCCGGCCGTAACGGTCGGCCAATATGCCCGCACCGATCGCGCCGACTAGCGAGGACAGGAGCGTCCAGGTAACGATCCCACCCGCCATCGCCGGACTCATGTGCCATTGGGCGATGAGCGTCGAAATCAGAAACGAGTAGATGAGGAAGTCGAACACGTCGACTGCGTGTCCGCCAAACGCGCCGTAAAATCCCTTGCGCTCTCCAGGCGATAGTTCCTTGAACCAACTTAGCATGTCTCCCCCCCTTTTTTGCTTGTTGTCTCGTGAGATGGATTAGAAGGAGCGGCCAGGCGGCGGCCGAAAGGCGAAGCCGGCCTGCTCCAGCAATTGCGCGAAGCGCAGCGAGGTAAAGTCGGCGTAGCGCGCGGCAACGATCTGCACGCCTACCGGCAAGCCGCTGCAGCCTGGCCCGATCGGAGCGACCGTCGATGGCAGCCCGCAAAGACCGGAATGGCCGGCCCAGAACATTTGGTTGGTCATTGGCTGCGGTTGCCCGTTGACCAGCAGCGTGCGCTGCCACGGCTCGCCAGTTTCGTTCAGTGTGAAGGCCGTGGTAACGGCCGCCGGGCACAGCAGAACGTCGTAATCACAAAAGAAGCGGCGCCAGGCGTCGGCGAAGCAAGCCCGCTGCTGTTGCAACCTCAGCCAATCGCGGTGCCGGATGCCCGTGCCCACATACTGCAGAATTTCGTAGTCGAGCCGCTTCGGATCCGCAGTAGCGGCTTGCGCCAGGATCCGTTCGAACGTCGCGTCGTCCAGATAGAGCGAGGTCGTCGCGCGAACCATCTGCACGAAGGCGCGCCACAACTCGACAGCATCGAAGTCGGGCCGCCGATTCCAGGCGACGTCGACGCCTTGCGCCTCGAGCCAGCGGCCAAGCCGTTCGATCTCGCCGCTGACTTCGTCATCAGCCTCGGCCAACGCGTGAGTTGACAGAACAGCCACGCGAAACTCCGCCAGAGTCTGCTTGTTGGAGTCCGGCAGGTCCAGCCGCCAGGCCGATGCCGTCTCGCCATCGGGACCGATGACCGCTCGCAGCACCAGTTCCAGGTCGTGGGCACTACGCGCGATCGGGCCCGCGACGTTGATCTCCTGCTCGCCGTAGCTCGTGCCGATGCCATGGCCGCGCAGCGGAACCACGCCATGGCTGCTCTTGTGCGAGAACACGCCGCAGAAGTGAGCGGGATTGCGCAGCGACGAAGCAATGTCGGAGCCGATGTCGAAGAAACTCATGCCGGCACACACCGCCGCAGCACTGCCGCCTGAGGAGCCACCAGGGGTTCGCTTGTCGTCGTGCGGATTGCGGGTCGTGCCGTAGATTGAATTGTAGCTCTGCCAGTCGCGCAGAGCGATCGGCACGTTGGTCTTGCCCAAAAGCACCGCACCGGCGGCGCGCAGACGCTCAACAATGACGGCGTCACTGATCGCCACATTGCCGAGATTGGCCGGATTGCCGCAGGTTGTCGGCCAGCCCGACACGTCAAACGATTCTTTGACAGAGAAGGGGATGCCGTCCAACGAACCCCGCGTCTGGCCCCGGGCCCGCCGCGCATCGCTTTCAGCCGCCGCGGAGCGGGCGGCGTCGAAATCGCTCAAGATCAAAGCATTAATGCGCCCGTGGCCTTCGCGATAGGCCGCCTCGCACAGGTCGACCAATTCCCGAGCGCTGACCTGGCGGGCTTCGAGGTGTGCAGTGGCCTGCGACGCTGAAAGGAAAGGAAACTCGTGTCGCAAAGCAACACGGCTTCCAAGACTCTGCTCAGGCACGACCGCTTCCCCCGGTACTTTTCCTGCCGGCCCGCGCGACGGGCTGAAGATTTGGCTTTTTGTATACTGTATACTGGACGGCCCGTTACGCAAGGCGTTCTGTGCAAATATTTCATCGCAGCTTGCGAGGCCGGACAGGCCCCCAGACGATCCACACTTCGTCCGACTATGGCTTTGAGGAAGACGCACGGTTTTCCGTGAATTACTGGATAGGTTTTCGCAGAACTAAGTGCCTAGAACCCAGTCGGCGCAACCTCGGCCTTCAGCCGAGCCGAACTTCTTGCAGTTTCCACCCGTGCATAGGGCTGGCAGCAAAGCATCGATTCCGCTGAAAAACCCGCTCGGCCCGACGATGGCAAATAGCGGTTGCGACGACGATCAGGGCGGGCGAGTGGACTCTCTTCGCATCATGTGGCCAAGGATGAGCTTGGCCGGGGGTCCACGCGGTGGCCTCACGCCGCTGCGGAGAAAAATTGCCGAATAGCGTCGGCGCATTCCGCGTGCGCAGTTTCGTGCCTTCCCGTGCGTGTTCGTGCGACAGGGCTCGGCTTTATTTATTCTTCCATTTGATCGAGCAGCCGATAGACAACTTTTGGTCAGCCGGCGCCACGCCGGTAGTCACAATCGCACGCATGGCCTCGACAAGCTCTCGGGGTGCCCCCGCACGAGGCGGAGTTGTGCGGCCCTCGTCGAGCCGGCCGCGATACTTCAGCTTGCGGTCCGCACTGTAACCAAAGAAGTCCGGTGTACAGACCGCTCCATACGCTCGAGCGACTGTCTGGGTCTCATCGTGGAGATA
>JAEWFG010000221.1 GCA_023388935.1 Pseudomonadota bacterium | reverse complement strand
CTTCTGCAAGCTCAAGGAATTCAAGCGCATCGCGATGCGCGCCGACAAGACCGATCAAAGCTTCGCTGCCATGCTCCATCTCGCCGCCGCCGTGATAAATTCCCGATGAATCCCAACAGGCCCTAGTGAAAGATATTAGAAACTTTCATTCCGAAAGCGGTATGTCGATAGCACTTCAGAACTTCGGACTAGGTGAAACCGAGGGCAGCTTTAAACAGGCTAGGCCAGGGGACGTAATCAGCTTTGATCGCACCATGAGACAATGCGAAAACCAGAATTCGCCGCTTTCGAAATGTAAGTCGGTAGGAGGTCATGGCCATTCGGTTGTATTTCTCAAATTCTTGACCAGGGATCAAAAAGAAGTCGACCGCTACGGGCCGAACGTTGTTGGCTTAAAATACTTTTCTGCACAAAATTCCGAGCCATCAGGTTTGAGTGAGAGGTGGGCTTATTTCGTGGGCTTCTGTCCGTATTCCGATGAAAAGAAACGGCCAACTAAATCGGAGTCGTTCTGTCCTGATTCACTTGGTAACGACGATAACAAGAAGCGGTTTCCGGCGCTTGTCGCCGGGCAGGTTCGTGATTGCTGCCTAACAAGAGGTGATAAAGACTTCCGGGGAAAACTGGCCCCGCGCGTGGGTCGCGTTTTCGTGCCGAGTCGCTGGATTGCCTATGAAGCAAAGCAGCGGGAAATGGCAAAGAAGTTGGATGACATAGAAAGAACGGAGCAATCAAACATAGAACAATTGTTGAGAGGGGGGGAAATGCTGAGGCTTTATGGAATGGGAGCGATAGCAGTTGAAAAAATGAATCCAAGCAAAGCGAAGCGAGTCGAGAAATACCTTCATGACGTGCATGAACAGTTCCCCCAAATCGATCTGCGCCGTCTTGCAGAAGGAGCCGAGGTCAGCCCGGAAGTCGACTACAAGGAATGGAAACAAATCGCGGGGATGACGCCAACTGAAGTTATTCAAAAGGCAAATGAGCAAGTAACGAAATCCATGAAATCAGAACTAGAGCGGAGGGTGAAAGAGGGGGCAACCAATAAGATGGAATTGCTCGGCTCGCAAAGAGAAGGGGTGCCAAATTCGAAGTTTGATGGTCGCTCTTACTGAGTACAGAGGGGAAGCTGCGTCACATACTTCCCAAACCCAACTGAGGATGCGCGAGCGAATCTCCCCGAGAGGAGCCCACGGTAATGCGTCAGTCGTGAACTTCTAACCTTTGACCCTCAGCGCCCTCAACACGACGAATTCGCCGTATGTAGCACCGTTCTCCATTTTCATGTGGAAACCGATCCAAAAAACTCAGTCGTCCAACCTTGGCGAATGCTCAGATGCGGTTGACCACTGTCCCATCCGGAATGCCTAAGCCGATGCGCGGGACAGAAGGGGGAACCTTCATGATCAACGTCCATGATCAATTGGAGTTCGGAACCCGCCGGGCAGTACGGAATGTGGTGTGCGCCACGAGATCTTTCGCGATTTGACACGAGGGCCCGACAGGTGACTAGCGTATTCTCCCGCTGACCTTCCGTGTGGAACACATCCTTACTTCGCCATGGCAGTGCAGGAATCCTCTGAGCGGAGTGCACGCACGACCTGATGATAGGTCGCCTTGTTGTCGATGTACTTGTTGTCGTTGCGGTTGGCGCCGTCGCCATGGGTCGGCACCAGGTTTTCCGCGACGGCCCAATAGACCGTGCCGTCAGTGTCGACCCAGACCGTGACGCCACGACGGGTCGGATTCTTCGACTGCTCCAGCGCGCCGCCGCGCGCCGAACCCGCCGGCCCCTCGGTCTGATGCACGATGATGTTGCGCCAGGGATGAGCGTTGCGGACGTCACCCCATGGCGCGAGCCAGACGATCCTCAGACCGGGAATGTCGGGCGTGCTGGAGGCGCGAGCGAGTTTTGCAAGCTCGGCATCCATGGCGGCGGCAGGGACGATCAAGAAGACGGCGGCGAAAACGGCCGCGAGCAGGCGAGGCATCATCATGCGGGTCCAATACGGACCAAACCTAGCACAGCCTTACGCAAATTTGCGCGCGGCCTCGACAGGCTCAGGCTGTTCGGGCGAAAGCGGCGGTGCCGGATCATAGACCGCAAAGTCGTTCTTGCCGTTCTTCTTGGCAGCATAGAGCGCGTGGTCGGCATGGGCCATCAGGCGGTCCGGGACTAGGCCGATGCTGCGGTCCCACTCGGCAACGCCGATCGAGATCGCGATCGGGATGTCGTTGCCGGTGCAGGCGGCGGCATCCTGGCGACACACCTCGATCACGCGGCGGGCGATCGATGCCCCCTCGCGCAGGGAGGAGGCCGGCAACACGATGCAGAACTCGTCGCCGCCGGTGCGGGCAAGCAGGTCGCCCGGCCGCAGCCGCGTCTGCGCCATCAGCGTGAAATGCCGGAGGCACGCGTCGCCCGCGGCATGTCCATGGGTGTCGTTGACGATCTTGAAGCCGTCGAGATCGATAACCAGCAGCGAGAACGGCTCCCCGCTGCGCTCCGAACGGGCGCATTCCTCGGTGAGACGCTGCAGGAGATGCCGCCGGTTGGCGACGCCGGTGAGGTCGTCGAGCAGCGCGAGGTCGGCAACCTCGTTGCGCAGCCGCTCGATCGCCATCAGCAGGCAGCCGAAGTTCCAGGCCATCGCCAGGAACACCAGCATAAGGATGAGGAATGCCTGCAATCCATTGAAGTTGACCGCAGTGATGCCGCCACCGAGCCCGACCATCGCGGAGCCGGAGCGAACCAAGTGAACCGCCAGGACCAGGAAGGCAACGATGGCGGCAAGACGGGCACCGGGATTCTCGCGTCCGTTCTGCTTGCCGAGGAGAAGCGGCAACACCATCAGGATCGGGGTCGACTGGCCGATCGAATAGATCAGCACACGCGCCGGCATGTCGTCGACCACAACCAGGGACAAGGCGAGTCCGGCACTGCTCAGCAGCGAAATCGCAATCGCCGTGAGCCAGGAAACCGGCTTGTGGTAGAAGCGCGTGACACCCATGCAGCTCAGGCACGTCGAGAAGATCATCAACCCGCCGCCGGCAATCAGCGGAAAGCGCAAATCCATGTAGTCGCGCAACATGGAGATGCCGGCCCCAGACGCCGCCAGCACTGCGGCCGCCGTCCAGTATCGCGCCGCCTCGAATTTCGGATAAGAGCGCATCACATAGGCCCAGATCAGGCCCAGCGCCAGGAAGTTGATGACGATGACCGTCCAGAGTGTCGGCACGCTCAGCATGGCGACTGCGGGAGATGCAACATCCCGCCCCCTTCGTTTGGCAACTGTCCGTCCATAACCATCCCCGTGTTCTTGCGGAGAACGATGCGCGCGGCGCGCTTAATGGAGTCTGACCGTGACCCCGCAAACGCGGTCTTTGGTTTTGGATTGATGAATCAGGCGGATGGGCCCTAGCATCGTTAAGCAAGGCTTGATGCGAGCAACCGCGCCGCCGCCGCGACGCGGATTCGCCGCACGACAATCATCCGAAAGTGCATCTGAGTTGTGGATAACGTAATGACACAGATGTGACAGCGCGGGGCAGGCGCCCGCGAATCTGCTGAGTTTGCCGTCGAGGATGTTGCGAGGCTGGCCCTCCGCCGAGCATCCCTCGTGTCGCGTTCCACCATTAACCCTTGAGAGGATACTATGGCTAAGAAAGCGAAGAAGGCGGCGAAGAAGAAGGCGAAGAAGGCCAAGAAGGCGAAGAAGAAGTAACGAGGCTTCTGTTCTTTGCCCGGGTGGAGCCTCGCTCCGCCCGGGCGTCGGTAGGGTTGAGGGAGTTTGAAGATGGCGGGCACGAGGTCCGCTTTTTTATTGGCCGGAGAGCCTACCGCTCCGCGAACGCGAGCTTGGCGCCGAGCAGCGCAAAGCCGGCGGCAAAGCTATCGATAATTTCGGATTGAGGATGTTGATCAAAAAGCCGGTCACGATGACACGGCCAACCGACCGCTCCTTGATCTCGCCCTCGACCGCCAGCGCTCCGGTCTCGCGCAGCGCCTGCCAGGACATGTAGAGCAGATAGAGAACGCCGCACCATTTCAACGCCGCAAAAGCAAGTGCGCTGGTGTGGAGCACGGCGGCCAGCCCCAGCATCGCCGCCGTCATGTGCGGCACGATCCCGAGCGTGCAGCCGACGGCCGCAGCGACACTGGCGCGCGAGCCGCGCGTCAGCGCCGCGGCCAGCGTGTAGAGCACGCCGGTGCCGGGCGAGGCGACAACGATGAGCGAGGTGAGCAGGAAGGACAGGGTCATGAAGCGGACCCTATCATCGGCTCACACGGCAAGAAAGCGAGCTTCCGGGATCTGCCGTCAGGACCGCTGCGCGAGCTCGGCCTCACGCAACACGTCGAGCGGCGCCCAGGGCTTGGCCCAGAATTTTGCGCCGTCGGGCAAGGGCTGCTTCAAGGGCCGGCCGGATGTGACGACGACGTCGAGCCCGGGATTGCGGTCCCTGGCGACGTGCGCGAGCTCGACCCCGTTCATGCGTCCGGCGAGCTGAACGTCGGTCATCATCAGACAGAGCGCACCAGCATTGTTCTCGAGGACGCACTCGGCTGCCTCCGCACTCTCGCACTGGATGACTTCATAGCCGCTCTCTTCCAGGAGCAGGCTGAGCATCTCGCGCTGGATGACGTCGTCTTCAACGATGAGCGCAGTTGCACGAAACGGTTCTGATTGTCCCATTGGTTACTCCCAATGCTGCTTGCCTCCGTCCAATTCACATATGTTAAAGATGAAACCCGGCCCTGGTTTCGGGCCCGTTCATGTAAATTTCTGTTCCCTATCAGGAACTTGACGGGAGGCATCATGACGCTGATCCGCGGCGCCGCCGCCATCACGGGAGCGGCGAGCGGCATCGGCCGTGCGCTCGCAATTGAATTGAGCAAGCGCGGCTGCGACCTCGCGCTCGCCGATCGCGACGAGGCCGGGCTGAAGACGCTCGCCGCCGAGATCGGCCAGGAAATCGGCCAGGAGATCGGTCAAGAGATCGACAAGGAGCGCAAAGTCACCGTGCATCGCGTCGACGTCGGCGAACGCGACGACATCGCACGGTTCGCGACAGATGCGATCGCGGCGCATCCGTCGCTCAATGTCGTCATCAACAATGCCGGTGTCGCGCTGATGGGGTCGTTCGAGGAGATCGACCAGGCGCAGATGGAGTGGCTGTTCGACATCAATTTCTGGGGCGTGGTGCGCGGCACGCGCGCCTTCCTGCCGCATCTGAAGACGCAGGCAGAGGCGCATATCGTCAACCTCTCCTCGATCTTCGGCATCATCGCGCCGCCGGGACAATCGGCCTACGCCGCGGCCAAATTCGCAGTCCGCGGCTTTTCCGAGAGCGTGCGCCATGAGCTCGCCGTGGCGGGCAGCCCGGTGAGGCTGTCGGTGGTCCATCCCGGCGGCGTAGCCACCTCCATCGCGCGCAACTCGCGCACGGGGGTCGGCGTCACCGACAATGCCCGCCGCGCGCAATCGATCGAGCGGTTCGAGAACGCGGCGAGGACCACGCCGAAAGACGCGGCGCTGCGCATCATCAGGGGCATCGAGAAGAACGAGCCCCGCATCCTGATCGGCAACGACGCCCGCTTCATGGACATTCTGCAGCGCTTCCGCCCGGGGACGTACTGGGCGCCTTTGCAGCGCAAGTTGGAGAAGATGGCGAAGGGGACGGCGAAGTAGGAGAGTTGCACGCTTCGCTCCATGCCGTCATTGCCGACTGGGGCGGGCGTGGCGCCCCCTCACTGCCCCATCAGCCGATCGGCAAAATACGCGATGGTCTTGCGGTAGATCAGCGCCCTGTTCCACTCCCGCATCGCCTCGAAATTGGCGGTGCCTTCGCCATAGGGCTGGCCCATCTTGAAGCCGTTGGTGTGGAGCAGGTTTGCGGTCGAGGCGAGCACGTCGGGGACGCTGTGGCGGAGGTCAACGCGACCGTCGCCGTCGAAGTCGACGCCGTATTTGATGTAGGACGACGGCAGGAACTGGGTCTGGCCGATCTCGCCGGCATAGGCGCCGATGAGGTCGCGCAGCGGCAGGTCGCCGCGCTGGACGATCTTGAGTGCGGCCAGCAGCTCGCCCTGGAACAGCTCGGTGCGACGGCAATCATGCGCGAGCGTGGCGAGCGTGCGGATCACCGGCAGCTTGCCCATGTCGCCCTTGCCGAAATCGCTCTCCAGGCCCCAGATCGCAACCAGGATCTGCCGCGGCACGCCGAACTGCTGCTCGATGCGCGAGAACAGCGCGGCGTGGCGCTGGAGCAGTGCACGGCCACCATTGATGCGGCCGGGCCCGACGCGGGTCGATACATACTGCTCAAAGCTCTTATTGAAGGTGTAGCGCTGGCGCCGGTCGAAGGCGAGCACCGCACCATCCTGGGTTATGCCGCTGAAGGCCGCGCTGGTCACGCTCGCCGAGACGCCGGCGGCCTGCGCTTCCGACGCCATGTTGGCGACGAAACTATTGAAGTCGCCGCCGCAGCGCGCGGCTTGCGCCGAGCTACCGGCCAGACAGACGATGAAGACGGTGGCCAGGGCTAGTCTCGACATGCGGGAAAATCCTTCGGGAATGTGCGCGAAGCAGCACGCGATCATGCCCGGGAACAGGATTCACGTCAAAGCGGCGACACCTCGCCAGAACCGATCGCTGCGGAGCGGGTGGCACCGTGACGAACACGAGCGAATATGATGCGCGTCAACATGCTACGCGAGCAATATGATATGAGTGGTCGCGCCCGCGCTCTCTTCCTCGTCATTCCGGGGCGCGCGCCAGCGCGAACCCGGAATCCATCAGGCGGCATGGTTGGTGGATGAATGGATTCTCAGATGCGCAATTGCGCATCATAGCTCGCGCCTTCGTCGCGCCCCGGAATGACGGACGAGGGAGCGGCTGCTATCATCTTGAAACTCGCGGGGCTTCCCCAGGCAATTGCGCCATGGCAAACTTGAGCTGTCGTCATGCCAAACCGCCCCTCCCTCCTCCGCATCCCCCTCTTCCGTCTGCTCGCCATCAACCTCGCGATCGGCGCCTGTGCGGCCACGCTGCTCGTCGGCGGGCTGCTCTGGATCAACCCCGGACATCTGCGCGAGCTGATCTTCGCCGATCGTTCGCCTGGCATCGTGCTCCTTCTGCTGCTTGTCTCCTTCCTCATCACCTTCGGGTCCGCCGCGATGGGCAGCGCGATCATGATGCAGGGACGCAAGGAGGACGATGGTGAAGGTGGCGGCGGAAACGGATCGCGGCTTGCCGTACCCGAACGGGCGCAGCGCACGCGCGCGCATTGAGATGTGCACCGCGCAACTCTCGCTGCATTGCGAGAGCAAGATATCTGAACAAATTGATTTGGCGATCCAAGCATGTGTTTCGACATGCGTCGAAACTGGATGCCGTGACCGACGCATGTCTGGTGCCTTCGCTGCGACATCAACGCCGCGACGATTTATCTTGCCATGGTATGGCGCACGCGATAGCCTTCTATTTAAGGTTGCCGCCCTGCCAGCCCCGGGCGACGCTGAAGACCAACAATAAGCGGCGGGCTTTGCGGCCCGCCGTTTATCGAGGGAAGGGTCGCAGCAAGCGCTTGGCGCTACTCCCCGACAAGCCTTAGGCAGACAGTTCCGCGACCGGCGCTTCGGCCCCGACGTTGATGTCGACAGCCGTGGAAAGTCATTTGACTGCGGCCCTCGTATCGACGACAAGCCGGCCATGGCCAAAAAACCCGGAACCAATCCCAAGGGCGAGTTCGCCTTTTTCAACGTCGTCTATGAAGACGATTCCCAACGCTCCAACCGGCGCGTGCCTGCGGAATTGCTCGGTAGCCTCGACGGCGACGAGCCCGCGCGCAGCTTCATCATGCAGCAGGACCGCGAGATCGCCGAAAAGTCCGGCCGCCCGGCGCTTGAGATCAAGCGAATCGAGCGGGTCGGCGCGAAGAAGAAATAGGCTGCGCCCGCGAGACACGCGGAGCGTCAGCACAAACAAGAACGGCGGGCTTTCGGCCCGCCGTTCTGTAGAGACTGGGGCCGGGCCAAACCGCGACCCAACCAATCCTCAATCAGTTATCCAGGAAGCTCCGCAGCTTCCGCGACCGCGACGGATGCTTCAGCTTGCGCAGCGCCTTCGCTTCGATCTGGCGGATACGCTCGCGGGTCACCGAGAACTGCTGGCCGACTTCTTCCAGCGTGTGGTCGGTGTTCATGCCGATGCCGAAGCGCATGCGCAGCACGCGCTCTTCGCGCGGGGTGAGCGAGGCGAGCACGCGCGTGGTGGTCTCGCGCAGGTTCGACTGGATCGCGGCGTCGATCGGGAGGATCGCGTTCTTGTCCTCGATGAAATCGCCGAGGTGCGAATCCTCTTCGTCACCGACGGGCGTTTCGAGCGACAACGGCTCCTTGGCGATCTTGAGGACCTTGCGCACCTTCTCGAGCGGCATGCCGAGCTTCTCGGCGAGCTCTTCCGGGGTCGGCTCGCGGCCGATCTCGTTGAGCATCTGGCGCGAGGTGCGCACGATCTTGTTGATCGTCTCGATCATGTGCACGGGGATGCGGATGGTGCGCGCCTGGTCGGCGATCGAGCGGGTGATCGCCTGCCGGATCCACCACGTGGCGTAGGTCGAGAACTTGTAGCCGCGGCGATACTCGAACTTGTCGACGGCCTTCATCAGGCCGATGTTGCCTTCCTGGATCAGGTCGAGGAACTGCAGGCCACGGTTGGTGTACTTCTTGGCGATCGAGATCACGAGACGGAGGTTGGCTTCCACCATCTCCTTCTTGGCCTGGCGGGCTTCGCGCTCGCCCTTCTGCACGGAGTGCACGATCTTGCGGAACTCGATGATCTCCAGACCAGTCAGCGCCGCAAGCTGGTGCACCTCGTGGCGGAGGTCCTTGATGCGGTCCTTCTCGTGGTGGACGAAATTCTTCCAGCCCTTGGCCGAAAGCTTCGAGACACGGTTGAGCCAGCGCGGATCGAGCTCCGAGCCGGTGTAGTTGCGCAGGAAGTCCTCGCGCGCGACGCCATGGCTGTCGGCAAGGCGCATCAGGCGGCCCTCATGCGAGACGAGGCGCTTGTTGATGTCGTAGAGCTGCTCGACCAGTGAGTCGATACGCGCCTGGTTCAGGCGCAGCGACTTCACCTCGACGATGATCTCGTCCTTGAGCTTGCGATATTTGCGCTCCTGGTGCGGCGAGAGCGACGGACCATGCGAGGTGCTCTCGAGCTGGTTCTGGATGTCCTGCTCCTGAAGCTTGCGCAGCTTCTTGTAGCTCTCGGCGATCTTGTCGAAGATCTCGACGACCTTGGGCTTGAGCTCGGCCTCGATCGCCGCGAGCGACATCTGGTTCTCGAACTCGTCGTCCTCGTCCATGTCGGCTTCGGCGGCGGCCTCGCCCGGATCCTTTTCCTCGCCACCTTGGCCGCCGGCGGCGGGTTGCGCGGCGCGGAACGGGGTCGGCGACGGCGGTGCAGCGGGCGGCGCGATGTGCGATGGCGCAGCACCGGTTGCTGCGGCCTGGCCGCCCTCGGCAGCGGCTTCGCCGTTTTCACCGCTGGGCCCGGCGATCATGTTCATGCCGCCCTTGGCGTCGGGACCGGCATAGGTCGCTTCGAGATCGATGATGTCGCGAAGGAAGATCTTTCCTTCGTTGAGCTCGTCGCGCCAGATGATGATGGCCTGGAAGGTCAGCGGGCTTTCGCAGAGGCCCGCGATCATCGCCTCGCGGCCGGCCTCGATGCGCTTGGCAATCGCGATTTCGCCTTCGCGGGAGAGCAGCTCGACCGTGCCCATCTCGCGCAGATACATGCGCACAGGATCGTCGGTGCGTTCGCCCGGTTCGCTCTTCTTGACCTCGGTGACGGCCTTCTGGGTGACCTCGACGAGCTCGTTGTCGGTCTCGTCCTCGCCGCCCTCGTCCTTGTCCTCCTCGCCTTCGCTGTCGTCGGCTTCGGTGACGTTGATGCCCATGTCCGAGAGCATGGACATGATGTCCTCGATCTGCTCGGGCGAGGTCTGGTCGGACGGCAAAACTTCATTGAGCTGATCGAAGGTCACGAAGCCGCGCTTCTTGGCCTGCTTGATCATCTTCTTCACTGCCGCGTCGGACAGATCGAGCAA
>JAEWFG010000220.1 GCA_023388935.1 Pseudomonadota bacterium | reverse complement strand
CCATAGCAACCTCGCGGCCGTTCGGTGCATTGCGAACGATAGGGGCCGGATAGTCCGGGAAGATGCCCGGCATCGATGGCAGATTGCCGACGTGGCTGTTGAGCGCGCCGAACAAGCGACGGATCGCGTCGACGTTTTTCGTCATCGAATAGAGATTACACACGGGTCAAGTCTCCGGAGCGGTCTGGCGGGCGCGCGGTGTCAGTTGTCGAAGCGTGGCGGCCGGCCGGCGGCCGGCCTTAGCACATTTGCTGCAGCGGAGCCGGCTCGCCAGGTCGTGGACGAACGTGGTCGGCGGATGGCGCAGCGCCGCGAGATCGACGTTCCGGCGGGTCCTGCACCGCGAGCATTCAATCTCGAGCCAGGCGTAACCGCCGTTGACGCCCTGATCGATGGTCGGCGACGGGCCGATCGGCCCGCCGTCAGCCCCCATCCGCTCGTTCCAGCTTTCGCAGAGCAGCTTGTCTGCCGTCCGGATCAGGGCCTCACCCTTGGCGCGGGCCTCGGCGGACTGCGCTGCGAGAATCGTCGTCATCGCGCGTGCCCGGCCGAGTTCCTTGGCGAGCGCCTTGCGGTCGCCGCCGCTGAGCGGCGTCGGGTGATGCTTCGGTGCCATGCCGGCATCCAGCTCTGATGCGTGCGGCCGCAGCGACTACTCGAACGAAGGCCAGCAGCCGTCCTCTTCGTAGCGGCCCGTCCGCTGTCGGCAGGTGTTGTCGAGCAGACGCTGACCGACATCCCGCCACACTGCATCCGGACCGTAGAGGCGGAGCGCATCGGCCTTCTGGATCTCGACGATGCGATCGCAGCGGCTGCAGGAAACCCGCAGCACGTGGCGGCCAATCTCGGACAACTTGCGCGCCTGGATTGGATTTCCGGCGGGACCGGCGTCGGCGTGCACGTCCTGGAGAAGCGCTGCCCAGTATGCAGCCGGCAGATCGTCGGCCGGGCCGACGGCCGGCGGCGCCGGAGGGGCGCTTTTGCCGACGATAGGGGCGGTAGCCAGTTTCTGGATCTGTTTCATGGTCGGAAAGCGCCAACTGGCGGGTCGGTCGGACATAACTGGAATAGAACATAACAAGAACAAAAGGTCGAGTCCGGCTCGCCAAAAAATGCGCTTGTTCGGAGGGCGAGCCTGTCGGAACCAGGGGCCGCCGTTCGTCTTGAATCCCAGCCGTCTCTCTCAACCGGAGTTCTGCGTACGATGGCCCCGCGCGCCAATTGGAAAGGCTTCCTGCGTCTGTCCCTCGTCACCTGTCCGGTGGCGCTCTATCCGGCGACCTCGGAATCCGAAAAGATCTCGTTCAACCAGCTCAATCGGGCAACTGGTCACCGCATCAAGTACCTCAAGGTCGATGCGGATACCGGCGAGGAGGTCCCCACCGAGGACATCGCCAAGGGCTACCAACTCGAGAAGGACCAGTTCATCGAGGTCACGAAAGAAGAACTCGAAGAGATCGCGCTGGAATCCACGCGAACTATCGAGATCGACGAGTTCGTCGACAAATCCGACATCGACCCGCGCTACCTGATCCGCCCTTACTATCTGCGTCCGGACGGCAAGGTCGGACACGATGCCTTCGCGGTCATCCGCGAGACGATCCGAGAGATGGACAAGGTCGCCATCGGCCGCGTCGCACTGACCAACCGGGAGCACATCATCGCCCTCGAACCGTTGGACAAGGGGCTCGTCGGAACGCTGCTGCGCTATCCCTATGAAGTACGCGGCGAGCAGGAGTATTTTGACGAGATCCAGGACGTCAAAGTCACCAAAGACATGCTCGACCTCGCCAAGCACATCGTGAACCAGAAGACGGGAACGTTCGACCCCGAAAAATTCGAAGACCACTATGAGACCGCGCTGGTCGACCTGATCAACCAGAAGCGCGCGGGCAAGACCATCCGCCCGAAGGAGCGGCCCAAGGGCGAGAACGTGGTCGATCTGATGGAGGCGCTGCGCCAGAGCGTCGGTCGGGAGGCCCCACCGGCGAAGGCGGCCAAGCCCTCCAAGGAGCCACGCAAGGCCGCCGCCGTTCAGCATGAGATGTTGATGCCGATCGCCGGAAAGAAGCCGGCAAAGGAATCGGCGGCGAAGAAGCCGGCGGCCAGGTCGCAGCGGAAGTCGGCCTAGGCGGCTGATGTCGGGCACCGGCGGTGCTTCAGGAAAGCGCAAATTGCCTCGATCGACCGCCACGGCGCGCGATATAGGGTGCTTCGAAACCGGTCGCTTCGATGACCTTCACGATCGGCATTATCTCGGATACGCACGGTCTGGTTAGGCGGAGGCTCATCGCGTGCTGGCCAATGTCGATCACATCATTCACGGCGGCGACGTCGGCGATCCCGAGATCATCACCATGCTGCGAAGAATTGCCCCCGTCACGGCGATCAGAGGAAACGTAGACACGGGCGAGTGAGCTACCGAATTTGCGGAGACCGAGTTCGTGCGGCTTGCCGGACGGTTGTTCTACGTTCTGCACGATCTCAACAGTCTGCAGATCGCCCCGCAGCTCAGGGCATCGATGTCGTTGTTTCCGGCCACTCCCATATTCCGAAGATCACTACCGTCGACGGCTTGCTCTACGTGAATCCCGGCAGCGCCGGGCGCCGACGCTTCAGGCTGCCGATCACCGTTGCGAGCCTCGAAGTCGGTCCCGACGGACTGAAACCGATCATCCTTGATCTTGAAGTCGGATAGGCCTAGCCCTTGCTTTGGTTGGCTGGAAAGGGAGCTCTCATGCCCGGTCCACCGCCTGAACATCCACATCTCAGCCTGCTTAAGGGCAACCCACTAAGCGCCGCGCCCGCGTCCCGCCCGAGCCCGCGCGCGCTGATGAATGTCCTCCGCCACCACGCCCTCTCCACGCCTGCGCGAAAGAGGCTTGGCTTGAGCCGGCACCCGAGCTGCACAGGTTGAACTTGTTGACCACACCCCCGATCGCGGTCCGTTCGGCGTTTATGCGCAGCCTATGCCAAAGGCGGAGGAGGCTCTCGCGCGGGAAGGTGAATTGATGATCGCAACCGCCGGAGGCCACCAACGTGTCCCCCCGCTCTTGCGAATCAGCTCGCAGGCGATGAACGATATGCTGCGCTATGGCTCGGCGTTTGGTTTGCCGCGTCCGGGCCGCAGCGCCTTAGTGGCATCAACCCGCTGACCGCATTGTCGAAGTTCGATGGGCTGCTCGGTTGAGACTTTCCTGGTGGTCCGATCGACGACCAGCCGTGCCCCGCCATGCGCTAATCCGACCCGGCCGCTACCTTCGCCGTGCCTCTCCGATACTCGGGTCAGCGAGGATTTGTTCCGTTACGGCTCTTCGTGCTGCAGGATCGCTACTTCCGTATTCGGGCTCGTTCGCGAACGACATCCGTGGCTTTCTTATCCGACCGGAGTCCGAGATAGACGGGCTGGCGCAGCTCGCCCTTGATCGTCCACTCCGCGAACTTCACTTCCGCCACCAGCGAAGGGCGGACCCAGGTCGTGACGCCCTCGTCTTTCACTTTGCGAGCAAAAGGCGACTTGGCGCTCTTCAGCTTCATGAGTTTTCTGTGAAGCTGCTCCAGGGTCTGATGGCTGAAGCCGGTACCCACATGGCCGATATATCGCCATGCGTCATCTTCCCGCACCGCGAGGACGAGAGCCCCGAAGAACGGCCTTGTGCGCCTGGGCGCCGTGAAGCCGGCGATCACTACCTCCTGCCGCTGCGCCGTTTTGACCTTGAGCCAATCTGAGGTCCGGCCTCCGGATGCGTACGCACTGTCGGCGCGTTTCGCCATGATGCCTTCGAGACCTTTCCTCTCGGCTTCCGCGAAACACTTTTTGCCAACCGCCTCGCGATGTCGGCTGAACGCGATCAGCCGTGGGGTGGCAGGATGGCCTTGAGCCTTTTCTTGCGTTCGAGAAGGGGAAGCTTTCGGAGGTCTTCGCCGTCGGCGAACATAAGATCGAACACGCAGTACAGAAGCTTGGCTTCGTGGCGCAGCGCATTCTGCAGCAACTGGAAGTGCGAGACGCCGTCCTTGCCAATTGCAACGAGCTCGCCATCGATCACGGCGTCGCCCTTCACGCCTTCGAGAGCCTGCGCGACCTCGATGTACGAATGGCTGATGATCTTGCCGTTGCGGCTGTATAGGGCGACCTTGCCGTGACGGATTTCGGAGACCATCCGAAAGCCGTCGAACTTGTCTTCAAAGACCCAGTCTGGGTCGTCGAAGGCGGCGTCTGTCAGCGTGGCCAGCATCGGCTGTAGACGCTTGGGCAATGTCGATTTTCGGCTCATTTCGAAGCCGATCGCGGATCGAAGACTCTCTCCTCGGTTCGGCCGGTACGGAATATTCCGAGAATGCGTGTGCGGATGGAGACGAACGCTTTCCAAAGTTTTGCGAACCAGGGGATGGTGAGAAGACTCGGCTTCACGATGACGAAAAGCCGCTCGACCACAAGCAGGCTAAATGCGTAGCACGCCACGATCATCGCTGTCCCGGTGAGCCAATGGCCCTTTCCCGCCACGGCCACTGCGGCGAGCTTCAGAGGCTCGACGGTCGCGGTCGGCAGCGCCAGCAGGAATAGGGATGGATAGGGGCCAAGTCCTTCGATCGACCGTCTCAAGTTCATAGGTTTCTCCTCAGGCGGAGAACGGCCGCGACCTGCCAGTTGTTCCTGGAAACGGAACGTCTGTGGTCTGATCTCGTTTTTTGCTTGCGGCCACTTAGAGAGGGAGACGCGATGCGCGCGGCCACTGACCACAACGGCAAAAGCAAGGGCGAAGCCTCAAGCCTTGAGGACGAGGTAGCCGCCTGGCGGACCAAGCGTGTGCTGCGCCATGGCGCGACGACGGGCAAGGTACAGGTGGTTCGCATCTCGAAACGTGTAGTCCCGCCTTTCCATCCGTCCGCGAGCCGCGCGCGGTCTGGAGCAACGCCGTAGCGGCACAACCGGGGAAGGCCCGAAAGCCGCATGACCGCCACAGCGAAAGCCACATCGAAGAAAAGTCATTCGGCAGGCTGTCCTATAGCGGTTGATCGGAAAGCCGACCAAAAGCCGCTTCCCTTGGGTGCGGCAACGCGCACGAATGCGAGGATCGTGCTGGCCTTGATGTTGGCCGCGCTTGGACTATGGACTCGCGACGAGCTTCCTGCCTGCTCTGATCTGGGCCACTATCATGGCGATCGCCCTGTGGCCTCTTTATCTGGCATTGGCCACGCGCGTCATGGGTGGCCCCTCCGGGACAGCGGCTTTCCTCTTCACTGCCCCTGTCGCGCTGGTCTTAGTGACCCCGATTTCGCTCGCCGTGTACGAGGTCGCCCAACAGAGCACTTTCTCGCCGACTGGCTGAAGAGGGCGCGGGAAGGCCGAATTGAAATGCCGGACTGGATCGGCTGCCTGCAGATCGCCGCCGAAAGCATGGAGCAATGGTGGCGAGCCAACCTCTCCGATCCGAAAGCAGCCACGGCGTAGTTCAAGTCGATAAATCCGGACAGCGTATCCGATCTTTTCCGGACACTCGGCGGCCAACTGATCCATCGTCTATTCTTGCTGTTGCGAGATCCGAAGATCTCAGAGCTGGCCGGCGCCGCGGGAAATAGAACCGGACTGAAGTCCGCTGTTGTCGGTGGTACTTCCAATTAGGGCAACGCGCTCCATTGAGTCGACCAAAGGACCGCTTCAATCAGATGTTCCGGTCGGAACTCAATGAAATTGTCGCGCGTTGCTGGTCGGAGGGACGCACGCGAATAAGCAGACTGGCCCTGGCCGCAAGCAGGACGGCGCGCGCGTCGCGGGCGGCCAAGGTCACGAGCTCAGGTAGGCAGCGAGCGAGACCGACACGGGGAAGTCGGCCGTCAAGATGGGCGGCAACAGTTGCAAGAAGGTCGAGCGATAACTGGCGATTAACATCATTCGGTGAGGAAAAGCATCTTGCCAAAGGAAAATGACTTGGAGGGTGTCCAAGATCAGGGCGGCAAACATGGTGGCCAGGCGGGCATTCCCAAATACCCTCGGCGCCCGAATACGACTGGGCGCGATGACGACGTGATCCGAAAAGGAGAAACTGAGATCTCGAAAAAAGTCGAAACTCGTAAATAGTCACCCGAACTGAATATCGTCGTGCAACGGTCGAAAAAGCGCTCGCAAGCTAATGAGCCGGCGGCATCATCGGGGCGACCCCTGGTCTCAGCGATCCCCAGCAGAGGGATCACTATGGCGTGAACTTCCGCATCAACGATCCGCCGTTCTTTCTGACACAGATGCATTACGCCTAGAATAACAAGAAGGGTGATCCCAACCCGGCCGGCAGTCAAGTTCGACGGCTGTCGTCACTTCGACCCGTGCGCCGACCAGCGGTTCGCGTCCAAATTCCAAATGAAGTGTATTAGCGGCACTGAGCCAGCAGCGGCGAACCCCTGCTATTGCCAGGCAATGCGGGCGGTCGGTCCGTTGTTGAGCAGAATATCTACCAAGTGCCGCGACTGGAATTGATCGGCTCAGCGACGCCCGTCCGGATGACAAGTTCGGGATCGCGGCGGGTCTCCAGGCGCGCGCGGGCGCCGGATACGGATTATCAAGCTTTCGTCAATCACGGCTGGCCGGAGCGAAGTTTCGAAGGATTGCTGACGGTGGTGTGTCAGTATCAGATCAGGGACGGTTGGACGGTGCAGCCCAACTTCCAATACGTCACACATCCGCGCGGTGGCGCGTTGATGCCACTGAAGAAGCTCGGTTTGGAGCCGGGCTGACCGATGCTGCCGTGATGCCGCTCAGTCCAAACCGCAGGCCCGCTGTTCGTGTTCGGGTCGTAGCGGGAATCACTCGAACATCACGTTTGCTGCGGTCGTGTGGATTTGCGATCTGTAAGACGCCGGCCACCATTTCCAAGGCTTTTGACTGTGCGTATCGCCGAACCAATCGCCTATATTGCTCTTTACGGCGCCTTGTACGCCGCATTCGGCGCGGCATCGCCGTTCTGGCCAAAATTTTTCGAGACGAGAGCCCTAGCTCCTCAGCAGATTGGCTCGATCCTGGCTGCTGCAATGCTGGTGCGCCTTATTTCTGGCCCGTGTGTTGGAAGGCTCGCTGATATCCTCGGTTCGTTGCGGCTTGTGCTCGCAAGCTGTGCCGCGTTGGCGGCTGCGGGGGCAGCCGCATTGATCTGGGCGGACGGGTTCTGGTTGTTGCTTCTCCTGGCTGTGGCTCAGGCTGCGGCACTTGCTCCGACGACCTCGATTGCTGATGCGTTGTCGGTGAATGCCGCAAGGCCTCAGATGGTCGGAAAACCATTTGAGTACGGCTGGATACGAGGTTCGGGCTCGGCGGCCTTCGTTTTGGGCACGCTACTCGTTGGTCAGCTCATCGGCCCTGCTAACCTCAGCCCGGTCATCTGGATGAACAGCAGCCTGCTCATCATGGCTGCGTTCGCCACGGCGTTGGTGCCCGCTGCTGCTCCTCAAGCTGCGCTATACCACGGGCCATCGCTTGTCATGGGTGAGGTGCGAGGATTCCTGACCATCCCGCGATTTCGGATCCTGATTTTGGTTTCAGCCTTGGTCTATGGCAGCCACGCGATGCACGATGCATTTGCTGTGATCCGGTGGAGCGACGCTGGGATAGGCACTGCGGTCATAAGCTTCCTGTGGTCGGAAGCGGTGGCTGCAGAAGTCTTCGTATTCTTTCTCGTTGGTCCAGCATTGATCGACCGGCTTGGAGTGCATGGCGCGGCCGCCTTGGCTGCTGTGGCCGGAATCATGCGCTGGTCGATTGCGGGCGTGACGACCTCCATCTTGCTTCTCTCCATGATACAGCCCTTTCATGGATTGACCTTTGCACTGCTTCATCTCGCTTGCATGCGCATGATGAGTACACTTGTCCCAACACGGTTAGCCGCAACGGCCCAAGCCCTTTATGCGTTTGCTTCCGGGCTCGTTACTGCTGCATTAGTGTCGCTGTCGGGTATTCTTTATGCCCGATACGCAGGAGCGGCATTCTTTCCGATGGCAGCTCTCTGTGGCGTCGCGCTCCCGTTTGCCTGGTTTGGTTTAGCCGGTGAAAGAGATCGATCCGGCCCTCTTTGATGCGATGGGTCTAACTGCGGGGAGGCCTCTTTCACCGAGAGGCGCGCTCCGGAGTACCTCGTGACTGGCGAAACTTTCCGAACGCCCGCATCTAGACCGCCGCTCCAGTGGTTGATCACGGTTAGACGACTTAGGTCGCGCAATAGCCATCGACCGACCGAGCTGATCCGTTCAATCCCGGAGGTTGATGTTGATCCAGTTCGACGTCCGGCCGCCACGCCAGGGCGATCGCCACGCGCCTTGGGACAAAGTGCTCGAGGCCCTTCGAAGCGCCACGCAGTTGACTCGCTTAATTAGAGCTTCACGGGCGGCATGTCCGAGCACCTCGCGTGCGCCTGTCGCGCGGCCGAGAAACCTTGGTCAGATTCTGCGGTGACCGCTCTGTTGATGACTTGAGGCATACCAGCGCTGACCACCACGGGCTCGACGCCGAGGGGCTGCCGCGCTGGAGTCCGTCGCTGCGCGGTTGCACGACTGGAATGATGCTGGCCCGGATCCCGTTTTCCGCGCCAGAATGAATCCATCGCGTTGCCGAATTTGAGCCGCATTGGGACCCAGGTCGCGGCCAAGGGTCGTGACCGGGCGGGGCGCAACGCCGGGGGGGCCATGTCCGGTCATTTGCAATTGTGCTTCACCGCTTGTCTCCTTTTCGCAGCTCTCTCGACTTCGCCTGCGTCTTCCAACCCATTCGGCGACTTCTTCAATGCGTCTCCTGGGCAAGCCACCGCCCCCCCTCCCACCGCAGAGGAGTGTCTCCCACAACCTGGCAAGTCGACGGCCGACCGACAGCACTGGGTCTATCGTTTCGATGGCCGCCGCAAATGCTGGTTCCAGGCCGCCGCGGGGGCAGCGATCGTGAAGAAGCCTCATCGTTACGCCTCCAAGTATCGTGTGCCTGTTTCCGACGAGAACGAGACGGCGCTGCGCAAGCGGAAGGCGGTCGTGGATGTACGTGCGAAGCTGCGCTCTCCGCCGGCGGAAGCGCCGCACCCGACACCGCACGCGCCCGAGCTCAAGCTGGCGGATGCCATTCCTGTCTCCGCCATGGTGGCCGCGGCGCTCGTGCCGCCGGCACCCATCGTCGCCGAGCCCGCGAACAATCAGCACACGCCCGACCATCACGCGCCGCGCCAGGTCGACGTGGAGATGCTTCTGGCGGGCGCGCCAGCGGCCAGCGACGCGGTCCCGCTTCCCTGCCTCCCGCGCCCCCCGTCGGAGTTCCCATCGCCGAGGCGGGCGACAGCGGGAGAGGGGGGACGGCAACCTGGCTCGGCGTGCTGCTGATGGCGCTGGGGCTCGTCTCCCTCTTAAGCTCGAGCGGGACACTTAGGGGGAGTGCTGGGATTCGGCGATCGCAGACGACTGATTGCGCAACCTCACCATGACGCTTATCCTGACGGTGATTTCATGCTCAACGGGCGTGGGCCCAACGCGCATAAAGCCGATCCGCGCAAACCGTTGGACCGTCGTGCTCCACCACGGAAAGCAGGTCTTCAATTGCAGCCGGCCATTCTGGCGCATTCTGCTCCGCCTTTGGCAACGCCTTGATGGGCATCGAGCAGCGTCACTAGCTAGCGGCCGCCCAACTCGAAACTGGCCGTGCGCGTCTCCTCATATAAGCGGGTGATCCAACTGAGGAGCGATGGCTGATGAGATGGCCCTCAACCAAGTCGCAGGCGGGCTCGCGGCCTCTTACAACGTGTCAGGCGTGCGCATTGGGTTGGACTTGTCCTCGTTGAGCAGCTCGCGTTCAGCAGCGTGCCAGTACTCTTCGTCCTTGCCCTCGGGCATGCCGGCATCTTCCCACAGCTTGTAGGCCCGGGCGGCGATTTCCTTTTCGCTCGGTTTCGCCATCTCAACCTCCCGCATCTTCCTGGCACCAGCCGCTGCGCCATGCCTTCGCCAAGAGCGCCATCTGTGTCCAGATCGTGCCGGAATAATCAGCGGATGACGGCGCGAGTTCCTATTTCGGCGTCAGAGTTGACTATCAGGATACGAATTGGCGCATGGACATTTGCTTGTCGCCGATCTCGGCTGAAGCTCGCCCCGATCAGCCACGTTCTTCTCAAGCGAGCATTGCGTAGACGACGAAGGCTTGCGCGTCGCGGTAGCCATAGACTGTGCCGGGACGGGCGGAGGGCCGATACCAGTGCCAGACTTCGTCGGTGTATTCGGGGAGTTCGATCCGCTCGAGCTCGGTCTCGCCGGTGTCGTCGAAAAGGCAGAGCTCAACTTTGGTAGCATGCGCGGAGAAAGTGGCCTCCGAGGCCATCCCATGTGGCGCAGGCTTGAGGCCGCCCGCGTCAGGAGTTCGTCGGAATGAATCGATCGACCCATCTTTGTTCCAAGAAAGCTGTCAAGAAGCGGGCGCAGCTGCCGCAGCTTCGGTTGTCGTTTGCTCGGCGCTCGTTGCCGAAGCGATCACCGCCGCAGCAGGCGCCTCGGCCGGGGTCGAGGGCACCGCCGCCTTTTGCAAAGCAGCCTCTTTGCTGATCGCGGACAGCGAGTTGCCAATTCTTGCGACGATTGTCGTCAGCTCCGTGTCTGAGAGTTTGAGGCGCTTCTTGATCAGGCGCACTTGGGTACGGTCGCTGAGGTCAAGCTTGTTGCGGATCGGCTGCGGTTTTGAGCGGCGCATGGTGGCGACTCCTTATCTATGGTCGTAACCGTCGCTCGATGATTCTGTTCCCTGCTGTGCATCACCGTAAGTGGTCAGCCGGCGATCGCTATGTCCACCTCCGGGCCGGCAGAATGCAGCGGCATCCGGATCGCGCTGTCATAGGAGGAGATCGCGAGCAGTTCGAGCTGTGACCTCTGCCGCAACGCAGGGAGCCGGCGATACGCAGCCAGATAATCCCTCGCCATTCGCTCCGCCGTGAATCGCTCTTCGAATCGCTTGCGAATTGCGTTGCGATTCAACGCAGCAATTGATTTCACAGCTTCGATCGCCTCGTCCTGGGAGTTCACAACAAAACCGCTGACGCCGTGATCGACGACTTCCGGAACGGAGCCGTGGGCGAGGGCGATCACGGGTGTGCCGCACGCCATCGCCTCGATCATCACAAGGCCAAATGGCTCCGGCCAACAGATCGGGAACAGCAGAGCGCGCGCGTTGCCGAGGAAATCCGCTTTCTGGAGTTCGTTGATCTCGCCCACGAACTCCACATTCGGATGGGCTGCGACCATGGGCGCAATGACCTGATCCCAGTAGTGTTGATCAGCGGCATCGACCTTGGCCGCCATTTTAAGTGGGAATCCCGCCTGGGTCGCGATTTCGATCGCCTTGTCCGGCCCCTTCTCCGGCGAAATACGGCCGAGGAACGCGAGATAGTTGCCCGAGGGGGAATCTCGGTAGGGCAGAACGTTGTGCGGCATTCCGTGGAGCACCGTTCCAAGCCAGTTCACGGGCGGCATCGGGCGACGTTGAGCATCCGAGATTGAGACGAGGGGAGGATCTGGAAAGGCCGAATAGAACGGCATCAGGTCCGGAAGATCGAGCCGGCCATGCAGCGTCGTCAAGATCCGATCGGAGTATGGCCGCATCAGAGGGTAGTGCAGATGGTCGATGTGGAAATGCAGAACGTCGAATTCGTCGGCCCGCCTGACAACCTGGTCCAGCATTATGACGTGATACGGCGTCATGTCCTTCACCGAGGGATCAAGGCGCAGAGCCATTTTAGAGCACGGGACCAGCTCTGCCGATGTGATCGAATCCCCGCTCGCGAATAGCGAGACCTCGTGTCCATGGCGTACCAGCTCTTCCGTCAGATATGAGACGATGCGCTCGGTGCCTCCGTAGAGCCGCGGAGGGCAGCTTTCCGCAAGTGGAGCGATTTGCGCGATTTTCATCGTCGCTACCCCAATTCCCATCTAGATCGATGATCTGTAGAGATCTACGATGACTTGGCCGATTTGTTCCAGCTAAAGCCATCCCTTCTCGGAGCCATTCATGGGTGAGATGCAAATACCGGCGGAATGGGAAGAGGGCGCAGGCGGTGGTCATTTCCTCGACGCCGGGGTGCTGCGTCTCGAGACGTTCTTCTACGAAGATGCGTGGCGATGGTGCGTCGTGTCCGGCACCGACGACGTGGAGTCGCAGGGCGTCGCAGATGACGAGGAAAGCGCCAAGTCGAACGCGGTCGCATGGGCACGCGAGCGCCTGACCACAGCCTTGCGCCAGCTTCCCTAGGCCCGGGCCGCGGCGGATCGTCGTCTTCGCTGTCGAGGCGGCGCAGCGCCGCGAGGATATCGACGAACCGGATGGTATGGCTCATGCCCGGGATCTCGCGCAGCGGGCTGGATGACAGGATGATCCGCTTTTCGGACAAGGAAAGCTCCTTGTCATTCAGGACCTCCTCCGGAGGCGCGTAGTGCGCGGCGAGGTGGAACAGGTGGATCGAGTTTTCCGGCGTTAGTTTTGGCATTAGTCATCGCTTGCCTCCTTTACGGTCCTTTCCGAGGGACGGGTTTTGGACCGGACGGCGGCGGATGCCGCCGCCCGTGATCGTCGCTACTGGGTGTTGATGGCGATGCGCTTGACGCCCGCCCGCAAGTTCTGCGACTTCGGCAGCGAGATCGTCAGGACGCCGTTCTTGAACGAGGCTTCCGCCTTGTCCTCCTACGCCTTCCAGCGGAATCTGCCGTTAAGGCGCCGTAGTGGCGCTCGGTGAAGTGCTTGCCTTCGCCGCCGCTCGTCCTTCTCGCCGCGGATGCGCAGAACGCCGTTCGCCATTTCGATTTGGACGTCCTTCTCCGTCATGCCGAGCAGCTCGGCTGAGATCGTGAGCGTCTGGTCGGTGTCACTGACCTCGAGCTTTGGCCAGCCGAAGTGCCCCTCCATGGACGATGAGAGGCTTGGTGTGCCGAAGCCGCGGAAGACGTCGTCAAACAGACGGTTCATCTCGCCGTGTAGTGTCATGAACCGATCGTAAGTGCCGCGCGCGGGCGCGAACTCCTGGTTCCTCGACCAGGAGACACCGTCGCCGGACCTCCATTCGCGCCTTCGCCAGCGGTACCAATCACTCCCGGATTGGAGTAAGGCCGTTGCGGCTGCGCCTCCAGTAGCCGAGGAGGAGGCACCACCTGCGCCTCCGCCGGCAGATCCGCCAGCGCTACCACTCCTCCGCCACCTCATCCACCTTGGGCGAACGCCGCACAGGGAACGATGATCATCGTGACGAGAGCAAAACGGGAGACGTTCATTTCGCTACTCCTTTAGCGACCAAGCCTTCTCTTGGTGCTTCGTTCCTCTACTTCCTCAGTAGATCTTCGATTGGAGAACTTTGCGGTTCTCCGGACGTTGGCGACCTGCCATCTCGGTTTCTGAGATTTAAGCTACTCGCAGGATTTCGGATGTTGGACACTTCTCCGCCCGCGGCAATTCGGACGGACATTCCGTTCAGGCTGGACCGGCTGCCGTGGAGCCGCTTTCACAACCTCGTCGTTCTTGGACTCGGAATCACCTGGATTCTCGACGGGCTGGAAGTGACCATCGTCGGTTCCCTCGGACCGGCACTGCAAAGCGCCGAGACGCTGCATCTGACTAGTTCCGACCTTGGCGCCATTGCTTCGTTTTACCTCGCGGGCGCCGTCACTGGTGCGTTACTGTTCGGCTGGATCACCGACCGTCACGGCCGGCGCCTCGTGTTTTACGTTACGCTGATCATCTATCTGGCGGGCGTGCTACTCAGCGCACTGGCATGGAGCTTCTGGAGTTTCGCATTCTTCCGACTGTTGACCGGACTTGGGATCGGCGGCGAGTACGCGGCCGTCAATTCGGCCATCGATGAACTTATCCCGGCCAAGTACCGTGGTCGGGTCGACCTGATCGTCAACGGCAGCTTCTGGCTCGGCGCGAGCGTTGGCGCCCTGGCGGTGCCCTTCCTGCTCGATCCCAACATCTTTCCCGCTAACTTCGGATGGCGTCTCGGTTTCGGCATCGGCGGCGTATTGGGGCTTTCGATCCTCCTGCTGAGGCGGTTTGTTCCGGAGAGTCCGCGCTGGCTGGTCACCCACCTCCGGCAGCAGGAAGCCGAGGAGACCGTAGGCGCTATCGAGAGGCAAGTCGAAGCCGGGACCTCACGACAACTGCCGGCTGCGGGCGGCACACTCGAAGTTCACCCGCGCAAGGTGTTCGGCATCGAACTTATCTTTTCGTCGATGTTCGGAAAGTACCGCGCCAGAAGCATTCTGGCGCTCACGTTGATGGTCGCGCAGTCCTTTCTCTACAACTCGGTGTTCTTCACCTTTGGACTGGTCCTGTCGCATTTTTACGGTGTGCCCGAGCAGCGCGTCGGGTTCTACGTGCTGCCGCTTGCGATCGGAAACTTTTGCGGGCCGCTGCTCCTCGGCCACTTTTTCGACACCGTAGGCCGAAGGAGGATGATCACCGGGACCTTTGGTATCAGCGGTGTCCTTCTGCTGTTTACGGCCTATCTGTTCGCAACAGGCGTGCTGTCCCAGTTCACGCAGACCGCGGCGTGGTGTGCTATCTTTTTCTTCGCCTCAGCAGCGGCAAGCTCGGCCTATCTCACGGCGAGCGAGATATTTCCTCTCGAAACCCGCGCGTTGGCGATCGCATGCTTCTATGCGGTCGGCACAGCGATCGGCGGCACAATTTCCCCGCTTCTGTTCGGGAAGCTGATTGAGTCCGGATCGAACTGGGCAGTCAGCGCCGGCTACGCGGTCGCGGCGATCCTTCTGCTCATCGCGGCTACGGCTGAATGGGTTTTAGGCATCGATGCGGAGGGCAAGTCGCTCGAGAGCATCGCTGATCCACTATCTCACTGAACCCCGCCAAGCAGCGGCTCTCGATCAAACAAGTAGGCGAGCATTACAGCGGACCCCCGGATAGGAACCGGGCTAGAGCTACGTGGTTGAACCTTCTTAACCGAGGAGGAGCGCCATGGATTGGAATCGCGTCGAAGGTAACTGGAAGCAGGTCAAAGGTAAGGTCAAGGAGCAATGGGGCAAGCTTACCGATGACGATCTCGATGTCAT
>JAEWFG010000215.1 GCA_023388935.1 Pseudomonadota bacterium | reverse complement strand
CGCATGCGCGCTGATATCCATGATGGTCGGGAGCAAGAGCTCCAATCAGAGACCGGATACATTGATGCAAGACCGCAATCTGCCACGTTGACGAAACCTCTTGCAACGCGCGGCCGGACCATACATTCGGGTCAAACTGAGAAGAACTCACGTTGAGCAAAACGGGTCCGCTCCTGCCTTGAATGCTGACATGCGGGCGCACATGGATTTCGGTCGCTGAGGACCAGGAGGCAACGTAACGCGTCCGGGTCAGCTCGGATTGAGTGGCGGGTCGGTGGGGCTTGGCTTCGTGCCACCACCGGACCTGATTGCGCAAGAACAGCTTGGACGCGAGCCCGAATTTTATTCGGATTTGCGTGTGGGACAGGCGGGGCGGTTGATACCCGAACGGGAAATCAAGCGCCGTGCGTAGTTAAGCCCCGGCCGGGAGCTGCCGGTCGCGGAATCCGCTGACGCCGGCGACCCGGGCTCCTCGCCCGGCCCGCCGCTGCCTATCGACCGAAGCAAGACAGTTCGGAAAAACGTCAGTTCGCTCGCGAGCCCACACTGTGATCCGAATAGCCGAATTTCCAAAATCTTCTGTGGGTTTCCTACCCATCTGCAAAATGGCGATGTCTTTCCCTATCTTACCTTGGTCCGGCATCGGTCGCCGACGTGGCGCACGACAAATCCATCGTAGGAGCGGCGTCATAGTCAAGGACGCCGGCGCGCGTTGTCGCGCGCAACCTCGATTAGTCCAAGGGCGGCAACGGGTTTGGAAGTCTCTGCAGATGCGGCTGGTGATTCCTCGCTACGGCATCAGGTGGCGCGGCGGCAATAACGATCGTCTATCGACTCTATGGCGAGACGTGATTTCCCCCGCCGGCGTTGCAAGGTCATTCTCGTCGGGTGGTGGTGGTGACGTGGAGCAAATGAGGATGCGTGCTGAAATGAACAAGCCCGCAGAGCCCCAGCCCGTCAATCCACGAGATGTCGCATGAGCAATCTAGCGAACTGGCTTTACCTTATCGGATCACTGTGCTTTGTTTTTGGTACAGTGATCAACATGCGTCCAGTTTGAGGAAGCACCAATATGTATTTGTTGCCAGTTTTTTGATGAGGTCTTCGCCATGCCCAGCTGGATCGAAGATCTGCAGATGCTGCGCCTGATCAAAGCGTTTGGGAAAATAACCAACCAGGACTCCCGGCGCATGGTCCTCCAGTACGTGGAGGAGCTTCTGGAGAAGGAACGGGCGAGGGTGCAGCAGAATGTTGCACGGACTTCGCACTAGCGCGCGACAGAAGCAGCCGCACATATGTGCCGCTCTCGTGCTGTTCGAGCCACCCCTTCTCGACCGCGTGCTTGATGCCGGCGGCGAACTCCGGGCCGGTGGCCTTGAGCTTGTAGAGAAAGGGCGCGTTGATCTTCTCGATATGAATGCGGCCGTCTTGGACGGCTTCAATGCTCTTTGCGAGTTCGACCAGTTTGCGGGCTGCGGTTTCTGGGTTGGCGAAAGGGCCTTCGGTGGCGAGTTTCATCGGTACCCCATTGCTGGCACAGTGGGCGTGTTCCAATCAAAGTGCGGCCGGACATCGGCACCTCGTCTGCCGCAAGCCTGGCAGATAAAATGCGACTCAAGATCCGATAACCGCACCTCGTCAGACCATCAATCCGCGCTCAACGCAACGTTATGGCCACACCGATAGTCGGCGCAGTAAACAAGGACGCCGCGATCCCAGCTCGATAACTTCGTCTTTCTGTTGATCCGGGCCGGTGGTCTCGACGTCGATGAGGACGCCGGCTTTGGTCGCTTCCCCGTTGGAAAGAGTGAAAGACTCCCGACGCACCAAGCGCCGAAGGACGCGGTAGTCGGCGGATTTGGCCAATGCCTCGGCCATGGCGGCCAAGTTTAAGTCGCTCTCAAGCATTGGGTGTTGCGGTCTTCCAGCTGCGGCTACCCGTCATCGCGGCTGGCCGAACACAAATCTAGTTCGAGTCAAAGCCCGAAATCTAGTTGCGGCTCCTCATCATCCCCGACTTGGAGGGACGACAGCGACACCCCCAGGAGGCGAACCGCCTTCGGAAGAGGCATGTTGTCCTCCAGCAGACCGATCGCCATCTCTGCGAAATCATGGCGGCTTGCGACAGCCGAAGAGACCGACCGGCTGCGCGTGATAATCTCGAAGTCGGCGAACTTCACCTTGAGTGTCACGGTTCGCCCCCGAGTGCCCGACGGCTCGCAGTGCCGCCAGACCTTGTCGATCAGCGGCTCGAGCTCCGCGACCATGGCATCGAATTCTGTAAGGTCGGTCGAGAACGTATTCTCCGCGCCGACGGACTTCCGGATCCGATTTGTTCGAACCGGCCGTTCGTCGACGCCGCGCGAAATCCAGTAGTAGTAGGCACCCGACTTGCCGAAATTCGCGTTCAAGAATTCCGGTGTCTGATTGCGTATGTCGAGACCCGTGAAGATGCCGAGCGCATTCATTTTCGCGCTTGTCGCGGGGCCTATCCCGTGGAATTTGCCAACGGCCAACGCCTCCACGAAGCCTGGCCCCATCTCGGGCGAGATGACGAACTGGCCGTTGGGCTTGCGATGATCGGAGGCGAGCTTCGCCAGAAACTTGTTGTAGGAAATGCCGGCCGAGGCATTGAGGCCGGTCTCGGCCTTGATCTTTTCGCGGATGCGCAAGGCGATGTCCCTGGCGAGCGGGATACCTTGAAGGTTTTCAGTGACGTCGAGATAGGCCTCGTCGAGCGACAGAGGTTCGATGATTGGCGTGTGTTCGGCGAAGATTTCGCGGATCTGCCGGCTGATCGCCTTGTAGACTTCAAAGCGCGGCCTGACGAAGATCAGGTCGGGACACTGACGCTTCGCGGTCACCGACGGCATGGCAGAGCGTACGCCGAATTTGCGGGCTTCATAGCTCGCGGCCGCGACGACGCCGCGCTCCGCCGAGCCGCCCACCGCGACCGGCTTGCCGCGCAGCTCCGGATTATCGCGTTGTTCCACGGAGGCATAGAACGCATCCATATCGATATGGATGATCTTGCGATGGGGCGCCGGCGAGACGCCTTGCTCCGGATCAGATGAGGCCATCCTCAAATTATAGAGGTTCGTGGTCGGCTCGTCGCAGCGTTAGACGAGGTCCTCTGGCGGACACTCAGGGCATGTGTCTCCGATCGAATCCAGGACCTCGGCAATCGCGACCGCGGCGGCCTCCGGAGATACCCCGGCCGGCGGATCCTGACGCGCGACGTCGAATGCACGCTCGCAGGCGTACGGGTCGCCGCGATTCTGTATCCAGCCGTGCTCCCCGCACTCCCGAATGGCCCCGGCGTCGTGGAGGACCGAGATGACCCAGCCGCGTAGCGTCCGGACCGCGGGCCGTCTCTGGACATCAGCATTGATCGCTCCTGCCGACAAGAATCGTCCGCGCCCGTCCATGGTTCCGGCCAGTTAGCACAGGGCAGGGATTCGAAATCGCGGGCACTGGTCCTTGTCCACCTGTTCCACTTTCCTGTGCACAACACTAGGCGGCCGCAGCGGGATCTTCCTTTTCGCCGGTCGCGACGATCGTCAACGCGCCGTCCGGCAGCGGACGCTGCAGCGTCTTGGCCTCGTCCCAGGGGGCGCGCATCCAGA
>JAEWFG010000144.1 GCA_023388935.1 Pseudomonadota bacterium | reverse complement strand
GATATGATGGACGGGGTCGAAGCCTGGTCACGGCAGCTCACGACGGATGCGTGTCTCGTCGCACTCGGCGCTGCCGGTGTGCCGGCCTCGGCCTATCGCACCGTGTCCGAGGCGCTGGCCGACCCGCAACTCGCGCATCGCCGGGCGCTCTCGTCTGTGGAGGACGAAGGCGGCTCCTTCCAGGTCCTCAACTTGCCGTTCCGGATGTCGGGTGCCGACACCACGCCCGGCAAGACGATGGCCGTGCTCGGCGAGCACACAGATGCGCTGCGCGAGGAGATCGGCCTTGTCAACGATGCGCCAATTCCGCCAGGCAAAACGGCCGCGACGAACTGAGCGCGTTGCGCCGCACGCGTGCGGCATTTGATCTCTCTTGCGTTCCTCTTGCCGTGGCGAGCATTTGTCGCCAATCTCACTCCGAGTCATTCAACGATCCGAAACATCGGACGAGGGATCCCGGGAGGAACCATGACCAACGCGGCAGACGCAGCACGCAGGCTTGCGCCTATTTTCCTTGTCATGGCATTTGCGCTGGCCGCGCCGGCACAAGCGCAGAAGTCTGGCGGCAGCATTACCGTCGGCCAGGAACTCGACATTCCAGGCTTCGATCCGCTCAAGGTCGGAGTCTACGACACCTCGACCTTCACGGCCGCAGCCGCGATCTTTGACACACTGACCACGCTCGACGACAAGGGCGAGGCCGCGCCCAAACTCGCGGTGTCCTGGACCCATTCCGACGACTACAAGAGCTGGACCTTCAAGCTGCGCCAGGGTGTGAAATTCCACGACGGCACGCCGTTCAATGCGCAGGCCTTCAAGGAAAACTTTGACCGGCAGAAGGATCCCGCCAACAAGTGCCGCTGTGCCTTCTACATCACCAACGTCAAGGAGGTGCTGGCACCTGACGAATACACCATTGTCTACAATCTCACCGACCCTGCCGTGAATTTGCCGGCGGTGATCAGCATCCAGAGCCAAAACAACGTCGTACATTCGCCGACGGCCTGGAAGACGAAGGGCGACGACTACAATCGCAATCCCGTCGGCACCGGCCCCTACATCCTGAAGTCCTGGACCGCCGGCGATCGCATGGTTTTGGAGAAGAACCCGGATTACTGGAACAAGGGCCATCCCTATCTCGACCGCATCATCCTGAAGCCGCTGCCCGACGCGCAGTCGCGCTTTGCGTCCCTGCAATCGGGCGAGGCCGATATCATCTGGGACGACGAGAACGACGCCGACAACATCATCAAGGCGCAGAAGGACCCCAAGCTGACCGTCCACACCTACAAGGGCTCGGGCGCGCAGGTCTACGCTTTCAACACCAAGGTGGCGCCGTTCGACGACGTCCGGGTGCGCCAGGCGCTGGTGATGGCGATCGACCGTCCCAAGATGTCGCAGGCGATCAGCAACGGTCTGAGCCGGCCCGCGAGCAATCCGTACGGCGACGGTTCCTGGGTCAAGTGCAAGGACGACGGCGCGCTGCCGTTTGACCTCGAAAAGGCCAAGGTGCTGCTCAAGGACTACGGCAAGCCGGTCGAGTTCAAGATGCTGGTGACCGCGACTCCGCGCGGCCGCATGATCGGCCAGGTGCTCCAGCAATTCTGGAAGCGCGCCGGCGCCAATATGGAGATCGACCAGGTAGACCAGGCGACGATTCCCTCGCGCGCCTTCTCGCGCCAGTTCCAGCTGACGCCGTGGCGCATCGTCGATCTCGCCGACCCGGATCCGCAGATGTATGCGAACTTCCGCAGCGGCAGCCCGCTCGCGCTCGCCGGATTCTCCGATCCGGAGCTCGACCGGTTGCTCGACCATTCGCGCGTCACCGCCGATGTCGGCCAACGCACCGAGGATTATTGCGCGATCAGCCGCCTGATCAACAAGGAGGCGATCTGGTTCTGGACCTTCCAGAATACCTATTACGCGCTGTCGAGCGCCAGGCTGAAGGGCTTTCCGAAGATCTACAACGGCGTGATCGACGTCTCGACTACCTGGCTGGAATGACCGCGCGATGCTGATCCTCGTCGTGCGGCGATTGCTTGGCATGCTGCCGGTTCTGCTTGCCGTCTCGCTGCTCACCTTCCTGATCGCCTCGCTGCTCCCTGGCGATCTCGCTTTCGTCATCCTCGGCGATCAGGCGACGCCCGAGAATGTCGCGGCGCTCCGCCATGAGATGGGGCTCGATCAGCCGTTGTGGTGGCGTTACCTGAGCTGGCTCGGGCACGTGCTCCAGGGCGATCTCGGCCGTTCGTTCCGCACCGGGCAAACGGTGCTGCAGGCGGTCTCGGAGCGCTTTCCGGTCTCGCTCCAGTTGATGCTGATGGCCGAATTCATCGGCCTCCTGATCGGCGTTCCCGTCGCTATCGCCTGCGCCGCGCGCGCCGGCGGCGCGTTCGACCGCTTCATGACCGGCAGCGCTTTTGCGATGCTGTCGATGCCGTCCTTTCTGGTGGCGATCCTGCTGATCTATTTGTTCGCGGTCGAGCTGCACTGGCTGCCGGCGACCGGCTACGTGCCGTTCACCGAGGAGCCGCTCGCGAACTTGCGCTTCTTCGTGCTGCCGGCGCTGACGCTGGCACTGGCCGAATGGCCGGGCATCATGCGGGTGCTGCGCTCCGACATGATCGCGACCTTGCAGGAAGATTACATCGCGCTCGCTAAGGCCAAGGGCCTGAAGCCTTCGCGCATCCTGTTCGTGCATGCGCTGAAACCTTCGTCGCTGACGCTGGTGACAGTGACAGGCATCAATATCGGCCGGCTGCTCGGCGGCACGCTGATCGTGGAATCGATCTTCGCGCTGCCGGGCATCGGCCGGCTGCTGGTCGGCGCGATCTACACCCGCGACCTCGTCATCCTCCAGGGCGTGGTCCTGCTGGTCGCCTGCGGCTTCGTCATCGTGAACTTCATCGTCGACATGCTCTATGCCGTGCTTGATCCGAGGATCCGCCATGGCCACGCTTGAGCTTTCGATGCAGGACGAGGTATCGGCGCCAGTCAGGCGCAAACGCAGGCTCGGGCTACTTTTCTGGATTGCGAGCCTCTGGCTCGCTATCGTCCTTGCGCTCGCGATCCTCGCGCCGCTGCTGCCGCTGCAGAACCCTCTAGACATGGACATGCTGGAGCGCCGCGCTGCGTTCTCTGGGGAGCACTGGCTCGGCACCGACGGGCTCGGCCGCGACGAGCTCGCCCGCCTGGTCTTTGGCGCGCGCGTTTCGCTAACGGTGGGGCTGATCGCACCGATGATCGGTCTCGGCATCGGCGGCGCGCTCGGTCTGCTCGCCGGTTATTTCCGTGGCCGGTTTGAGACGCTGGTGGTCGGCAGCATGGATGTGCTGCTCGCCTTTCCACCGCTGATCTTCGCGCTTGCCGTAACTGCCTATCTCGGCCAGTCCATTCCCAATCTCACATTGATCCTCGGCGTGCTCGGCATTCCCGCCTTCATGCGCGTGGCGCGCGCGGCGACGCTGACGCTGGCGCGGCGCGAGTTCGTCATCGCAGCCGAAGCGCTCGGTGCCAGCCATGCGCGCATCCTGCTGCGCGAGCTGCTGCCGAACGCGATCCTGCCGCTGCTGGCCTTCTTCCTGCTCGGCGTCGCCGTCACCATCGTGGTGGAGGGCGCGCTGTCCTTCCTCGGTCTCGGCGTGCCGCCGCCGATGGCGAGCTGGGGCAGCATGATCGGCGAGGGGCGGGACAGCCTCGATGTCGCGCCGCGGCTCGCCTTCCTGCCGGCGACGGCGCTGTTCCTGACCGTGCTGGCCTTCAACCTGGTCGGCGATACCTTGCGGGCGCTCACCGATCCGCGTCAGGGGGCGCTGTGAGCACACCGCTTCTGACCATCGAGGACGTCGCGGTCGAGCTACCGACCCCGCGCGGCAACTTACGCGCCGTGGATCATGTCGATCTGTCGCTGGAAGCGGGCCGGACGCTCGGTATCGTTGGCGAATCCGGCTGCGGCAAGACCATGCTGTCGCGGGCGGTCCTTCAGCTCCTGCCGAAGAAGGCAAAGCTCACGGGCCGCGTGATGTTCGACGGCCAGGATCTGGTGCGGCTGGACGCCGAACGCCTGCGGCGCCTGCGCGGGCGCAACCTCGCAGTCGTGTTCCAGGATCCCATGACCTCGCTCAATCCGGTGCTCACCATCGGCACCCAGTTGATGGAGACGATCCAGGAGCACCTCGAGCTCGACGCCCCCGCGGCGCGGAAGCGCAGCATCGAGCTGCTCGCGGCCGTCGGCATTCCGGCGCCGGAGCAGCGGCTCGTGCAATATCCGCATCAATGTTCCGGCGGTATGCGCCAGCGCATCGCGATTGCGATCGCGCTGTCCTGCGAACCAAAACTCCTGATCGCGGACGAGCCTACCACGGCACTCGACGTGACCATCCAGGCGCAGATCCTTGACCTGCTCGCGCGCGAGCAGCGCCGTCGCCACATGGCGATGATCATCATCACCCACGATCTCGGCGTGGTCGCCGGCCGCGCCGACGAAGTTGCGGTGATGTATGCGGGCAGGGTGGTGGAGCGTGCACCGACCTCGACGTTGTTCAAACGGATGCACATGCCCTACACCGAGGCACTGCTGGCCGCGATCCCGAAGTTGGAGACCGCCCCACACACGCCGCTGCCGGCCATCTCCGGCCGTCCGCCCGATCCGACACGGCCGCTCAAGGGCTGCTCCTTCGCGCCACGTTGCCGCTACGCCGCGGGTCGTTGTCATGAGGCGAAGCCCGAATTGAAGAGTGCCGAGATGCCCGGGCATCTCTATGCCTGCTTCCACCCGATCCAGATGTGGGAGAGGACCGGCGCATGATGCAGCTCGCGGTGCGCGCCGAGCCGTTGTTGAACGTCGACAATCTCGTCGTCGAATATGGTCTCGGCAACAAGACGGTTCACGCCGTCTCCGGTGTCAGCCTCCAGGTCGCGCGCGGCGAGACACTGGGGCTGGTCGGGGAATCCGGCTGCGGCAAGTCGACGCTGGGACGCGCGGTCCTGCAATTGCGCCGCGCCAGATCCGGGCGCGTGCTGTTCGACGGCGAGGATCTCACCGCGATGGAGGGCGAGGCGCTGCGCAAGATGCGCCGCCGCGTGCAGCTGATCTTCCAGGATCCAATTGCCTCGCTCAATCCGCGCCGGCGCATCGGCGACATCGTTGCCGAGCCGCTCATCATCGCCGGCGTCAAGGATGCCGCCGAGCGCAAGCGGCGCGTCCACGAGGTGCTCGGCGCGGTCGGGCTTGATCCTGAGATTGTCGTCAATCGTCTGCCGCACGAATTCTCCGGTGGCCAGTGCCAGCGCATCTGCATCGCGCGCTCGCTGGTGCTCAATCCCGAATTCATCGTCTGCGACGAGCCAGTCTCGGCGCTCGACGTCTCCATCCGCGCGCAGATCCTCAACCTGCTGGAGGAGATGAAGGCGCGCTTCGGCCTGACGCTGCTGTTCATTGCACATGATCTCGCGGTGGTCAAAGCGGTCAGCGACCGCGTCGCGGTGATGTATCTCGGCCGGCTCTGCGAGGTCGGGCCATCGGAGCAATTGTTCGCGAAACCTGCGCATCCCTATACCGGGTTGCTGTTGCAGGCGATCCCGGTCCCCGATCCGGATGTTCGTCCCGCCGAAAGTGTGGCCACCGGCGAGCCGCCATCGCCGATTGCACCGCCATCAGGCTGTCGTTTCCGCACCCGCTGCCCGCGGGCGGATCAGCGATGCAGCGCGGAGATACCCGAGTTGCGCGAGGTCGCGCCCGGTCAGTTCGCCGCTTGCCACCATCCGCTGGCCTGAACCAGGACGGCTCCCGGGTTTGTCTCGTCTCGCCGGCCGTGGCATGGTGGCAGCAACGAGAACCATGCGGGAGGACGCGATGAAGAGTTTCAAGGTCGCCGATTTCAAGGCACCGCTGAAGGAGTTCGACGAGGCCACGCCGCAGCCGTCGGGCACGCAGGTGCTGATCAAGGTGAAGGCCGCCGGCGTGTGTCACAGCGATCTCCACATCTGGGAAGGCGGTTACGATCTCGGCCATGGCCGCAAGCCGCTGTCGCTGAAGGACCGCGGCATCAATCTGCCGCTGACGATGGGTCACGAGACCGTCGGTGAAATCGCTGCCTTCGGCCCGGACGTGAAGCCGACCGATCAGGGCGATCTCAAGCTTGGCGACGTCGGCCTGGTCTATCCCTGGATCGGCTGCGGCAAGTGCGCGACTTGTCTCGCCGGCGACGAGAACATGTGCCTGACGCCGCGCTCGCTCGGCGTCTATTGCGATGGCGGCTATTCCGATCACATGCTGGTGCCGCATCCGCGCTATCTGCTCAACCTCAAGGGGCTCGATCCGGCGACGACGGCGCCCTACGCCTGCTCGGGCGTCACGACCTACAGCGCGCTCAAGAAGGTCGAGCAGCACTTTGACACGCCGATCATGATGTTCGGCGCCGGCGGCCTCGGCCTGATGGCGCTGTCGCTGCTGAAGGCAATGGGCGGCAAGGGCGCGATCATGGTCGACATCGACGCCAGGAAGCGCGAGGCGGCGGAAAAGGCCGGCGCGCTCGCCACAGTCGATCCCAAGGCGCCGGATGCGCTGGAGCAGCTCGCCAAGAAGGCGGGTGGCCCGATCCGCGCCGTAATCGACCTCGTCGGCAACGCCGCGACGACGCAGCTCGGCTTCGACTGCCTGACCAAGGGCGGCAAGCTCGTCATCGTCGGCCTGTTCGGCGGCGGCGCGACCTGGGCATTGCCGCTGATCCCGATCAAGGCGGTGACGATCCAGGGCAGCTATGTCGGAAACCTGCGCGAGACGCGGGAGCTGCTCGACCTCGTCCGCGCCAAGAACGTGCCGCCGATTCCGGTGACCCGGCAGCCGCTCTCCAAGGCCAACGATGCGCTGCTGCAATTGCAGCAGGGTGCGGTTGTCGGGCGGACGGTGTTGACGCCTTAACTCCACTCTCTCCATCGTCATTGCGAGGTCGTGACAAAATTGCGAAGCAATTTTGCACTGAAGCGACGAAGCAATCCAGAATGTCTCCGCAGATGCAGTTCTGGATTGCTTCGCTTCGCTCGCATTGACGTTCTGGCTGGCTCCTTCCTGAGGCCTCTTATATGTCCGCAAACAACGCCTTCCACATTGCCGTGCTCGCCGGCGACGGCATCGGCCCTGAAGTCATGGCGCCGGCGATCGAGATCCTGCGCAAGATCGAGTCGAAATCAGGCTTGAGCTTCCGTTTCACCGACGCACCCGCCGGCGCGAACAATTATCTTGCGACCGGCAAGTCGATGCCGGATTCGACGATCAGGCTTTGCGAGGAAGCGGACGCGATTTTGCTCGGCGCCTGCGGCCTGCCGTCGGTGCGCTACCCCGACAACACCGAGATAGCCCCGCAGATCGAGCTGCGCTTCATCTTCGATCTCTATGCCGGCGTGCGACCAGCACGGCTCATTCCGGGCGTGCCGAGCCCGATCGTCGGCGCAGATCAGCGCGGGATCGATCTCGTCGTGATCCGCGAGTCGACCGAGGGGCTGTTCGCCTCGATGGGCAAGGGCGTCGTCACCGATGAGGACGCGCGCGAGACCATGGTGATCACGCGCAGGACATCCGAGCGCCTGTTCGACTTCTCGTTCCGCCTCGCCGAGCGGCGCAAGGCACGCGGCAAGCCGGGCACGCTCGCCTGCGTCGACAAGGCGAACGTGTTCAAGGCGTTTGCATTCTTCCGCGGCATCTTCGACGAGATCGCTGCGAAGCATCCCGGAGTGAAGACCGATCGGCTCTACGTCGATGCCTGTTCGGCGATGCTGGTGAAGCGCCCCTGGGATTTCGACGTGATGGTGATGGAGAACATGTTCGGCGACATCGTCTCCGACATCACCGCGAGCCTGATCGGCGGCCTCGGTATGGCGCCGTCGGCTGACATCGGCGACAAGTACGCCGTGTTCCAGCCCTGCCACGGCACCGCGCCCGATATCATGGGGCAGGGCAAGGCCAATCCCACCGGCATGATCCTGTCTGCCGCGATGATGCTGGACTGGCTCGCCGACAAGCACGGCGTCGAGAGCGCGGCCGAGGCCGGCGAGGCGATCGGGCGTGCCGTGGATCAGGTCTATGCCGGCGGCATCAAGCCGATGGAGTTCGGTGGCAGCAACGGCACGGCCGACATCACGAAAGCGGTGCTTGCAGCGCTGTAGAATTCGGGTGCATGATTCATCCGTGCCGTCATTGCGAGCGTAGCGAAGCAATCCAGACGGTCTACGCGGAAAGACTCTGGATTGCTTCGCTGCGCTCGCAATGACGACGGAATCACCGTCCCTGGAATTGTGGCTTGCGCTTTTCCATGAAGGCCTGCCGGCCCTCGCGAAAATCCGCAGAGTCCATGCAGGCGTTGCTGATCGCCTTGATCGCGTCCATGTCGCGTTTGCTCTCGTCCTTCAGTACCTGCGCGATGGTGATTTTGGCAGCCTTGATTGCGAGCGGTGCATTCTCGGAAATGGTCTGTGCGATTGCCATCGTCTCGCCCCACAATACATCGATCGGGAACAGGCGCTCGACGAGGCCGATGCGCAGCGCCTCCGACGCATCGATGCGCATGCCCGTGTACATCAGGAGCCGTGCCCAGGACGGGCCGACCAGCGACACCAGGTGCCGCAAGCCGTCATAGCCGTAGGCGATGCCGAGCCTTGCGGCGGGAATGCCGAACTGGCTGCCATGCGCGGCGATGCGGATGTCCGCGAGCATCGCGACCTGCATGCCGCCGCCAAGGCAAAAGCCCTGGATGCAGGCGATGGTTGGCTTGGGATAGTCGGCGAGCAGTGCGCGTTGGGCGGCGCTGCGTTTTGCATATTCCTCCGAGGCGGCTGCATTGTGCCTGACCTTCTCGAACTGGCTGATGTCGGCGCCCGAGACGAACGCCTTGCCGCCGGCGCCGCGCAGGATCACGACGCGGACTGCGTCGTCGTCGCGCAAGCTGGTCAGCGCCTCGCCAAATCCCTCCCACATCTCCAACGACATCGCGTTGCGCTTGTCGGGATTGTTGAAGGTGATCACGCCGACGCCATCGGCGACGTGCTTGAGGATCTTGCCGGCGGCATAAGGTGTTTCGGTCGTGCTTGAAATGTCGGGCATCGCGCGCTCGCTTGTCGTTGGCGAGGCGCAATGTGCGGCCGGGGCGAGGCCGGGGTCAACCACGGCGAGGCGAGGGGCTTTGCATCCGCCTGTGCCGCGATTGCATGGCGATCACGCGATAGCGCCACACCACCAAATCGTTCTCGAGATACTGGTCGAAGGCGCCGCTATTAGAATTGTCGGCGGCAAACTGCCAGGAAAATTGTCAGGAAAAAGGGGCGGCCGGGCCGCCCCGAAAAGCAGAGGCCGCGCGCGTTGCGCGCAGGCCGAGGTCTCGTTCAATCCAGCCGCGTCCCCGCGACGTGGCGGATTGAACATCGGCTACAAAGGCCAAGCGCTGATCGGCTCAGCCTTCGTTCGCTGCGATCGACTCCATCAGCGAGACGAGCTGACGCTGCACCGTCTGGTCCTTGATCTTGCTGTAGGCGCGCAGCAGGCGGAGGCTGAAAGCCGAGTCGAGGAACAGCAGGCTCTCGACTTCGCGCGCCTTGTTGTCGCCGTCATAGAAGAAGGTCACGGGCACATCGAGGGCGGAGGCGATCTGCTGAAGCCGAGCCGCGCCGACGCGATTGACGCCCTTCTCGTATTTCTGGACCTGCTGAAAGCTGACGCCGAGCTTCTCGCCCAGCTCGGCCTGCGAGATCTTCATCTCGACGCGCCGCAGACGGATCCGCTTCCCAAGCTCAATGTCCGGCTTGCCGGCACTGCGCTGCTTCATTCTCTTCGCCGCTGTTTTCATACTTGTTCTCGTTGTTCTTCGGTTGAAAATCCCCCGAAGAGCTGGGTCAGGGGTTCGCCCATATACTCGTCCTTGAATTCGCGCGGATGCACGAACTCTTCCTTAAACCACGGGAAGCGCGCCGGATTGAAAGCGTCGATCAGCCAGTCAATCATGTGCCGCACGCGTGGAATCCGGCCGCTACCGGGGTGGTAGGATAACCAGATATCCAGCGGTCGGTTCAGCTCGACCTCCAGTGGAATTAACTTCCCGCCAAGCGCAATGGCGTAGCTCGGGAAAACGCCGATTCCGGCGCCATTCGCGACGGCCCAGTAGTTGGCGCTGGAGACGTTGGTCTTCATGACCAGAAGGTCACGTTCAGGAACGCCCGGGAAGAAGCTCTCGAAGGTTTCCTTGGCGGCGATCTGGTCGGCGAATTGCAGCACCAGGCGATGCTTGATCAATTCGGCCGCGGACTGCGGCACGCCATGTTTCTCGATATACTGCTTGGAGGCCCAGAACATCAGATGCATGCGGCCGAGCCGCACCAGTTTGATGTCGAGCGCCGATGGACGCGCCAGATGAATGGCAACGTCGGCCTCGTGGCGCGAGACGTCGGCCGAGCGCATCGCGCAATGGAGGTCGACCAGGATCTTGGGGTAGGCCTGCTGGAATTCGACCAGCCGAGGGGCGAGCCAGAACGTCCCGAGGCCCTCGGTGACGGCGACACGCACCTCGCCGGTCAGGGCGTTGGCCATCGAATCGCTGGCGCGCAGCACGTCGAAGGTGGCCGCCTCCATCCGCTCGACGGCGGAGACCACCAGCGCGCCCTCATCGGTCAGATGGGTGCCGTGGACGTCGCGGGTGAAGAGCGTGGTGCCGGTCTGGCGCTCGAAATCATCGATCCGGCGGCGGACGGCGTTGGTTGACAGCGACAGACGCTCGGCCGCCGAGCGGAAACTGCCGCATCGGACGACTTCCAAAAAGATGCGGGCCGCATCCCAATCGGAGAGGCCGCTGATATTTGTCTTTGGGTGTTCCTCCAGTGGAACGCCCCTTTCCGCCAAGGAGTGCATACAATTCCCTTCGGGTCGCTAAACTGGCAGAATCCGGCACAAACCACAACCACTGCGGGTTGGGGATCGGCGAGTTTTGAACGTCATCCTTACTGTCTCGTTGGTGGTATCTAGGTGTTGCCAAGGACTGGGAAGCGAGCAGGCCATCGCCTGCGTAAAGGGGTGTCGCGTGAGGTCCGTTGCGAGCCTTGAAATGGCTGCGGGATTGTCGGCGCTGTCCGTAATGGCCGTTCGTGCGCGAGAGCCGGCGCCGCCTTCCGGGATGGATCAATCTAGGCGCGCCAGGCTTCCTATCGCCGACCGCTTCGACAATAGCCGACGGCGCAGCGTCGCCGGAGACGCGGTTTCAACGCAGAAGCACGCTCAAACGATGTTCAGGGGCGCAGTGGCCTCGTGTTATCCTCAGCCGGTCATGGGGGCTGAGGGGATCGCCAGAAACACGCCTCACAGGCCGAACTAACGGAAAGAACGCCGGTGTCGTATTCAGACGAACAGTTGCAGTCGGTGCTTGAGACGCTCGAGGGGTGCCGCAAGGTCCTCAACGAGATCAACAGCCGGGAGTCGGCCGAACTGCTGTCCATCGTCATTCTCGACGTGCGGATGAAACTCAAAGGAATTGACGGTGCCGACCTCAGGGCACTGTGCGACGAAATGCTGCGGAGCGCCACGAGCGAACCGCAGTCGCCTTCCAAGCAGACGCAGGACCAGCCCCGGCGTCCGCTGCTCCGCGTGGTGAAGTAGCCTCGCCGCCGAATCTCGCTATTCGGTGAGATTTGTGCGCGTCCCGATGCCGCATCTGTGATCGCAGGCGGCATCGGGAGGAGCCCTGGTTTAGTGCGACTCTGTTGCGCATTCTCCGGCATCGGATACACCAGAGCCGGTTCGGCTCCGGGCCGCGCGCATTCCCCGCGCGCCGTACCGGCGCCTGAGATGGCTCCGATTGCATCATGCAAAATGTTTCGATCCCGGCGGCGCTGATTGCCGGCCTCGTCAGCTTCCTCTCTCCTTGCGTCCTCCCCCTGGTTCCGCCCTACCTGATCTATCTGACGGGTGCGACGATCGAGCATGTCGAGAGCGAGGAGCCGGCCTCGGCCTCCAAGCGAGCGATCATGATGTCGGCGCTCCTGTTTGTGCTCGGCTTCTCCACGGTGTTCGTGGCGCTCGGCGCCAGCGCCTCTCTGGTCGGCGGGCTGATCCGCGCCTGGTCGGCCGAGCTCTCGATCCTCGCCGGCATCGTCATCATGGTCATGGGTTTGCACTTCCTGGGACTGACGCGCATCGGCCTGTTGATGCGCGAAGGCCGGCTGCCGATCCCAAGACCCGTCGGTCTCTGGGGCGCCTACGTCATGGGGCTCGCCTTCGCCTTCGGCTGGACGCCCTGCATCGGCCCGATCCTCGCCGCGATCCTCTCGATCGCCGCGGCCGAAGCCACGGTGACGAAGGGCGCAGGCCTGCTCGCAGTCTACTCCGCGGGCCTCGGCATTCCCTTCCTGATTGCCGCCCTGATGATCGAGCAGTTCTCAAAACTGTTCGCGCGCATGAAGGGCCACCTCGTCAATGTCGAGCGCGCCATGGGCGTCCTGATGGTGATCACCGGCATCGGCTTTCTCACGGGTGCGGTCTCGAATGTGAGCATCTGGCTGCTCGAGACGTTTCCGTCGCTGCAGACGATCGGGTAGATCGTGTGTACTCATGATGGCGGCTTCCGGGAATAAGGCGGAAGCGGCCTGGTCATTACCGGCGTTGATCGATAGCAGACCTTCTCGCATCGCAAAAACGATAAACCTTGAGGTGCACGTTCCTTCTCGGGCTTAATCGGGCGCCTGCTAGATCGCAGATTGCGTCAAGTTCGGGATGACACGGATGAGGTTCTTGCTCGGAATTCTATTTGCGTCATTTTTCATGTTTGCAGCAAATGCCCAAGACTCGCCCTTTCGGAAGGAATTGAAGCGGGCAGATCTGACCGGTACAAATATGGAGGTCATCACCAGCATCTCCGAGATCAAGCCCGGAGAGACCTCGACGCTCCATATCCATCATGGAGAGGAGTCATTTTACGTCTTGGAAGGTGGCACCATCGAGCTTCCAGACGGCAAGCAAGTACCCCTCCCAACCGGCATCGCTGCCGTAAATGTCCGGGAAGTGCCGCACGGCGCTTTCAAGGTTGTCGGCGACAAGCCAGTGAAACTGCTAACGGTGCACATCGTCGATAAGGGCAAGCCGCTCTACGACAAGCCACCGCCAAAGTAAGATTTGTTGGCTAGGGGCGCCGTCTTCCGAGAGAAAATCGGACTTGACGATCTCTGAGTGCGCGCGCCCTAGTCCGTTGCAAAGCGCGCCAGCGCTTCGCGGTCGATCTCGATGCCGAGGCCGGGGCCGTCGGGAATGCGAACGACGCCGTTCTCGTGCTCGATCGGCTCCCTCAAAATTGCCTGCCGGATGGGATGCTCGGTGCGGTCGAACTCGAGCATCGGCTCGAGCGGCGCAAGCGAGTTCGGCGTGTGCGATGGCAGCACGGCGAGAAGCTGGAGCGAGGCGGCGATCGCGATGCCGGTGCCCCAGACATGCGGATTGTAGCGGATGCCGAAGGCTTCGCTCATGTCGGCGATCTTTTTGCATTCGGACAGGCCGCCGGCCGCGCAGGTGTCGGGCTGGGCGATGTCGAGCGCGTGGGAAGCGAACAGGTCGCGGAAGCCGAAGCGCGTGAATTCGCATTCGCCGCCGGCGATTGGAATGGAGAGCGCGGATCGCACCGCGCGATATCCTGCGACGTCCTCCGGCGGCACCGGCTCCTCGAACCATCCGATGTCGTGGCGCTCGATCATGCGACCGAGCTGGATCGCCGCGACCGCGTCGTAGGCGTGGTTTGCGTCGACCATCAATGCAACGTCGGAACCGATCGCCTCGCGCACCGCGCGCGTGACCGCGGCATCCTCCGCGATGTCGAAGCCGACCTTCAGCTTGACGGCACGGAACCCTTCCGCGACGTAGCGGGCCGCTTCCTCCGGCAGGTATTTGAGCGGATCGCCCGACTTGCGTCGGTAGAGACCGGTCGCATAGGCCCGCACCTCGTTGCGCGCCGCGCCGCCGAGAAGCTGGTGCGCGGGCACGCCGAAATGCTTGCCCTTGATGTCCCACAGCGCGATGTCGATGCCGCTCAACCCCTGGATCACGACGCCCTTCTGGCCGTGATCGCGCAGCCTTGCATAGACGGTCTGCCACAGCACGTCGGTGCGCAGCGGGTCTTCGCCGATCAGCCATGGCGCAACACTTCCGACCACTGCCGCTGTCATTCGCGCCGGCCCATAGCATTCGCCCCAGCCGGTTGTGCCGTCATCGGTCTCGATCTCGACCAGCATCGCGGTGCGCGTGTCGTACCAGGCCCGCGAATAGGCGAAGGGCTGCGAGAGCTTTGCCTCGAGGACGTGTGCACGAATCCCGGTGATCTTCATCGCCGCGTTCCCTTCGGTCGGTTCATCGCGTCTCTTCCAGCGCGCAAATCACAGTACAGACGACGCCGCGCGGCAGGAAGTCGACGGTCGCCTCGCCGCCGAGCTGATCGCGCGCGCTGCGCTCGATCAGGCGCGAGCCGAAACCGCGTTGCACTGGCGCCGTCACCGGCGGCCCGCCGATCTCGGTCCAGATCAGCCGCAGCCGCGGCTTCGGTGTGTCGGCGATGACGTCCCACTGCAGCGTCACGCGGCCGGTCTCGTTGGACAGCGCGCCATATTTCGCGGCGTTGGTAGCGATCTCGTGCACGATCATCGACAGCACCACCGCGAGTCGCGGCGATAGTGGGACCGTCGGGCCGGCCATGCGGATGCGTTCGCGATTGTTGAGCAGGAACGGCTGAAGCACGCGCGCGATCACGTCCTCCAGCTCGGAGCCCTGCCACTTCTCCTGGCTCAGGAGATTATGCGCCTCGGCGAGCGCGCCGAGCCGTCCTTCGAACTTGGTCCGCTCGTCGCGACTGGCGCTGCGGAAGGTCTGCACCGCGATCGCCTGCATCAAGGCCAGCGTGTTCTTGACGCGATGGTTGAGCTCCTCGATCAGAAGATTGTGCAGCATCTCGCCGCGCGCGATCGTGGTCGCCATCCGTACCGCGAAGGTGAGGCCGATCAGCAGCAGGATGCCGCCGATCAGGCCGGTGATCGCAATGTTGCGCCAGAGCGGGGCGATCAGCGAGCTCTCGGTGACGCCGGCAGCGACGGTCCAGCCGGTCAGTTGTGACCGGGCATAGGCCGAGGCGAGCGCAATGCCGTCGAGCGAGACGCTCGACAGGGCCGCCTCGGGCGCCCGAAACATAACGTCGTAGAGCGATGGCGACGCCTGCTTGCCGAATGTCTCGTGCGGATTGGGGACGCGCGCGAACACGATGCCCTTGCTGTCCAGCAGCGACACCGTCCATTGTTCGTCGGGGCGCTGCCGCTCGACCAGGTGCTGGAAGATGTTGATAGGCGGGCTGAAGGAAAGCGTGTAGACGACCTCGCCGTCGCGCAGCACGGGGACTTCGACCGTGACGATCGGCCGCTTCTTGGTCGATCCGGTGAACAGATCGGAAAACTGCGGCGTCTTGCTGGCGAACACTCGCTCGACGATCTCGCGGTTGTTGCGCGGCGGCAGGCTCGCCGTGTCGGTCGTGACGGTCGAAAACACCTGGTGCCCGGACCTGTCGGCCAGCAGCAGGACGCTGTCCTCGCCGTACTGGCTGATGAACCCGGCTGTGAGGCGACGGAAGCCGTCGAAGTCGCCGCTGCGCAGGGAGTCGCTTAGCGCAAGCACCTGTAAGCCGCCTGTCATCCGCTGCACCTCGGAGTCGAGCACGAGACGCATGCTTCGCACCGCCTCCAGCACGCGGCGCGTCGCGTCACTGCGATCCTGGCGATAGTTGGAGTAGGCGAGGCCGACGGCGAAGACGATCAACGGCAACATCGTTCCCGTGACCAGGAGAGCGAGCCGGACCGGCAGGGTGAGCTTTGACAAACGCGGCGTCCCGGTTCCAGCGCAGCAGCGCCGGACTATGATTTTGCCAGACCATATGGGCAGGATTTGCGTCGCGCCATGATTTTCGCAACCAGAGAGCAGTTCTGAGAACAGCGAGCGCGACACTTCCGCGCGGCCACCCGGAATGTGGTTGGTCATCATCAATGCCATCGATGCAGTGCAAAAGCGCCGGCAGATCGCTCGATCGCTGCGCCGGGAGTCAACATGCCGTGCGCATTTGGCCTATAGTGGCTTCCAGTCCGACGGTCGCGGACACCCCATGATGCGCAGATGAAAAGTACGATCCGGGCTTGGGAGTGACTGCCAATGAAGCGTTGGACAGACTGGCTCCCGGGGCTGGGGACGCTCCGTCAGTATGAAGCCGCGTGGCTTCCGCACGATATCTTCGCCGGGATCGTCCTGGCGACAATGCTGGTGCCGGTGGGAATCGCCTACGCGGTGGCGTCGGGCCTGCCTGGCATCTATGGTCTTTACGCGACGATCGTACCGCTGCTGGTTTACGCGCTGTTCGGTCCAAGCCGCATACTCGTGCTGGGCCCGGACTCGGCTCTTGTGGGGATCATCCTGGGCGTTGTCACTCCGTTGGCCGGCGGCGATCCCCTGCGCGCCGCGACGCTCGCCGGCATGATGGCGATCGTTTCGGGAACTGTCTGCATCTTGGCGGGTCTCGCGCGCCTGGGCTTCGTCACCGAGCTTCTCTCCAAGCCGATCCGATGCGGCTATATGAATGGAATAGCGTTGACGGTCCTGATCAGCCAACTGCCGGCGCTCCTCGGCTTCTCGATCGAGAGCGAAGGGCCGCTGCGGAGCTTATGGGCGATCGGCGGTGCGATCCTCGATGGGCGCACAAACTGGGTCGCGTTTGCGGTCGGGATCGCCACGTTGCTCGTGATCCTGCTTCTCAAGAACAGCAAGCGGCTCCCGGGCATCCTGATCGCGGTTGTCGGGGCGACGGTCGTTGTCGGTGTATTGGATCTTGGAGCGGCTTACGGCCTGAAGGTCGTTGGTCCTCTGCCTCAGGGTTTGCCGGGTTTCGTCGTTCCCTCGATCAACTACGGCGATCTGGTCCCGGTCCTGATCGGCGGCTCCGCAATCGCGCTGGTGTCATTTGCCGATACGAGTGTGCTTTCACGCGCCTACGCTGCAAGATTGGGGGTGCGCGCCGATCCCAACCAGGAACTGGTGGGGCTCGGCGCCGCCAATCTGGCGACCGGCTTTTTCCAGGGATTCTCGATCAGCAGCAGCAGTTCGCGTACACCGGTCGCGGAAGCCGCCGGCGCTCGGACTCAACTCACCAGTGTCGTCGGTGCACTTGCCATCGCCGCGCTCCTGCTGGTTGCACCCAATCTCCTTCGGCATTTACCCAGTGCGGCATTGGCTGCCGTGGTCATTGCCGCGGCGATCGGGCTGGTTGAGATCGCCGACCTCAAACGAATCTACCGCATTCAGCGGTGGGAATTCTGGTTGGCGATCGTCTGCTTTTTGGGCGTCGCGGTGCTCGGAGTGATTCCGGGAATAGGTTTGGCAATCGCAATCGCCATCATTGAGTTTCTGTGGGACGGCTGGCGCCCTCACTCCGCCGTCCTGGGCCGCGCCGACGGCGTCAAAGGCTATCACGACATCAAGAGATATCCAGATGCGCGCCGTATCCCCGGGCTGGTTCTGTTTCGGTGGGACGCGCCGCTGTTCTTCGCCAACGCTGAATTCTTCAGGGAGCGTGTTCTGGATGCCGTGGAGACCTCGCCCACACCCGTGCGCTGGCTGGTCATTGCGGCCGAGCCGGTGACCAGTGTGGACGTCACGGCCTGCGACGTGGTTGCTGAATTGGATCAGGCACTGCACGCGCAGGGCGTGGAGTTGTGCTTTGCGGAGCTCAAGGATCCGGTCAAGGACAAGCTGAAAAGATTCGGCTTGTTCGCGCAGCTCGGAGAAAACTATTTCTTTCCAACCATCGGGGTCGCCGTTTCTCGCTATCTCGAAATCAGCAATGTGAAGTGGGACGATTGGGAGGACCGAACCGAAGGTTAGGTCCTACGCCGGATTTGGCGCGTGGGCGAAACGACCTCGGCGCCGAAGCGCCAAGGCCGGTTCCGCGATTTATGGCCGTAGGGCCTACAGATTGCTCTCCGTGATCGCGGCATACACCATGCTGCGCAGCTCGCGGCGGAGCGGATAGGCGCTCGACGGCAGAACCTGCGTCATGAAGATGGTGATCAGCTCCTCGGCCGGATCAATCCAGAACGAGGTCGTGGCCGCGCCGCCCCAATTGTATTCGCCGGGGCTGCCGGCGATCAGCGTCTCGTGCGGGCGCATGGTCACGGCGAAACCGAGGCCGAAGCCGATGCCGTTATAGCTCGCCTCCGAGAACAGCGAGCGCGACACCTCCGGCAGCGCCTGTCCACCGGGAATATGGTTGCTCGTCATCAGCGCCAGCGTCTTCGGCCCGATCAGCCGGACGCCGCCAAGCTCACCGCCATTGAGCAGCGCGCGGCAGAAGGTGAGATAGTCGGCAACCGTCGAGCACAATCCGCCGCCTCCGGAGATGAAGGCGGGCGGCGACAGGAACGAGCTCTTGGTCGGGTCGTCCTGGAGCGTCAGGCCTTCGCGGCGCTGGCCGGCATGGAAGGTCATGCCGCCACCGGGATCGGCCGAGTAGCAGGCCGCGAAACGATGCGCCTTGGAGGCCGGTACGTGGAAGTCGGTGTCGGTCATACCGAGCGGATCGAGGATCCGCTGCTTGAGAAACTGTTCGAATGGCATCCCCGAAATCTTGCCGATGAGGTAGCCGACCACGTCGGTCGCAACCGAGTAGTTCCAGGAATCGCCCGGCGAGAACTCCAGCGGGATTTTTGCAAGGCTCTCGATCATGGTCTGCAGCGTGCCGGCTTTCTCGACCTCGCCGATCTTCTCAGCGCGATAGGCGGCATCGACATTGGAGCGCTGCTGGAAGCCGTAGGTGAGGCCGGCGGTATGGCGCAGGAGATCGACGATCAGCATCGGCCGCGACGGCGGCCGGGTCAGGAAGGCCGGCGAGGTGCCGGCGACGAACACGCCGAGATCCTTCCATTCCGGGATGTATTTGGCGACGGGCTCGTCGATCGCGACGAGGCCTTCCTCGACCAGCATCATGAAGGCGACGCTGGTGAGCGGCTTGGTCATGGAATAGATGCGGTAGATGGTGTCGTCCTTCACCGGTACCTTGCGCTCGACATCGGCAAAGCCCTGCACCGAGCTGTGGGCGATCTTGCCGCGGCGGTAGACCAGGAGCTGCGTGCCCGGGAAACGGCCGGCATCGATGTACCGGCTCTTCAGATGCGCATCGACGCGGTCGAGTGCGGCTTTGGACATGCCCACGGATTCGGGCGAGGCAGGGGTAGGGGCGAGCATCAGTTCCTCCGGGCAGTTTTGTCGGAAGTTGATACCGAAATGGAGGCCCCATTCCAAGCGCGTTGCGCTTAACGCGGCCCTGCCGGTTGGTGTAGGCTCCGCCCTGGAACATCTCCAAAGAGCCCGCCGGGCCCACGAGAACATCGCAGGCAAACACACCATGACCCAGTTCAATGAGACCGAACTCACCGAAGCCGTCGTGAAAAGCTTCGACAACACGCCGAACCCGCGCGCGAAATTCCTGCTGCAGGAATTAGTGAAGTCGCTGCACGATTACGTGAGCAAGACCGGTCTCACCTTCGAGGAATGGGAATACGCCATCGATTTCCTGACCCGCACCGGCCAGAAATGCACGGACACCCGCCAGGAGTTCATCCTGCTGTCCGACGTGCTCGGCGTCTCCATGCTGGTCGACGCGGTCAACCACAGGGATCGCGAGGGCGCCACCGAGACCACGGTGCTCGGCCCGTTCTATGTCGGCGAGCACAAGGTGACTGCGCACGGCACCGATATCTCCCCGAACAACCTGACCGGCGAGAAGATGTTCGTGCAGAGCCGCGTCACCGACCTCAACGGCAAGCCGCTCGCGAATGTGCCTGTCGACGTCTGGCATGCCGATGATGACGGCTTCTACGACTCTCAGAAGCCGAACTATGACGAGGTCGGCGCCTCGGCGCGGGCACGCTTCATCACGGATAGCGACGGCCGCTTCTTCTTCCGCACTATTTTGCCGTGCAGCTACCCGATCCCGACCGACGGGCCGGTCGGCGAGATGATCGTGCAGACCAAGCGTCATCCGATGCGCCCGGCCCATGTTCACTTCCTGGTCAATGCGAAGGGCTACGAGCCGCTGATCACCCACGTCTTCATGGATGGCGACAAATATCTCGATTCCGACGTGGTGTTCGGGGTCAAGGACGACCTCGTCGCCAAGGTCGAGCCGCGCAACGACCCGGCGATGCCTGACGGCACGAAGACCTCTGGACAGTGGCACCTGATGACCTACGAATTCCACCTCAAGCCGGGCGGCGGCGTGGCGCCGAAGCCGCTGGGGACGAAGGCAGCCGAACCGGCCTAGCACGGTGTGAATCGCGGCTGCCCAGTTTATGTGCGGCGCGCTGATGACGTAACGCAGCGTCAACGCGCGTGTAGCGCTGCGCCTAATTTTGAATCATCAAGCTCAATCCTTGTGCGTCGCACAGGGATTGAGCGAATCGCAAAATTTGCGTGCGAAATCGCCCTGCAAAATCTTCGGGCAACTCGAATAAGCCTCTGAATTCCCAGTCTTTCCCGATCGCGGGTAGTTGGCACGGAAATTGAAATCACCTTGTCCGACGCCAACGACGACGTCCTCAACATCATCAATCAGCATCGTGACTCACCACCGGGGTGAAGCCTCGGCGCGCGCCTCCGCGTGGAGGCTGAGCCTGCAACGACGCAGCGGTGAGCCTGGAAGGGATATTCAATGACGAAGAGTCCAACGTGGATTTCCGACTGGCGCCCTGAAGACGAGGCGTTCTGGAATGCGGGCGGCAAAGCGATCGCCCGGCGTAACCTGATCTGGTCGATCGTCGCCGAGCATATCGGCTTCTCGGTGTGGCTGATCTGGAGCATCGTCACCACGAAGCTGCCGCAGGCGGGTTTCCACTACACCACCGACCAGCTGTTCCAGCTCGTCGCGGTGCCGGGGCTCATCGGGGCATTGATGCGCTTTCCCTATACGTTCGCGGTCACGACCTTCGGCGGTCGCAACTGGACCATCTTCAGCGCGGCGGTTCTGTTCATTCCGACGCTGTCGCTTGCTTATTTCGTGAGCGAGCCTGACACGCCGTTCTGGCTGATGCTGCTGGTTGCCTCGACCGCGGGTCTCGGCGGCGGCAACTTCGCCTCGAGCATGACCAACATCTCCTTCTTCTTCCCCGACCGGATGAAGGGATGGGCATTGGGCCTGAATGCCGCCGGCGGCAATATCGGCGTCTCCAGCGTGCAGCTCCTGACCCCGATCCTGATGACGCTAGCGGTTATCAACCTGTTCCAGGCGACGCCCGTCGAGGGCATCTTCCTCCAGAACGCCGGCCTGATGTGGGTGCTGCCGATCGCGATCGCGGTGTTCGGCGCCGTGTTCTTCATGAACAATCTCACCACGGCCAAGTCGTCGATAAGGAACCAGCTCGCGGTGGTCAGGCGCAAGCACACCTGGATCATGGCGTATCTCTATATCGGCACGTTCGGTTCCTTCATCGGCTATTCGGCCGCGTTTCCGCTGCTGATCAAGACGCAATTTCCCACCGTGACGATCTCGATCGCCTTCCTTGGGCCGCTGGTCGGTTCGCTGTCGCGTCCATTCGGCGGCTGGCTGGCCGACAAAGTCGGCGGCTCCGTCATCACGTTCTGGAATTTCATTGTGATGGCGGGCGCCACGGTCGGCGTGCTCTATTTCGTCGGGCAGAAGGATTTCACCGGCTTCCTGTCGATGTTCCTGATCCTGTTCGTGACGACGGGCATCGGCAACGGCTCGACCTACCGCATGATCCCGTCGATCTTCCGCGAGGAGAACCTGTTCAAGGTGCGCGGCAAGGGCGATGCAGCGCGCGCGCTCGCGCTGAAGGCGGCGAGCATCGAGAGCGGTGCAGCGGTCGGCTTCATCGGCGCGGTCGGTGCCGTCGGCGGCTACCTGATCCCGAGCGGTTTCGGCAAGTCGATCGCGACGACCGGCGGCCCGCAGCTCGCGCTCGCAATCTATCTCGCGTTCTACGCCTCCTGCCTCGGGCTGACCTGGTGGTTCTATCTGCGTCGCAGCTCGGAGGGTGAGGGCGCGCCGAGCCTCGCCGAAGCACGCGTGTGACGCTTGGCACGAATGTCGCTTCTCCCCGTACGCGGGGAGAGCTCTCTCTCTGATGACGTTTGACCCATGAGCGTTTTCCGCAACGGCGCGGACCAAGGCAGACCGAAACAGGCAGGAGAACACCATGACGCCCGAACAAGTAACCCTCGTTCAGCGCAGCTTTTCCAAGGTCGCGCCGATGTCAGAAGCGGCTGCGGTCCTTTTCTACGATCGCCTGTTCGAGGTGGCGCCGTCCGTGCGCGTGATGTTTCCCGAGGACATGACCGAGCAGCGCAAGAAGCTGATGGGCGTGCTGGCCGCCGTCGTCAGCGGATTGTCCAACCTGGACTCGATTCTTCCCGTGGCCTCCGCGCTCGCCAAGCGTCACGTCGCCTATGGTGCCAAGGCCGAGCACTATCCGGTGGTCGGCGCGACATTGCTGTGGACGCTGGAGAAGGGCCTTGGCGAGGCCTGGACGCCTGAACTCGCTGCGGCCTGGACCGACGCCTACGGCGTGCTGTCGAGCTACATGATTTCCGGGGCCTACGACACGCGGCCGCAGGCCGCCGAATAGGAGATGCCTTGTGAGTGAGCCGCTGGTCATCGTCGGTAACGGTATGGCGGCCGCGCGTCTGGTCGATGAACTCGCCAAGACTGCGCTCGGCCGCTACGCGGTTGCCGTGATCGGCGATGAGCCGCGGCTCGCTTACAATCGCGTGCTGCTCTCGTCCGTGCTGGCCGGCGAGACCGGCTCGCACGAGATCGAGCTGCGGCCGGCGGACTGGTGGCGCCATCGCGGCGTCACCGTCCGTTACGGCTATCGCGTCACCGAGATCGACACCGGCCGTCGCGAGCTCAAGATCGCCGGCGAAGAGAGCGTGGAATACTCCAAGCTCGTGCTCGCCACGGGTTCGACGCCGTTGCGGCTCAACGTACCAGGCGCGGATCTTGCGGGCGTGCACACTTTTCGCGATACGCGGGACGTCGACCTTCTGTTGACGCTGGCGGCGGGCAAGAAGCGCGTCGTCGTGATCGGCGGCGGCTTGCTGGGGCTTGAAGCGGCCTATGGCCTTACCAAGGCCGGCGCGCAGGTCACGCTGCTGCATCTGATGGACCGGTTGATGGAGCGCCAGCTCGATCTGCCTACAGCCGATCTGCTCAAGACATTGGTCGAACGCAAGGGCATCCGCATCCTGCTCAATGCGTCGACGGCCCGCATCCATGGCGAGGGCCATGTCGAGGCGGTCGAACTCGCCGATGGCGGCCGCATCGAAGCCGATGCCGTGATCTTCGCCGCGGGCATCAGGCCGAACGTCGCGCTGGCCAAGGACGCCGGAATCCCGTTCAACCGTGGCATTGTCGTCAACGACGAGATGCAGACGGCGTCGCCCGACATCTACGCGCTCGGCGAATGCGCGGAACATCGCGGCAACTGCTACGGCCTCGTCGAGCCGGCCTATGAGCAGGCGCGCGTGCTGGCGCGGCATCTCGCAGGCCGGCCGGCAGCCTATCAGGGCAGCGTGGTCTCGACCAATCTGAAGGTGTCCGGCGTCAGCGTGTTCTCAGCTGGCGATTTCATGGGCGGGGAGGGCAGCGAGAGCCTCGTGCTCACCGACCGCAGGCGCGGCACCTACAAGAAGCTGGTCGTTGCCGACGGCCGGCTCACCGGCGCTGTCCTGATCGGCGATACCGTCGATGCGCTGTGGTACCTCGAACTGATCCGCAATTGCGAGAAGGTGATGGCGATCCGCACCGACATGATGTTCGGCCGCGCGCCTGCGAGTCCACCGGAGGCGGCTTGACAAGGCGATTTGATATGACGGCGATCAATCCAAAGTTCCGCGCCACCAGGACGACCTGCCCCTATTGCGGCGTTGGCTGCGGCGTGCTCGCGACGCCCGACGGCAAAGGCGGCGCAGCGATCGCGGGCGATCCCGACCATCCCGCCAATTTCGGCCGGCTGTGCTCCAAGGGCTCCGCGCTCGGCGAGACCGTCGGGCTCGAAAGGCGGCTGCTCTATCCGATGATCCGCTGCAAGGGCGTGCTCGAGCGCGTTGCCTGGAGCGATGCGCTCGACCACGTCGCCCACCGCATGCAACACATCGTGGCGCGTGACGGCGCCAATGCGGTCGCATTCTATCTCTCGGGCCAGCTGCTCACCGAGGACTACTACGTCGCCAACAAGCTGATGAAGGGCTTTGTCGGCACGGCAAATGTCGACACCAATTCGCGGCTCTGCATGTCGTCCTCGGTCGCCGGCCATCGCCGCGCCTTCGGCGCCGACACCGTGCCCGGCTGCTACGAGGATCTCGACCAGGCGGATCTCCTGGTCTTCGTCGGCTCGAACGCGGCCTGGTGCCATCCGGTGCTGTTCCAGCGCATGCTGAGGAACCGGCAGGAGCGCGGCGCGCGGATGATCGTGATCGATCCGCGCCGCACCGACACAGCGAGCGACGTCGATCTGTTCCTCGGCCTCAAGCCGGGCACCGACACCGCGTTGTTCTCTGGCCTGTTCGTCCATCTCGCCGACAACGGCGCGCTCGACCAGGATTACATCAGGCAGAACACGCGCGGTTTCGAGGACGCGCTGGCGCGCGCGCGAAACATTGCCGGCAGCGTTACCGCGACCGCGCTGGCCTCAGGCCTTCCCGAGCAGGACGTTGCCACCTTCTTCCAGATGTTCCGCGACACCGAGCGCGTCGTCACGCTTTATTCGCAGGGCGTCAACCAGTCAGCGCAGGGCACCGACAAGGTCAACGCGATCCTGAACTGCCATCTCGCCACCGGCCGCATCGGTAAGCTCGGCGCCTCGCCGTTCTCCCTCACCGGCCAGCCCAACGCGATGGGCGGCCGCGAGGTCGGGGGGCTTGCCAATCAGCTCGCCGCGCATATGAACTTCACACCGCCCGACATCGACCGCGTGCGGCGATTCTGGAAAGCGCCGCGCATCGCCACCCATGAGGGATTGAAGGCGGTGCAGCTGTTCGAGGCGATCAACCGCGGCGAGGTCAAGTCGCTGTGGGTGATGGGCACCAACCCTGCGGTATCGCTGCCCGATGCCGACGTCGTGTGCGAGGCGCTCAAGAAGCTCGAGCTGTTCGTGGTCTCGGAGAACGTGCTCTCCAACGACACCGTCGCGGCCGGCCCGCATGTGCTGCTGCCCGCGCTGGCCTGGGGCGAGAAGTCGGGCACCGTGACCAACTCCGAACGCCGTATCTCGCGCCAGCGCCCATTCCTGCCGGCGCCGGGCGAGGCGCGGCCGGACTGGTGGATCCTGAGCGAGATCGCAAAGCGCCTCGGCTTCGGCGACAGCTTCAATTACAAATCGGCCGCCGATATTTTCCGCGAGCACGCCGCGCTCTCGGCCTTCGAGAACGGCGGCAGCCGCGATTTCGACATCGGCGCGCTAACCTCGCTGTCCGACGAGGCATTCGACGCGTTGAAGCCGGTGCAGTGGCCGGCACGCGAAGGCGAGGCGCCCGGCGAACGCTTCTTCGCGAACGGTGGCTTCTTCACCAATGACGGCAAGGGCCGCTTCGTCGCGCCGGAAGTGCCGTCGCTGCGTGGCGAGACTGGCCCGTCGCGGCCGCTGCGGCTCAACACCGGGCGCATTCGCGACCAATGGCACACGATGACGCGCACGGGCCTCAGCCCTCGGCTGGGTGCTCACCTGCCCGAGCCGTTCGTCGAGATTCACCCTGATGACGCCAGCAAATACGGCATCGATCATGACAGCTTTGCGCGCGTGACCACCGATTACGGCCGGTGCATCCTGAAGGCCGTCGTGAGCGAGCGGCAGCAACGCGGCACGCTGTTCGCGCCGATCCACTGGAGCGCGATGAACGCCTCGCACGGCCGCGTCGGCGCGCTCGTCGCCCCCTTCACTGATCCGTTCTCGGGGCAGCCTGAGGCGAAGGCGACTCCCGCTGCGATCGCGCCATACGAATACGTCTTCCGCGGCTTCGCACTCTCGCGCAAGCAGCTCGATCTACCGTCTAACCTGTTGTGGACCCGTGTCACGGTCGCGGGCGGCTTCGGTTATCTCTTCGCAGACAATGCGGATCTTTCGCGCTGGCCGGCCTGGCTCGGTGGCGTCGCCGGCGAGGATGTCGCCGACTATCGCGACTTCGGCGGTGGCGTCTACCGCGCGGCGTCGTTCGTGGGCGATCGCATCGAGACCTGCCTGTTCGTGGGTCCCGCGCATGATGCCGGCGACTGGGAGGTGGTGAAAAGCGCGTTCGTCGCCGATCACGTCACCGACGAACAGCGCCGCATGCTGCTGTCCGGGAAATCGATAGAGGGCGCGGCCTCGACCGGCCCCATCGTCTGCGCCTGCTTCGGCGTCGGCCGCGGCACCATCTGTGACACCATTGCCGCGGGCGCGCATACGGCCGCCGAGATCGGCGCAAAGCTCAAGGCCGGCACCAATTGCGGCTCCTGCATCCCCGAGCTGAAGCTCCTGATCGCGCAAACGGAAGTGGCGCCGGCGAAGCAGGCCAAGCTCGCGGGCGCGGCGGGGTAATAACTCTCTCTTGTGCGTGGCTAGGTCTCGTGCCCCGGACGCTGCGCAGCACGAAGTGATGCGCTGCAGAGCCGGGGCCCATCCAGCAAAGGGTCTGTGGTGACGTTCCTGGGTCCCGGCTCTGCGCCGCAACGCTTACGCGCTGCGGCGCGTCCGGGACACGAGATCGGTTGGTACTCGCAACGACGGTGCTCGTTGAGGCGGAGTGCCATCAGCCCAATACAGCCATGTCTCCGCACCAATCGACGGGACCTCCATTGTGCCCTATGCTGCCGCGCACTCCCCTCAGCACACATAACAACAATGATGTACCTGGAAACGCCGCCGCGCCTGATCGAGACCCGGATTTTCTCCGCCATGCCCGACAAATTCCGCCGCAAGGGCGTGCGGACGGATTGGGCCGATGCCAACCGACCGGGTGTGCCGACCGATAGCTTCATCGAGGGGCCGTCGTTCGACAAGGACGGCAATCTCTACATCGTCGACATTCCCTTCGGCCGCATCTTTCGCATCGCGCCGGACGGCGAATGGTCGCTGGTGATCGAGTATGAGGGATGGCCGAACGGGCTGAAGATCGCGGCCGACGGCCGCATCATGGTCGCCGACTACATGCACGGCATCATGGAGCTCGATGCCGGGGCCGGCCGCATCAAGCCGGTGCTGACCGCGCGCAACTCGGAATCGTTCCGCGGCTGCAATGACCTGCATCTCGCCTCCAACGGCGACATCTATTTCACCGATCAGGGCCAGACCGGCCTGCATGATCCCAGCGGCCGCGTCTATCGCCTGACGCCGAGTGGCCGGCTCGACTGCCTCATCGACACCGGCATCAGCCCGAATGGCCTGGTGCTCGACCCGACCGAGACCGTGCTGTTTGTCGCGATGACGCGCGACAATGCGGTCTGGCGGTTGCCGTTCATGAAGAATGGCAGTGTGTCCAAGGTCGGTCGCTTCTGCTCGCTGTTCGGCACGTCAGGCCCCGATGGCATGACGATGGACGCCAATGGCCGTCTGTTCGTCGGCCACGCCTCGCTCGGACACGTCTTCGTGTTTGCGCCGAACGGCGAGTTGATCGCGCGGATCAAGTCGTGCGCGGGACCGAGCTGCACCAATGTCGCGATCGGCGGCGCTAAGAAGGATCGGCTCTGCATCACGGAGTCGGGGACCGGCAGCGTGCTGGTCGCGGATATCGGCGGATTGAACTCTCGAGCTTGATGGCGATTGCCTGAGCGAAAGAGCGGTATTGGAGCAGACATGAACACAAACCCCTTCGGCCAGACCGGCGCAAATGTCTCCGTCATCGGGCAGGGCACCTGGTATCTCGACCACGGCGACCGCAAGCGCGCGATCGCGGCGCTTCAGCGTGGACTCGATCTCGGCATGACACATATCGACACCGCCGAGATGTATGGCGATGCGGAGCTCGTCATTGCCGATGCGATCGCGGGCCGTCGCGATAAGGTGTTCCTCGTCTCAAAGGTGCTGCCGAGCAATGCCTCGCGCAGCGGAACGATCACGGCCTGCGAACGCTCGCTGAAGCGGCTGAAGACTGATCGCCTCGATTGCTATCTCCTGCACTGGCGCGGCTCCTATCCGCTGGAAGACACCGTTGCGGCGTTCGAGGATCTGGTGAAGGCCGGCAAGATCAAGTCCTGGGGCGTCTCCAATTTCGACGCGGACGATCTCGACGAGATTCTCGGCGTTGCCGGTGAGGGCCGGATTGCCTGCAATCAGGTACTTTATCATCTCAAGGAGCGCGCGATCGAGCATGCGGTGATCCCGTGGTGCGACCAGCATGGTGTCGCCGTGGTCGCCTATTCGCCGTTCGGTCACGACGATTTTCCCTCGAGCAGCAGCAAGGGCGGCGCCGTACTGGCGCGCATTGCCGAAGCGCGTCGCGCGACGCCGCGTCAGGTCGCGTTGAGCTTCCTCACCCGTGCAACCACGGTATTCGCGATCCCGAAGGCCTCGTCCGCGGGACATGCCGCCGAAAATGCGGCCGCCGGTGATCTCGTGCTGACGAAAGAGGAGATTGCGGCGCTGGATGCGGCGTTTCCGCGCGGTCCGAAGCCGCGTGGCCTGCCCATGCTGTAGTGCACAAGCGTCTATTATTAATGAAGTATTGACACGCGGACCTCAGCGCATATCGGCATCCTGTTTTCGGAAGTTGTGAAAGCGGCATATTTGTCGTTTTTAGGATCGCTCTCGATTCGCATTTTTCCCGGGTTCCAGCCGTGACACCGCCGCCCGCCGCAGCCGCGAGGCTCGACAGTATTCCCATGCCCGTGCCGGAGAAGAAGCAGGAGGCTCGGCGCGCGCCTGGGCGCGTCGATCATCCCTTCAAGGGCATCGCGCTGGTGTTGCTGTCGACGATCTTTCTCGGCTGCTCCGACATCACTGCGAAATATCTGTCGACGAGCCTGCCGTCGATCGAGATCACCTGGATCCGCTTCATGATCTTCGCGCTGATGTTCACGCCCGTGATGCTGCCGGGCTCTCCGCTCCACGCGATGCACACCGAGCGGCTCGGTCTGCAGCTGATGCGCGGCGTGGCGCTGCTCGGTTCCTCGCTGTTCTTCATCACCGGCCTGCGCTTCCTCCCCATCGCGGAGGCTTCCGCCACCGGCTTCGTCTCGCCGCTGTTCGTCACCGCGCTGTCGATCGTCTTTCTGAGCGAAAAGGTCGGCATGCGCCGCTGGATCGCGACCGCGATCGGCCTGATCGGCGTGATGATCATCCTGCGGCCGGGCTCGAGCGCGTTCCATGCCGCTGCGTTCTTCCCGATCGTCTCGGCGTTCTGCTGGGCCGCCGCGCTGATCCTGACGCGCATGATGAGCGGGCGCGAAGCCGTCCTCACCACCATGGCGTATTCCGCGCTGACGGGCGTTGCGATTCTCAGCGTGATGGTGCCGTTCGTCTGGGTCACGCCGACCTGGACCGCGATCGGACTTGGCATCGTGATCGGCGTCGCCTCCACCGTCGGCCAGTGGATCATCGTGCTGGCCTATCGCTACGGCGATGCCTCGGTGCTGGCGCCGTTCTCGTACACGCAATTGCTGTGGGTCAGCATTTTGGGCTTCTTCCTGTTCGGCGAGGTGCCGGATATCTGGACCGTCACCGGTGCGGCCTTTATCGTCGCCAGCGGCCTTTACATCGCCCATCGTGAGCGCATCCGCCGCGCCCAGGTTCTGGTGCTGGAAGAGCGTTCCCCGAACCCCTGACGCAATATCTGTTCCCGCCTTTGTGCTATCAACGGCTCCAACGAAAAGGGGAGGAGCCGGATGCGCGCTGCGATTTTCAGGAACGGTGAGATTGTCGTCGACCGGATGGCCGAGCCGACGCCGGGCCCCGGCCAGGTGCTGGTCAGGACGCTCGCCTGCGGCATCTGCGGCTCCGATTTGCACGCGCGCCAGCACGCCGGCCGCATGGTGGAGATGGCGAAGAAGGTCGGGCGCACGCCGATGGACCTTTCGCGCGATGTGGTGTTCGGTCACGAGTTCTGCTGCGAGATCGTCGACTATGGTCCCGGCACCGAACGCAAGTTGAAGCCGGGCACGCATGTGTGCTCGCTGCCGGCGCTGCTGACGCCGGCCGGAATCAAGGGCATCGGCTATTCCAACGATCATGTCGGCGGCTACGCCGAACAGATGCTGCTGAGCGAGCCGCTGCTGCTGGAAGTGCCGAACGGGCTCGCCGCCGAGCACGCCGCGCTCACCGAGCCGCTCGCGGTCGGCGTTCATGCCGTGGCCAAGGCCAACATCACCGGCAAGGAGGTGCCGCTCGTCATCGGCTGCGGCCCGGTCGGGCTTGCGGTGATCTCCGCACTGAGGATCAAGGGGCTGCATCCGATCGTCGCGGCCGACTATTCGCCGGCGCGGCGCGCGCTTGCCGCAAGGCTCGGCGCCGACATCGTGATCGACCCCAAGGTGTCGCAGCCTTATGCGACCTGGGCCGAGCACGCGCAGATGTCGGAAGCGGAGAAGGCGGCGCGGCCGCCGTTCCAGGCCATGCTGCCGGCGCTGAAGCCCGCGGTCATCTTCGAATGCGTGGGCGTGCCCGGCCTGTTGCAGCAGGTGTTCGAGGGCGCGCCGCGTGATGCCAAGGTCGTCGTGGTCGGCGTCTGCATGGAGACCGACAAGAGCGAACCCATGCTCGGCATCATGAAGGAGCTCAATGTCCAATACGTGCTTGGCTATACGCCGGACGAGTTCGCGGCATCGCTGCGCCTGATCGCGGAGGGGCAGGTGGACGCTGCGGCGATGGTGACGGCGGAAGTCGGCATCGACGGCGTCGCAAAGGCGTTCGCCGATCTCGCCAATCCCGAGGCGCATACCAAGATCATCGTGCAGCCGTGGCGGTGATTACCTGTCATTGCGAGGACTGGGGTGAGCTGAGCCACTACACCGGCAGTGCGATCGAATATTTCACCTGGCTCAATGCAAAGCTCGACTCGATCGAGGCGATGCCGTCGAGCCGGGTCAGCTTGGTCTTCAGGAAGGTCTCGTAGGAGGCGAGGTCGGCCGCCACGACGCGCAGGAGGTAGTCGCGGTTGCCGGTCATCAGATAGCACTCCAGCACCTCGTCCCACTTCGAGATCGCGCGCGCAAAGCGGTTGAGGTCCTCCTCCTTCTGCCGCGCCAGCTTGATCGAGATGAAGACGCTGACATGCAGGCCCAGTGCCTTCTGGTCGACGGTCGCGATGTAGCGCGAGATGACGCCGCGCTCCTCCAGGAGCTTGACCCGGCGGTGGCAGGGCGAGACCGAGAGCCCGACCTTGTCGGCGAGCTCCTGCATGGTCAGCCGGCTGTCGGTCTGGAGCAGAGCGAGGATCTTGCGGTCGATGGCGTCGAGCTCGGGCATTGGGATGAAACCTGTAACGAGGGGCGTTCCATTGGTAAATTATCCCAATATTGGCGGGTATGGCGCGAAAAATTGAGAAGTTTGGCGCTGCTCACAGGCGTATCATCGGGGCCTGTTTCCGGGAGCATTGCCATGCCCGTTGATACCGCCCGTCTCGACACATTGACCGCGCTGGCCCGCAAGGCGCTGTGGCTGTCGTCATGGACCATCCACCACGCCAACCACATCCGCCCTAACACGGACGGTCTCAAGGTCGGCGGCCACCAGGCCTCATCCGCCTCGCTCGCCACCATCATGTCGGCGCTTTATTTTAGCGTGTTGCGGCCCGAAGATCGCGTCGCGGTGAAGCCGCATGCGAGCCCGGTGTTCCACGCCATCCAGTATCTGTTCGGCCGGCAGACGCGTGAGAAGCTGGAGAATTTCCGCGGCTTCAAGGGCGCGCAGTCCTATCCCTCGCGCACCAAGGACGTCGACGACGTCGATTTCTCCACCGGCTCGGTCGGCCTCGGCGTCGCGCAGACGCTGTTCTCCTCGCTGGTGCAGGACTACGTCAAAGCGCATGGCTGGATGAAGGACCGCCGCGAGGGGCGGATGATCGCGCTGGTCGGCGACGCCGAGATGGACGAGGGCAACATCTTCGAAGCGCTCGCCGAGGGCTGGAAGCACGGCCTGCGCAACACGTGGTGGGTGGTCGACTACAACCGCCAGTCGCTCGACGCCGTCGTGCGCGAAGGGCTCTGGGAAAAGTTCGAGACCATGTTCCGCAATTTCGGCTGGGACGTGGTGATCGTGAAATACGGCCGCCTGATGCGCGAGGCTTTTGCCGAGCCCAGCGGCGAGGCGTTGAAGCGCTGGATCGACAATTGCCCGAACGCGCTCTATGCGGCGCTGTGCTTCCAGGGCGGCGCGGCCTTCCGGAAGCACCTCCATGACGAGATCGGCGACCAGGGCCCGATCACGAAGCTGATCGACCGCCGCAGCGATGACGAGCTGCTGGCGCTGATGTCGAACCTCGGCGGCCACGACATGGCGAGCATGCTGGAGGCGTTCGAATCCATCGATCACGATCGCCCGGTTTGCTTCATCGCCTACACCATTAAAGGCGTCGGCCTGCCGTTCCAGGGACACAAGGACAACCACGCCGGCCTGATGACGGTCGCGCAGCTCGAGAAGTGGCGCGCCAGCCAGGACATCCGCCCCGGGCACGAATGGGACAAGTTCGAAGGGCTCGCGCAGGAGGCGGCCGAGCTCGAAGCCTTCCTTTCGCGCGTGCCGTTCAACCAGGACGGTCGCCGCCTGACCGCGCCCGTCGTCGAGGTGCCGGCGCAGCTCGCGTTCAAGCCGTCGCCGCAGATGTCGACCCAGCAGGGCTTTGGCCTCGTGCTGAACGAGATTGCGCGCGGTGACAGCGAACTCGCCAAGCGCATCGTCACGACGTCGCCCGACGTCACCGTCTCGACCAATCTCGGTCCATGGGTCAACCGGCGCGGCCTGTTCGCGCGCGCAGAGAAGGCCGACCTATTCCGCAGCGAGAAAATTCCGTCCACATTCAATTGGGACTTCTCGCCAAAGGGGCAGCATCTCGAACTCGGCATCGCCGAGATGAACCTGTTCATCATGCTCTCCGCCCTCGGCCTGTCGCACCAGATCAATGGCGAGCGGCTGCTGCCGGTCGGCACGCTCTACGATCCCTTCATCGAGCGCGGGCTCGATGCGCTGAACTACGCCTGCTACCAGGATGCGCGCTTCATGGTGGCGGCGACGCCGTCCGGCATTACGCTCGCGCCCGAAGGCGGCGCGCATCAGTCGATCGCGACGCCGCTGATCGGCATGGCGCAGGACGGGCTCGCCTCGTTCGAGCCGGCCTTCGTCGACGAGCTCGCCGCGATCATGGGCTGGGGGTTCAACCACATGCAGCGCGATCCGGGCGAGGGCGGCTCGGTCTATCTGCGGCTCTCGACGCGCAGCATCGAGCAGGCGCAGCGGATCATGACGCCCGAGTTCGAGAAGGGAATCACCGACGGCGCCTACTGGCTGCGCAAGCCGGGTCCCAATGCCGAAGTTGTGATTGCCTATACCGGCGCGGTGGCGCCGGAAGCGATCGAGGCGACCGGCTTCATCGGCGAGAGTCGGCGCGACGTTGGCTTGCTCGCGATCACCTCGGCGGATCGCTTGCATGCGGGATGGAGCGCCGCACGGAAATTGCGACGTGATCGCCGCGGCGTGCAGCATCTCAGTCACATCGAGAAATTGCTCGCGCCGCTGCCGCGCGACTGCGGCATCGTGACTGTGATCGACGGTCATCCGTCCGCGCTCGGCTGGCTCGGCAGCGTCCGCGGCCATCGCGTCGAGGCGCTCGGCGTCGAGCAGTTCGGCCAGACCGGCACGATCGCCGACCTCTACCGCCACTACGGCATCGACGCCAACGCCATCATCGATGCGGCGGAAAGCCTCACCACCGGTGCGCCGGTGCTGCATCGGAAGATGGCGGTGTGATCACTCGCATGGGCCCCGGCTCAGCAGCGCACCGCTGAACTGGACGATGCTTCGCATCGCCAGGAAAGCGCTGCGCTGCATCCGGGGCACGAGAGTGTTTGGACTCGCTACAATCTCGTGTCCCGGACGCGGCGCGACATGAAATGTCGCGACGCAGAGCCGGGCCCCATGGCGCGCTTGCCTCGGTCCAAACCAAGTCCCATATTCCGCGTGTCTGCCGCAACGCTGGCCCCGCATATGGCGGGTTCAATTGCGGGCGCTTTCGTGCAAGGATACCTGCCGAAACGCCCCCCTCCATGCCCCAAGAAGAGGTTAATGATGGTCAATCGCATGCAATTCTACATCGACGGCGCCTGGGTCGATCCCGCCGTCAAGAAGTCCACCGCCGTAGTCAATCCGGCGACGGAAGAGGCGATGTACGAGGTTGCGCTGGGCTCCAAGGCTGACGTGGACAAGGCCGTCGCCGCCGCCAAGCGCGCCTTTGCAACTTTCTCCCAGACCAGCCGCGAGGAGCGCGTCGCGCTGCTCACCAAAGTCATCGAGGTCTACAAGGGCCGCATCAAGGAGATCGGCGCCGCCGTCTCCGACGAGATGGGCGCGCCGCTGCCGATGGCGGAGAAGCTACAGGCCGGCGCCGGCCTCGGTCACCTCATGACCACGCTCGACGTGCTCAAGAACTATCATTTCGAGGAGCCGGTCGGCACCGCCATGGTGCTGCGCGAGCCGGTTGGCGTGGTCGGCATGATCACGCCCTGGAACTGGCCGCTGAACCAGATCGCCTGCAAGGTCGCGCCCGCGCTCGCCGCCGGCTGCACCATGATCCTGAAGCCGTCGGAGTTCACGCCGACCTCGGCGCTGATCTTCGCGGAAATCCTCCATGAAGCGGGCGTGCCGAAGGGCGTGTTCAACCTCGTCAACGGTCTTGGGCCCGAGGTCGGCGCCGCCATGAGCGAGCATCCCGACATCGACATGATCTCGTTCACCGGCTCGACCCGCGCCGGCATCGACGTCGCCAAGCGCGCGGCCCCGACCGTGAAGCGCGTCAGCCAGGAGCTCGGCGGCAAGTCGCCGAACGTCATCCTCGAAGGCGCCGACCTGCAGAAGGCGGTGACCGGCGGCGTGATGCACATGTTCAACAACTCCGGCCAGTCCTGCAACGCGCCCTCGCGCATGATCGTGCCGCTGTCGAAGATGAAGGAAGTCGCCGCGATCGCGAAGGCTGTCGCCGACAGGACCAAGGCGGGCGATCCGCGCGCCGAAGGCACCACCATCGGTCCCGTCGTCAACCGCGGCCAGTGGGACAAGATCCAGGCGCTGATCAAGAAGGGCATCGACGAGGGCGCAACGCTCGTCGCCGGCGGCCCGGGCCTGCCCGAGGGCGTCAACAAGGGCTTCTATGTCCGTCCGACTATCTTCGCCGACGTCACCCCTGACATGACGATCTCGCGCGAAGAAATCTTCGGACCGGTGCTGGCCATCATCGGCGCCAAGGACGAAGCCGACGCCGTGCAGATCGCCAACGACACGCCGTACGGTCTTGCCGGTTACGTCACCGGCGCTTCGGTCGAGGACGCCAAGCGCGTCGGTCGCCAGATCCGCGCCGGCAACGTCAACCTCCAGGGCGTGCCCAACGACCGCACCGCGCCGTTCGGCGGCTACAAGCAGTCGGGCAACGGCCGCGAGTGGG
>JAEWFG010000116.1 GCA_023388935.1 Pseudomonadota bacterium | reverse complement strand
ATCCTCAACAGCGTGGCATCGCCGCGCGATGACCGCTTTTCGGATACCGTCCTGATCGTCTGCCCCAACGTCACCATCCGCGAACGCCTACAGGAACTGGACCCGGCGCTTGGGGATCTGTCGCTATACAGAACCCGACAACTTGTGCCGGTCCACCGGATGGAGGACTTGCGGCGCGGAGAGGTGATGATCGCCAACTGGCACCGCCTCGCCAAGAAGGAGTCGAGCAGCGTCAACGGCGACTCCGCTAAGGTCGTGAAAACCGGCGAGCCCGTCGAAGTAGTGAAGAACGCGGGCAAGGTCAACGAAACCGTCGAGACCAAGTATTTTGAATCCGACGCCGCATGGTTCAAGCGCATCCGGCGCGAACTCGGCAGCGGCAAGGGTCGCAGCCCGCACTGGCTGATCTTCAACGACGAGGCGCATCACGCCTATCGGCGCGGCGATGCCGCGACCGAGGAATCCATTGACGAGGACAAAGACCTCGCCAGCAAGAATGACCGCGAGGCGACGATCTGGATCGAGGGGCTGGACCGCATCAACAAACTGGCCGGCGGTAACCGGCGGCGTGGCATTCATCTTTGCGTCGATCTATCGGCGACGCCGTTCTATATCCAGGGCTCGGGCAATGAAGTCGGCAAGCCGTTCCCGTGGGTTGTTTCCGATTTCGGCCTTCTCGACGCCATCGAGTCCGGCCTCGTGAAGATTCCGCAGCTTCCAGCCCGCGACGTAAGCGGGGCGGAGGAAGTGGCTTATTTCAATATCTGGCGATGGGTGCAGGCGAAGGCGAAAGAGGACGGCTACGGCACCAACCTAACGCCGGAGATCGTCATGAACTACGCCAGCGCTCCGATCAATCTGCTGGCCGCCGAGTGGCATCAGCGTTTTCTTGAATGGGAGCAATTCTCGAAGCGGCAGCATAAGCACCCGGTCCCGCCGGTCTTCATCGTCGTCTGCCGCGACACGGCAGTCGCGCGCGAAGTCCATTCCTGGCTTGCCAACGGCAATGACAGCTACGGCGTGTCGCCGCCGTGGTTCCGCAACACGCCCGGCCAGGAAGTGACCGTGCGCATCGACTCCAAGGTCATCGAGGATATCGAGGCGGGCGGCACGAAGGACGAAACGCGCCGGCTGCGTTTCATTCTCGATACGGTCGGCAAGGCCGAATGGCCAGGCGGCAAGATGCCGGAGGAATGGTCCGAGCTTGTGCGCAAGCACAACGAGAAAGCGGCGAGCGACGACAATGATGGTTCTCTGAAATGGATCGACGAGCGCATCCCCCCGGGGCGGGACGTGCGTTGCATCGTATCCGTCGCCATGCTGGCCGAAGGGTGGGACGCCAACACCGTCACTCACATTGTCGGCCTGCGCCCGTTCGGCTCGCAGCTGCTTTGCGAGCAGGTCGTCGGTCGCGCCCTTCGCCGTAAGAGCTACGCCCTCAACGAGGACACGCAGATGTTCGCCGAGGAAACCGCCAAGGTTTTCGGCGTGCCGTTCGAGTTGATTCCGTTCAAGGTCGCGCCGGCAGGCCCGCAGCCGCCGCAGCCCGACCCGAACCATATCTATTCGGTGCCGGAGAAGGCGGAATACGAGATCACATTCCCCATCGTCACTGGCTATCACCAGTCCGGCAGCCTGGAAATTTTCGTCGATTGGAATCAGGTGTCGAAAGTCACCATCGACCCCGCTCGGATCCCGCAGGTTGTCGAATTGACTCCGCTGACCACACCGGACGGCACGCTCGCCGCCTATGGCCCCGGCGAAAGGCCTGTGCTGTCCCTCAAGGAGTGGCGCGCCCAATTCCGCGACCAGCAGGTTGCCTTCCGCCTCGCCCGTGAAATCTGCCAACGCTGGATCGATGACAACGGCGCGGCGGCCGTGCCCGTCCAAGTCCTGTTTCCGCGCGTCGCGTTTGCGGCCAAACGCTTCCTCGCAGAGAAGGTCGTCACGAACGGCGACAGCGAACCCCGCGATATCCTTCTGGTCGGCCAGTACATGCAGGCATCCATCGATGCCTTGCTCGACGCTATCAAGAAAGGGGCGTCAACGTCCCACGCCGAAGTCGCGGTTGTTCCGCAAGGGGCGGCCGGGCGCGGGAGCACGCTCTATGTTGATTTCCATACGACGAAGCCGATCCAGCCCGCCACGCATTGCCACCTCAATGCAATGGTCGCCGATACGCAGAAGTGGGAGCAGACGGCAGCCCTGCTTCTCGACTCGCATCCCGGCGTCAGGAAATGGGTGAAGAACGAACGGCTTGGCTTCTTCATTCCCTATCGCCGGAACGGACTGCCGGCGCGCTACGTTCCCGACTTCATCGCCGTGACTGACACGGGCCAGAACGTCATCGTCGAGATCAAGGGGCAGGTGTCCGACAGCGCTGATGCCAAGGCCAAAGCGGCCGAGCGATGGACCGAGGCCGTCACGCGGCTCGCCCATTGCGGAAGTTGGAAATACCTGCTGGTCACTGACCCGGGCCGCCTTGGTTTGATGCTGAACGCCTTCACGAACGCACGCTGGAATCAGGAAGAGTTTAAGCTGACGCAGCCAGAAGACCCGCCTTTTTGACAATTTACGTGCGCCACTCCGGCGGCGCGCGTCCCGCCTCGATCATTTCCTCGATCATGACCGGGACTAGCCCCTCGGAGCAGTCCATCAGCAATCTAAGCGCAGTCTCGCGCAGCAGCGGCGCATGGCCGGCGATGAACTTCGCGAACAGTTGCGCGATCACGGCGCCTTGCACGTCGGGATTGCGTCCGGTTAGCAAAGCGCTGATCTGCGCCACGAGTTCGTATGATTGAAGGGCGTCACGCTCCGATCGATCGTCGTCAACCGCCATCGTCATCTCCCGTGATCGCGCAGAAGCTCGTCGCGCAGAATGTCCGCAGCCTTGCGCGTCGCGATCAGCCGCCGCTTGATGGTGCGCGGGCTGGGGGCCTTGCCATGCTTATGGAAGGCGTGCGCGTCGATGATCCGGGCGGCGCTGTCGACCCTTTGAACGAATTTGGCGAGGGTTTCGAAGTTTGGGGTCATGATGGCAGCAATGGCTTAGCTCGTTCGATATGGCGTTTAAGTTCGGCAACGCCTTCCGGACCGTCTTTCTCGGCCTCCGCCGTCAACAGGGGCAAGCCCGTGTCGATCGAATGCTGGACCTCCGCGCGCGTCGCCTTGCGGCCTTCGGCGAACCAATGGACCGACGACGGATCGCCGAGCTGGAAGAGAACGCCAGTGCCGCTGCGGAAAGCACGGAAGTCTTTCGTGACCCAAATGCAGGTCGCGCCAGGATTACGGAGGATCATGGTGCCGGCCGGCTCTTGATATTCCGGGGGTAGGTTCTTTTCGTTGCGCCGCATGCGCGGATTCGCCAGGAACGGGCACGCCTGCACCGCGTATTCGGCGCATTCGAGATGACAGGGCGGCTCGGAGATCGTGCGAGTGATCGCGCACATCGGGCCGATCGGGAACGCTTTGAACTGGCCGAGCGGCTGGCCGCAAACCCAGCAGAGCTTGCGATTGACAGCCTGCGGCAGCTTGTCCGGACCGATCACGCGGAAGTCAGGCTTGCCGTCGATCCATGCGACGAAGAATGGGATCGGGAAGCCGGTATCTGAGATCGGAAGGCGCTTGATGCGGTCCGGCATCGGGATCGACCAAATGGCCTGATTGAGCTTTTCTTTCGGGTAGGAATACGCAACGCCCGTCATGGTTACTCTTTTCGATCGCCCTAGCCCAAGGTGGAAAATAGTGGCCCTGCGGGCCGCGCGCACGCTGGTTGCGCAAGCTGCGCGGATCGCTCGTCACGGCTCAGTCCTTCGCGATCCGCTGCGCGAACACGATGAAGCGCGATTGTCCCACGTTGAAGCCGGCGCCGCAGTCGATGCAGAAGATAGTCTGCGACCCGCCGGCCCGTGGACCCGGCTTGAACCCGGTCTTGCTCTTGCAATCTGGGCATTCGTCACGTCGCAAAATATTGATCTCGGCGTCGGGCATCATAGTCTGTGGTCTCTTTGGGGATGTAGTCTTGCGGATTAGCACCGGGAAAAACCGCCGCAGCAGCAATGGCCGCTGCGGCGGCTGCCGTCATTCGTCGCCGTGGACGTCGGCGTCGTTGAGCGCACGCGCAAGCTCGATCAGCTTGCGGCGGATTTCCGGCCTCACGTGGATCATTGCCTTGATCATGTCGAGGCCATCGCGCGACATGATGAACTCCTGCACCGCAGAGGAGGGCGCAGGCCCGCTGTCATCCAAGAAGAAAGAGATATTGCAGTTGAGGACTAGCGCGATCTGCTGCAATCGCGGTGCAGTAACGCGGTTCACGCCCTTTTCGTATTTCTGGACTTGCTGGAAGGAGACGCCGAGTTTTCCGCCAAGCTCGGATTGGCTCATTCCCAGCTCGCTGCGGCGCGCTCTGATCTTCATTCCGAGTGCCACATCGGCGTAGCTGCTTGCACGCTGGTTGACCACTTTGCGTCGCCTGAGCGGCGGTGGTTTTGCCTTCGCGTGCTCGTTTAATGTGCCTCTCATTTCGATGACCCTTTCCGTTTAGCGTGACCGTTGGCGCGCTTGCCGGCGCGATCTTTCTTTTTGGCGAGCATGTCCCGATAGGCTTTGAACTCTTCGCGCGCCTTCGGGATTTGGCTGGCGAAGTCGGGCCGCTCGTCTCGAACCAATTCGTATTTGTAGCCGAGCGCGCCCGCCATCTTGGCGAACGTCGCGTGTTGCGGGCGCCGGGTCTTGCCGCCGAACATGTTCTTGACGGTCGATCCCGCGAGCCCGGCGAGCATGGCAAGATCGGTCTCCTTGAGCCGGTCCTTTTGATAAAGCGAGCGGAAGCGATCGATCTCCGGGTCCTTATCGACATTGTTGTATGAGCGGTGGAGCCAAAGCACGCCTGAGTTATGGCCGATCCGATTAGACATGGACTGCCACCTCGGTATTGGTCTGCGGATGTTGCGTGCTGCCGTTCAACTGCGGCGCGGGCGTCGGATCAGCCTTCGGTGCGGGCTTGGTCTTTTTGGCTTTGTGCATCTTGATGTTGGGCGACCTGCCTTTCGCGAGCAGCACATAGTCGCCTGATCCGCTTTCGCCGACGCGCTTGATCATCTTGTTAGCCATGAGCGCGTTGGCGCTGGCATACACCGAATTGCGCGCGCGGCCTTGTTGTTCGAACAGAGCCACGATCTGCGAGGTGTTGAACTTCCCTCCGTGCTTGCGCGCGAATTTCAAGATCTCGTCCTCGCCGCGCGTGGCGAATTTCCTCGGCGCGCCCTCGGTCTTGTCCGCTGCCGTTGGGGCTTCGATCGCCTTCACGTCGGCGCGCTGATAGTTGCGATTACCGAGGTCGATGATAGTGCCCGCATCGACCAGTTTATTGAGCACGTAATAGGCGCCCCCCGAATTGCGGCCGGCCTCCTTGAACAGCCTTGAGAGATCGCGCGCGTTGAATGTCGGGTTATCGGCAATCCACGCCAGGACGAGGTCGGTTGCGCTCTGCTCGTGCCCGCCCGGCGCGTTGCGCTTGAAAGTCGGAATATCGGTGATCAACTCGAACGAGATGTTCGAGAAGCCCATGCGTGTTAACTGCGCTATCAGCACGCCCATCTCGTTTTCGCTGGTCTCGCATGTGATCCGAAACCGATCTGGTAGCGGAGGCTGCTTCGCCATGTGCTCATCCTTTCTCTGGTTGCTGCACTACGATCGACGCTCGGCCACCGAGCGCCGTTTCGATCTCGTCGAAGGTATGGGTGCGATTGGCGGAAACGCCGCTATCGATTTCGTGCCACTCGCCATTCACGTCGAAGGGCGGGGCGAACACGGCGAGCGCGTCCCGTTCATCGAACCGGATTAGAGCGGCGATGCCTTCTTCCGCGCGGCGGATCAACCAGCGCCGCAGCGCCGGATCGCGGTGCGCGCCGCGATGCTTCGGATCGCACCAAATCTGTACGACCTGAATATGCTGCGGTTCGCCGGTTTCGTTATCCCGGATTGTGACGAAATCCGGCATCAAGTCGATCACATAGCGCGAGCGATCGGGGCGCGAGAGATCGCTGGCGTCGTCGTTGACGAGCCATCTGCAGTTCCACACGCCGCATTCAACGGGCATGCGCGCGGTTTGATAGACCGCGCACCCCTTCCGAAATCGCTGATGCTTGCAAGCTTCGCCCGCGCCCTTTCGCAAGGGCGGCACAGGGAGGAGCTTGCAGCAAAGCTCACACTCCCCGCAGTGACGCATGGGCGTGGTTTTCCTTACCGCACAGTTCTTTTTGTACGCACGGCTTTGCCGTTGCGATCGGGACGGTGAACCCGCCTTCGACGCGGCGGACCCTAGAGTGATTTGTGGTGGTTGTGTACCGATGAATTAGCGCGGCGAGGTATGCGCTGTGCGGCACGAAGTCGCTTTACCGCGCGGGAACGAATTTCACTGACTTAGTTTGTGCAGGATTGGTTGTAGTGTGGCTTGACGCCATCACAAGAGGAATACTCTTTAGATGCCTTCTTGCTGAAAACATCCCTGAGTGAACCGACCGCGCTGCTCTGGCGTAGTAGTAGAAGGGCGGGACCCATTTCTACCGGATGCACGTTCACCGAGACCCGGCGGGGAAAGTCTTACCGCAGCATGCGCCCACTGTTAGCCGGACGCATGCACCCCTGCCGAAACTTGGCCCGCGCCTTCGGTCATCTCCGAATGGCGCGGGTCCTTTTTTCTTGAGGCAGTCCCCACCGCGATTACCCCGAACACCGATGATCGGGATTTGGTTCCGTTTTTCCCGAAGAATTTTTGCAGGGCAAGAGGCCGCAGATGCCGATGATGCGGGCGGCGCAAGCGTGTGCCCGGGGCGCAACAGGTACAAAGAAAATGGCCCGCCAGTGCCGAGGCGGGCCGGGATGGTGGATCGATAAGGCGCCTTTGTGTAAAGCCCGGTAAACCAGTTTACCGGGCCGGGAAATCGGCCGGCCCGTCAAATGTGGTTAAATCTTTAATACTTTTCGGGGCATCTTGTCCCGGCTCGGCCCGGCGTGGTTACGCAGCTATAGCCTGCCATCGACCGAGGCCCACTATATGCTGTTTTTGGTAACTCAGTTTTGCCATGGTTAGTATGGTAAGCAGTGGGTAAAGAGATAAGGCATCGCCCGCTGCGGGGGTTGAGTTCGGAGTTGAGCATGCTCGCGCGTATTGTGTTGGGGGCTGTCACGGCGGCAGCGACGTTTGCGCCGGCCGTTGCAGGAAGCATGAACGCCGACGAGGCCCGCCGCTTCGTCGCCGGCAAGGTGTTCGCGTTCACCTGTTTCGACGGCACCCGCGGCGCAGGGCGCGTCCTCGACGATCTCGGCGCCGCCGGTGCGGTGCAGTTCTCGGGCGCAGGCCCGGTGCGCCATCTCCGTCTGCCGGGCAACACGCTTCAGATCCGCGGCCAGAACGTCTGTGCCTCGATCAAGGGCATCCCGTTCGAGCCGTGCTTCAACCTGGAAAAGACCGACGATCGCAGCTTCCGCGGCTCGGTGTCGGGCATGGGCTTCGCCTATTGCGACTTCCACCACCAGCGCGGCAATCAGATGCTGATGGCGCGCGCCGTGGCGCGGCCGCGTTCGCTGCGCTCATCGGAGCACACCGGTTCGGTCGGCGCGTCCAATACTGAAGTCGCCGCGCGCGTGGAGATTCCACGCGTCGAGAGCAGACGGCTCGAGCCGGTGAAGTCGGAGCCCGCGACAGAGGCTCCGTTGGAACTGCGTCGCTCGACGCAGTGAACAGGCTGCGGGAGATCGCGCCCGCGCTTGTCGTTGAAAACCTCCCTCGGACAGCACGTCGCCGCACCGTAGTCATACGGACCGCGGCGTTCACGGGCGTAGGTACTTTTACCTAGGTTACCGTTAACGGTTGTTTGCAACTTTGGACGCAACCTTGCCGAAAAAGAACCAGCCAGCATTGTTGAATTGCCTTCCGTCCCGTCGTCCGTTGTGGCGATCGCGGCGCAGGTGACTTGCGAGTTTCTGGGTATCATCGGGGGAATTGTTGTGATGTCGAAGTTGTCGATCGTCTTCAAGCTTCTGACCGTGTTGTCGGTCCTCGTGCTCTCGCTTGCCGGTGTCGGCGTGACGGCGATCGGCGCTATGCAGAACATCAATTCCCGTACCGTCGAAATCGCGGAGACTTGGCTGCCGAGCGTCCGTGCGCTCGGCTCGCTTCGCGCCGACATCAACGAGCTGCGCGTTGCGCTCCGCCTGCACGTGATGCAGGACACCATCGAAGGCAAGGACGCGGCCGAGAAGCGCCTCGCCTCGCTGCGCGATCGCAGCGAGCAGACGCGCAAAGTCTACGAGCCGTTGATCACCTCCGCCGAGGAGCGCTCGCTCTATGAGCAATGGGCCAAGGCGTGGGCCGAGTATTTGAACGGCGTTCAGGACGTGATGGCGCTGTCGCGCAAGAGCCCTGGTCGCTTCCCGACTGATGCCAACGAGCTGTTGCAGACCAAGGTCGCGAAGATGGCCCAGGCTGCCGATCCGCTGCTCCTCAAGGGCATCGAGCTGAACAACCGGGGCGCCGAGCGGGAGACGAAGCAGGCGGCTGAAAGCTACGCCACGATCTTCCGCGTGCTTGTCGGTATCATCGTGGTCGCGGTCGTGATGGCGATCGGTGCAGCCTACTATCTCGTGCGCGACGTCTCGGGCGGCATCGCCTCGATCATCCGTCCAATGCAGTCGCTCGGCGAGGGCGATCTCTCGGCCGAGGTGCCGCATCGCAGTGAGAAGACAGAGATCGGCCAGATGGCGGATGCGCTCCAGATCTTCAAGGAAGCGCTGATCGCGAAGAAGGCCGCCGACGAGGCCGCCGCGGCTGACGCCGAGGCCAAAATCGAACGCGGCCGTCGCGTCGACGCCATCACCCGCAAGTTCGAGGCCATGATCGGCGAGGTCGTCGGGACCGTTTCGTCGGCCTCGACCGAGCTCGAGGCGTCCGCGACCACGCTGAGCAGCACCGCGCAGCGCGGGCAGGAGCTTGCGACGGTCGTCGCAGCAGCCTCCGAGGAAGCCTCCACCAACGTCCAGGCCGTGGCATCCGCGTCGGAAGAGCTGTCGTCCTCGATCACCGAGATCAGCCGCCGCGTGCAGGATTCGGCGCGGATGGCCGCGGAAGCAGTCGGCCAGGCGGCACGCACCAACGAGCGCGTCAACGCGCTGTCGCAGGCGGCCTCCCGCATCGGCGATGTCGTCGAGCTCATCAACACGATCGCGGGCCAGACCAACCTGCTGGCGCTGAACGCGACCATCGAGGCGGCGCGTGCCGGCGAAGCCGGCCGCGGCTTCGCGGTCGTCGCCTCCGAGGTCAAGGCGTTGGCCGAGCAGACCGCGAAAGCGACCGGCGAGATCGGGGCGCAGGTTTCGGGCATCCAGGCCGCGACGCAGGAATCGGTCAGCGCCATCAAGGAGATCGGCGGCACCATCGAGCGGCTGTCCGAGGTGTCGGCGGCCATCGCAGCCGCCATCGAGGAGCAGGGCGCGGCGACGCAGGAGATCTCGCGCAACGTGCAGCAAGCCTCGGCCGGCACGCAGGAGGTCTCCGCGAACGTCACTGACGTGCAGCGCGGTGCCATCGAAACCGGCTCGGCCTCAACCCAGGTGCTTTCGTCCGCGAAATCGCTGGCGACCGACAGCACCCGCCTTAAGGTTGAGGTCGCGCAGTTCCTGGAGTCGGTCCGCGCGGCCTGATCTCTACGTGCTTGTGTGCGGAGCCGGCGGCGGTGCGACCTGCCGCCGGAACAGAATGCGCTGGTAGAGCCAGCCGATCGCGACCAGCACGATGCCGAGGCACATGAACGACAGCGCGCGGTAGACGCCGGTCAGCGTCGACATGTCGATCACGAAGGCCTTCAGGATCGTCAGCGCGATGACGACGGCTGACGCCAGCCGCGCCCGTTCGGAGTTGACGAGGATCCCTATGCCGAGGAGCACCACGCCGAAAGCGAGCCAGCCGATCGAATAAGTGTATTGCTCGGCCCCCGTGGTGCCGCCGTAAAGCAGGACCGGGCCGTGATAGAAACGGCGGATCTGCAGCGTGACGTAGGCGAGAGCGAACACCAGTGCGCCGCCCGCAATCGTGTTCGCGTATGCGACAGGGCGATGTCCCGCCACCGCATAGGACAGCAGTAGCATCAGCACCGCCGGGAGCGCATAGCCGAGCAGCAGCAGGTTGAATACTGCACCGCCGACATTGACGCTGCTGAACAGCCACGGATTATCGAGGGTCAGCAGGCCGAAAACGGCGATGAGACCGGCGATCACCGTGAGCGCGACCGCGCCGGCATTGTGCACGATGCTGTGGCTCCTCAGCCGCAGCCGCTCCAGCCCGATTGCCATGGCGAGCGTGACGCAAACTTGCAGAGCGAATTCGAGCAGCGACGGCGCGGACGTCATGCGGCCGCCGGTCGCAAGGTGCCGGATCTCCATGAAGGCGAGCAGCGCGGTGAACAGGATCGCGGCGGCCTCCACCATGCGTAGCGGCGCGTCGTCGCCGCGGCGGCGCAGGAAGATGCTCGCTCCCCAGAACGACAGCGCCGGCAGGCCGTAGCCCCACAACAGCCAGTTGAAGATCGGTGTGGTGCCGACAGCATCGCCGACGATGCGCGGATCGTAGGCGATGCGCGCAGTGACGACGCCTGCGAAGATGGCGGCGAGCCAGCGCAGGAGCGGGATCGGCCGCTGCATCGAGATCCAGGCGGTGCCGAGCGACATCAGCGCGAGCGCGATGGTGAGCCAGCCCTTGTCCAGCGCGAAGGTCAGCGCCAGCGCCAGCGCGCCGAGCGTGCCGGTCGCGAACAGCGCGGTGGAGATCGCGACACCCGGCCGTGTCTCGCGGCGCGTGAGCGATTCAGTCGCGGCCCCGAAGGCGGCGGCGAGCAGGACGGCGAGGATTGCGAAAGGGATCGAGCGGTCGAGATGGGCGATGCGCGCGTAGAGCGCAACGAGGATTGCGATCGGGGTGGCGACGGCTGTCGCCGACCACACCACCGGAATGATTGCCGAGTTCGATTGGCCCTGCGCGAGGAAGCCTGCGATGCCGAAGCCGGCGGCGAAGATCACGGCCATCACCAGATGCAGCGTTACCGCGCTGTCGGTCGCTGTCGGTCCGATACCTGGCATGGGGCCGCCGGGCAGCACCAGCATGTCCGGATTGGCGCGCACGGCCCATTCGGCGAATACGATGAAGACCGTCGCTGCGGCTGCGCCAAGCGCGCCGGTCGCCGAAGGCGCCCGCCAGGCGACGAAAAGTGTCGCGCCGACGAGAAGCGCGAAGGCAATCAACGCATGATCTGCATGCGCGCTCGACAGCACGATCAGCATCGCACCGAACAGATAAGCGCCGAGCGAGCTCGACGAGACCGGCTCGATCTCACCGTCCTCGCTGGTCGGGCCGAACATGAAACCGCAGACGACGAGCAGCGCGGCCAGCACGAAGCCCGCGATCACGTGGAAAGCGTGCGGCGCGACCTGCAACTCGCCGGTACCGAGACCCGGGAAGATCCAGAGCACGGCGAAGACGACGGTGGTCACCGCGAGCCAGCGCCACAGCCGAATCCGGGCGAGGCCGAAGCTCGCGGCGGTGACGATGGCAAGATAGATATAGAGCGCCCAGTAGTCCGGTTTGCTGCTGGAGACGAGGATCGGTGTCGCGAACGCGCCGACCACGCCGAGGCCGGCGAGCGCAGGCCCGTGCAACAGCGCGGCGGCGAGCGTGCCGAGCGCAACGAGGCCGAGCAGAACGAAGGCGGTGGCGGGAACGAGGAAGCTGTAGAGCGCGTAGGCGGCATAGATGGTCGCAAACGCCACCGCCGTGCCGGCCGCGGTGAGGATCGCAGGGATGTTCGCGATCGGCAGCGCCTGGATATTGGAGATGCTCTCCTTGCGCCGCGACCACTCGCCGGCACCTAGGAGCGCCAGCGCGAACAGGCCGCCGAGCAACACGCGCACGCCGGGGCCGACGAGGCCGGCCTCGATCGAATAGCGCACCATGAAGAAGCCGCCGAGCGTGAGCGCAAGGCCGCCAATCCAGACCACCCAGCGCGTGCCGAGGCGTTCCTCGAAGCCGGGCTCGGCGACGGGCACGGGCGGCGGTGCGCCGGCATCCGTGCTTGTCTCGATCGGCAGCGGTGCAGCTTGATCGGCCACAAGCGGTGGGGGCGAGACTGGTTCGACTTCAGGCGCGAGCGGCGGCGGTGCAACCACGGCAGGCGAGGCTGCTTGTTCCGTTAACGGCAACGGCGGCGGCTGGATCGGCCGCGGCGCTTGCAGCATCGCCTCCAGTAAGCTCAGCCGGCGGCGCAATTCGGTCGCCTGGCCGGACGCTTTGAGCGCAATCAGGAACGCTGCGATTGCAATCAGCACCGCAAGGTCGGCGAACGTGACGTCGAACATAAGGCCTCCGGGCGATCGGCGCGCAGGGGCCAATCACGCAAAATCTCGGTCTAGCGCCGGGAGCGCATGCGCAAGCCCGGTGCGGGCCGCTCCTGGAGTACGTCGCGGCGGAAGCGATAGAGCGCCGCCGGCCGTCCGCCGGTCTGTGTCGACATCACCCCGGTCGGTTCGACCAGGGCTTCCATTTCGACCAGGCGGCGGAAATTCTGTTTGTGCAGGTGCCGGCCGGAGATCGCCTCCACCGTGTACTGCAATTCAGTGAGTGTGAACTCGGCAGGCAAGAGTTCAAAGACGACAGGACGGTACTTCAGTTTTGCACGCAGCCGCGCGATTGCGGTGGCGAGAATCCGCCGGTGATCGAATCGCATGGAGAGGCCGAGTGCGGGAAGTGCCTTGCGCGCTAATGCCGCAGGGCGGCCGTCACGCCGTGCCTCCTCGATCAGCCCGGCCTCGTACAACAGCTCGTAGCGGTCGAGGACGCGTTCCTCGTCCCAGGGCGCGCCATCGAGGCCGAAATAGAAGCGGACGCGATCCCTGCGCGGCAGCGCGCGCGTCGTCTCCGGCGTCTCCTTCTCGGCCCAATCAGTCAGTGCAGGGACAATGTCACGGGCGATGATCGCGGGCGGCTGCTCGCGCCAGTCCTCCCAGGGGAGGAAGCGATACCAGGGCTCGAAGCTTGCACCCGCCGCGGCGAGTTCTCCGCCGGCCGCGCGCGTGAGCGCGAGATAGCCGATCGACACCATGTGCGCGCCGGTGTCGCCGGCCTCCGCATGACGGCCGCGATCGCCAAAGGTGTAGAGCTGCTCAACATAGCCGAGTCGCAAGCCCGCCTGCGCCTCGACCCAGGCGCGCAGGCCAATCTCGAAAGTGCGATGGCTCAGCGCATCAAAGGGGCCGAACGGCAGGCCGGCGAGCCCGTCGCCGCCGCGCGCGGTGAGGATCTGCGGCTCATGGTCTTCGATCGCGACGATCGCGGCGGTCAGGCCGATTTCGATCGGCGTCAACGGCGTATCGCTCATGCGGCCATCGACAGCGTTACGAAGAAGAAACTCATTCTGGTCGGATCGGCGTGGCCGCGCACTCCATGCACCTCCCCCGCAAGCGGGAGAGAAAGTGCACCTGCGGTGTGGCGCGCAGCTGTCATTCGAGCTCGATCAGGAAGGGGCGGCCCTCGACCGTCATCGCGCCCGGGCCCATCTCGTCGAGCGCGCGTAGCATGCGACCGTTACGCCCGAGCGCGCGGTCGGCGAGGCCGACGATGCGCCGGTTCGGCGAGGCGATCGGCGAGGCCGCGCGGATCTTCTTTGCGATCTCGATCTCGTCGCGATTTGGATTGAGTGCGCAGACGGCCGCGAACGCGCTCGCCGTGGAGCGGCTGATGCCGGCATAGCAATGCACGACCAGCGGCGCCCCGCGATCCCAGCCGCGTACGAAATTCAGCACCTGGTCGATATGGGACTCGGACGGCGCGACGAAGCCGTCCATCTCTTCCGTGATGTCGTCCATCGACACCTTGAGATGGTTGGCCGGCAGCACGGACACCGGCCGCGCCACCTGCTCGACATTGGCCATCACGGTCAGCACGTGGCTGGCCCCGGTGAGGCGAACGGTTTCGGAAAGGGCGGCGAGGGAACAGACGTGGATCATGATGGACCTTTTTGGCGCCGATTATAGCGAGCGCCCGTAGGGTGGGCAAAGGCGCATCGCGCCGTGCCCACCATTTCGCACTGCGTGCATCTCGTCTTGTTTGGTGGGCACGCTTCGCTTTGCCCACCCTACGAAGGCTGCGGGACTCACGCAAACACTGCGTTGAACCGCTCCAGAAACTGCTTCTCCGCCCGCGCCGCCGTCCAGGGCGTCAGATAGTCGCGTCTGACGCTCTCGGAGAGGCCGGGGTCGCGGCCGAACAGGCGCCTGGCCTCGCTTTCGCTGAAGCCGGCAAGCTCCGTCGCCTCCAGATAGGCCGCGCCGCGATCGGCAGCCTTGATGGCCAGCGTGATCTCGTCGGGCAGCACCGCCGGCAGGCCGAAGCGGATGTGGATGGCGCCGAGCAGGCGCTTCTCGACCGCCTTGTAGTGGCCGTCGAGCACGGCCTTGAACGGCGAGATCATGTCGCCGATCACATATTCGGGGGCATCGTGCAGCAGGGCTGCGAGCCGCACGCGCTGGTCGACGCGCGGCGTCTCGTGCCGCATCACGGTCTCCACCAGCAGCGTGTGCTGCGCGACCGAGAAGATGTGCGCGCCTGTGGTCTGTCCGTTCCAGCGCGCCACCCGCGCCAGCCCATGCGCGATGTCGCCGATCTCGACATCGAGCGGCGAGGGATCGAGCAGGTCGAGCCGCCGCCCCGACAGCATGCGCTGCCAGGCGCGGGATTGCGCATCGCGCGCCGTCTTCTTCGTCGTCATTTGACCTTGAGGCGCGGCTTGCGCTGCGTCTTGCCGCAGGTCGCGTGGCAGTGGCAGTCGACGAGATGGTCGTTGACCATGCCGGTCGCCTGCATGAAGGCATAGACGATGGTCGGGCCGACGAACTTGAAGCCGCGCGAGGACAGCTCCTTGGAAATTTGCACCGACAGCGGCGTCGAGGCCGGAACGCTCGCGGTGGTCTTGAAATGGTTGATCTTGGGCCTTCCGTCGAGGAAGTCCCACAGCAGTTTCGAGAAGCCCGGTCCCTTCTCCATGATGTCGAGATACGATTTCGCGCTCAGGATCGCGCCGTCGATCTTGGCGCGGTTGCGCACGATGCCGGCATCGTTCATCAGCGCATGGACTTTGTTCGCATTGTAGCGCGCGATCTTCTCCGGCTGGAAGTCGTCGAAGGCTTTGCGGAAATTGTCGCGCTTGCGCAGGATCGTGATCCAGGACAGGCCGGCCTGGAATCCGTCGAGGATCAGCTTTTCGTAGAGCGCGCGGTCGTCATATTCCGGCACTCCCCATTCGGTGTCGTGATAGGCGACATAAAGCGGATCTTCGCCGGGCCAGGGGCAGCGCGTCAGACCATCGGGATGCAGGCGAGGAGCGCGGCTCATGCGCTGGGCTGCTTTGTTGGAATGCGCACGACGTCGGGTTCGGCGAGTCTCACAGCGAGGCCGCCGGCGGTAAGCGGCTGGCCGGCATCGAGCGCATCGGCGACGCGGTCGATGCGCACCAAGGCGATGCCCTTGCCCTGTGCCGACGAGCCCATTGTGCCAACTGACTTGTCGCCGGCCAGGACGCTGACCCCGGGCTCCGGTGAGAGGTCGTCGAGCAAAACCTTGACGCTGCGCGTGCGTGCGGTGCCGCGATGCTGCATGCGCGAGACGACCTCCTGGCCGACATAGCAGCCCTTGTCGAAATCGACGCCGGCGAGTCGGTCCATGTTGGTCTCGTGCGGAAAGGCGTCGCTGTACATGAAATCGAGCCCGCCCCGCGGCACGCCGAGCGCGATGCGGTGCGCCTCATAGTCGGCCGCATCGACCAGCTCGGCGCCGATGAGGTCGGAAAGCTTCTCTTTGAGCTGCTCGGGAATCAGGATGCGATAGCCGAGCTCTGCATTGCGCGGATCGGCGAAGGTGAGGTCCGGCTGAGCGGCAGGCTGGCCATCCCAGACCGCGAGCACGCCGAGATCGTCGGAAAGGTTCTCCACCGTGACCTTGGCGCGGAGCTTGTAGAACTTCAGCTTGGTGGCGAGGCCCTCGGCAAGGGCTTTCGGGCAGTCGATCAGGAACCCGCCGCCATGGCCGCTGGGTGCCTCCGTGATCAGGAAGTCCACGACGATCTTGCCCTGCGGCGTCAGCAGTGCGCCGAATCGCCCCAGGCCCGGCTTGAGCCTGTCGATGTCGGTCGTGATGAGGCCGTTGAGGAAGTTGCGCGCGTCCTCGCCCGCGACCTTGATCACCCCTCGGTCGGGAAGAAACGCTGATTTCATGCGAAAATCTCTTGCGACATGTTACTCCGGAACGTAAGCCCGCAAGGCATAAACGACAAGACCTCGAGCCCTGCGCTTGGGGATGAGAGAGGCCTCCAGCCATGACCCAGCGCTTCGATGTGATCCTCAAAGGCGGCACCGTCGTCAACCAGGACGGCGAGCGTGTTCGCGATATCGGCATCACCAACGGTCGCATCGCCGAGCTGGGCCCGCTGTCGCAAGCCTCCGCGGCGGAGGTGATCGACTGCAAGGGCCTGCACATCCTGCCCGGCGTGATGGACACGCAGGTGCATTTCCGCGAGCCCGGGCTGGAGCAGAAGGAAGATCTCGAGACCGGTTCGCGCAGCGCCGTGATGGGCGGCGTCACCGCCGTGTTCGAGATGCCGAACACCTCGCCGCTTACGGTGACGGAGGCCACCTTCACCGACAAGATCAAGCGCGCCCATCACCGCATGCATTGCGATTTCGCCTTCTTCATCGGCGGCACCCGCGAGAACGTGCAGGACCTGCCGGTGCTCGAACGCGCGCCGGGCTGCGCCGGCGTCAAGGTGTTCATCGGCTCCTCGACCGGCGCGCTGCTGGTGGAGGACGACGAAAGCCTGCGCCGCATCTTCCAGGTGATCCGCCGCCGTGCCGCCTTCCATGCCGAGGACGAGTACCGTCTCAACGACCGCAAGCCGCTCCGCATCGAGGGCGACCCGCGCTCGCATCCGGTCTGGCGCGACGAGACCGCGGCACTGATGGCGACGCAGCGCCTGGTCAAGCTCGCGCATGAGACGGGCAAGCGCATCCATGTGCTGCACATCTCGACCAAGGAAGAGATCGAGTTCCTGCGTGACCACAAGGATGTCGCGTCCTGCGAGGCCACGCCGCATCATCTGACGCTGGTCGCGCCCGAATGCTACGAGCAGCTCGGCACGCTCGCGCAGATGAACCCGCCGGTGCGCGGGACGGATCACCGCGCCGGCATCTGGCGCGGCATCGAGCAGGGCATCATCGACGTGCTCGGCTCCGACCATGCCCCGCACACGCTGGAGGAAAAATCGAAGACCTATCCCGCTTCGCCCTCCGGCATGACCGGCGTGCAGACGCTGGTGCCGATCATGCTCGATCACGTCAATGCCGGCCGGCTGTCGCTGGCCCGCTTTGTCGACCTCACCAGTGCCGGTCCCGCACGTCTCTACAACATGGCCTGCAAGGGCCGGATCGCCGCGGGCTACGACGCCGACTTCACCATCGTCGACCTGAAGCGCAGCGAGACCATCACCAACAAATGGGTGGCGTCCAAGGCCGGCTGGACGCCCTATGACGGGGTGCGCGTAGAGGGGTGGCCCGTCGGCACCTTCATCCGCGGCCGCCGCGTGATGTGGCAGGGTGAATTGGTGACGCCGTCACAAGGCGAGCCGGTGCGGTTTCTGGAGACGCTGAAGCAGTAGGGTCCATTGCTGTTGGGGAGGCGCGGTGTCTCCCCACACTCGTCATTGCGAGCGAAGCGAAGCAATCCAGGCTCTGTCTGCGGAAAGTCTTGAGCCTCCCCTAAATTGGTGGACGCCTATAGCTTAGACAGCGAGAGGTGTCAGATGGCGAAGCGGCAGCGACGGTCCTATTCGGACGAGTACAAACGGCAGGCAGTTGATCTGGTGTTGTCGAGCG
>JAEWFG010000097.1 GCA_023388935.1 Pseudomonadota bacterium | reverse complement strand
GCTCCTCCTGGATGACCGAAGAGCTCGACGTCTTCCGCGACCAGTTCCGGAAATATCTCGCCAAGGATCTGGCGCCGCATGCCGAGAAATGGCGCGAGCAGAAGATGGTCGACCGCTTCGCCTGGCGCGGGCTCGGCGAGATGGGCGCACTGCTGGCGAGCGTGCCGGAGGAATATGGCGGCCTGGGCGCGACCTTCGCCTATGATGCGGCCGTGCTGGACGACCTCGAAAGCACGGTTCCGGAGCTGACGACCGGCGTCTCCGTGCACAGCGCCATCGTCGCGCATTACATCCTCAATTACGGCTCGGAGGAGCAGAAGAAGCGCTGGCTGCCAAAGATGGCCTCGGGCGAGATGGTCGGCGCCATCGCCATGACCGAGCCCGGCACCGGCTCGGACCTCCAGGCCGTGAAGACCACCGCGAAGAAGCAGGGCAACTCCTACGTCATCAACGGCCAGAAGACCTTCATCACCAATGGCCAGGCCGCCGATCTCGTCGTCGTGGTCGCGCGCACCGGCGATGTCGGCGCCAAGGGCATTTCGCTGATCGTGGTCGAGACCGCGGGCGCGGACGGTTACAAGCGCGGGCGCAACCTCGACAAGATCGGCCTGCACGCTTCCGATACGTCGGAGCTGTTCTTCGACAATGTCACGGTGCCGCCGGAAAACCTGCTCGGCAAGGAGGAAGGGCAGGGCTTCGTGCAGCTGATGCAGCAATTGCCGCAGGAACGGCTCGCGCTCGCGGTCGGCGCGGTCGCCTCGATGGAGCGTGCGGTGAAGCTTACCGCCGACTACACCAAGGAGCGGAAAGCGTTCGGCAAGCCGCTGATGGACTTCCAGAACACAGCCTTCAAGCTCGCCGAGCGCAAGACCGAAGCGATGATCGCGCGCGTCTTCGTCGACTGGTGCGTCGAGCGCCTCGTCGCCAAGGATCTCGACACCGTCACCGCGTCGATGGCGAAATACTGGTGCTCGGAGAAGCAGGTCGAGACCGCCGACGAATGCCTCCAGCTGTTCGGCGGCTACGGCTACATGCAGGAATACCCGATCTCCCGCATCTTCATCGATTCCCGCATCCAGAAGATCTATGGAGGCACCAACGAGATCATGAAGCTGTTGATCGCAAGGTCGCTGTAGCGGCTTGCTGCTTCGAGACGCCTGGGCGCAGCGGACAGATTTGTCCGCTGCGCCTTTTTCTTTTGGAAATCGCCGAACGCCTTGTTCAGCTCAACGCGGGAATAGCGGCTCGCTAGCCCGGTCATCCTCCCAATGAGCGGAGGAAACTCACTGCTTCGCTCCCGCGCCCATCAATGCCATGAGCGGCATCAAGGGGCCGACCGGGAGGTACTGGTAGTCCATCAAATTTTCCTTTGAGAGCGGCAGGGTTTCCATGACTGCTCGCGCCTCGTCCTCGGTCTTCGCGTCGATCAGGAAGACAACGCCCCTGCCATGCGAGTACCACTGGCGGATTTTTCCATCGAGATAGAGCTTCACGGTCTCCCGAATCTCGGACGGCATGATGGCCATGATCTGTTGGCGGGTTACGCCCGGCTTGGCAGTCAGAATGACCATCACCTCGGTGGTTTTGGGGACGACAGCGGAGGCACCTTGGGTTTGATCCTGACCTTGGGCTTGGGCTTGGGCTTGGGCTTGCCCGGACTGTGATTGCGCAACGGCCGCGACCGGAAGCGCTGCAGCGAGAAGTGGGATTATGAATTTCATCGGCTCACCTCGTTCAGTTTGGTTAGTTCTCGGGTTGATCGTTCGTGTGACTCTTTGAAATGGCGGCGCAAACGGGCAACGCGATTTGCCTAGAGTTCGCTCGTTGCTGGCAGACGACGAAGGAAGTCGATCATGGCGGCGCTGACCTCTGCAGCGCGCTCCTGCTGGGTCCAATGTCCGCAGCCTGGCAGCATGATCGTTGGCCGGAGCTTCGGAACGAATGACGACTGCTTGCCTATGTCCCGTTGAAACACGGCGGCAACGAAGTCGCGGTCGCCCGCAATGTAGAGCGCCGGAACGGTGACCGCCGCTCCGCCAAAGGCGGCCATCAGATCCCAGCTGCGATCGATATTGCGCCACCAGCTTAGGGGACCGCGGAGCCCACTCCGCGTGAATGCCTCGACATAGACATCGATGTCGGACTCCGTAACCCAGGCCGGCAAGGACGCAGGTTCGGACAACAGAGCGCCCTTCCGGGGCATCATCCCGGCAGGAAACCCTCCGCCGTCGGACGGCGGTCTGTCGCCCGAGAGCGCGTAGAACTGCGCACGAAACGTTCGGCGCAGGTCACGCCCGAGCGCCGCCTCAGCCTCGGGGCTCTGGAGGAAGAGCTGGTAGAAGACCGCATTCTCGTCCCGCGGCATGAGCGTCGTCGGCGGCACCGAGCCGCCAAACGCCCGTGACCGGAACGGCGTACTGAGCGCGACAACTGCACGGAAACGGTCGGGGCGCAGAAGCGCCGCTTGCCATGCGATGGGGGCGCCGATGTCGTGGCCGGCGATCACCGCCTGCCTGGCACCCAAAGCGTCGACGAGACCCACGATGTCACCGATGTCGTGGAGAACCGTGTACTTCTCCACCTGCTCCGGACGGTCGCTGCGCCCATAGCCGCGCAAGTCGGGGGCAACCGCATGGAAACCGGCCTTCGCCAGCGCCGGGAGCTGATGCCGCCAGGAATACCAGCATTCAGGAAAGCCGTGGCAGAGGATGACGAGCGGGCCGGTCCCCTGTTCAGCGATGTGCAAGCGGAGACCATTCGTCTCGATCATTCGATGCGTCACCTCGGGCATCGCCGGATCCACCCAGGACGCCGGCTCTGGACCAGCGCCCGCGGGCTCGGCAGCAGCGGCGCCAAACGGCTTCGCGAGAGCCGCACCGAAGGCGAGCGCGCCGCCCGCCCACACCATGTCGCGTCGGGAAAACATTGAGGCTCGCATTGTGCTGCTCCCTTGTTGTCGCGCATCGGGATGCGTCGGCCGGGCGGATATACGACTGCTTCCCGCGAGCGACTATTCGCGGTAATGTTGACGGGCTATGAAGCAGAACTTCACAGTCAGGCATGGCGCCCTCGACGGTGTGGAGGCGTTCCTGAGCGTTGCGCAGCACCGCAGCTTTCGGAGAGCGGCAGCAGAACTCGGGGTGACCCCATCGGCGATCAGCCAGGCGGTACGCGCACTCGAGGCGCGCATCGGCGCCGCGCTCTTCATACGCACGACTCGCAGTGTCGGATTGACCGAAGCCGGCGAACGATTCCTTTCGCGCGCAAAGCCGGCCTTCGAAGAGCTGGTCACAGCAAGCGAGGTCGCGCGAGACCTCGGACAGCGGCCCGCCGGGCTGTTGCGCCTCACGGCACCGCGCGCGGTGCTGACCCATCTGAATCAGCTAATCGCATCCTTCTGCCAAACCTATCCCGAGGTCGAAGTGGAGATCGCCGCAAGGGCGGACCTCGTCGACATCGCTGCCGAAGGATTTGACGCCGGCATCCGGCTCGGCCAGTTCATCGACGCCGACATGATCGCAGTGCGTTTGACGCCGTCGTTTCCGATGGCTGTCGTCGGCAGCCCCGACTATCTGCGCCGGCGGCAGCGGCCGGAATTGATCGACGATCTGCGTCGACACGCCTGCCTGCGCATACGTCGCTCGGACGGGTCGATCGCGCCCTGGTCCTTTGTCAACGGCAACGAGGCAGTCGAAGCCATCGTTTCGGGGCCTTTTATCGCCAACGACGTTCCCACGGTGCTTGGCGCGGCCGTCGAGGGATTGGGCCTTGCGCAGGTGCCCGGGCCGATCGCCGCCGACGGGATGAAAGCGGGAAAGCTAGTGGGCGTCCTGGAACCGTTCGCCCCCATGGCGCCGGGTGTGTTTCTCTACTATCCCCGCTACCGAATGATGCCGAAACTGCGTGCCTTCATCGATCACGTGAAGAGCCGCTCGGGCTCCGCCAACAAAATCGGAATCGGTATCGATGACGGGCGAGCCGGACGGCGCAAAAGAGCCTGACGCGCGAGGTGATGGGCTGAGATGGCGCCTATCCGCTGTCGGTGTCTAGACCTTTTGGCAAAACGCCCGATCAGTCTCAAATTGTCTGACGACGGATACCGACCAATGCTGCGCTGGATCAGGGCGGCAGTTCGCCTCCAATGCGAGTGAGGCGCGTCTGCGCCTCCTTTCGTATCGGTCACGACCTGCGCGGCGGAGGCGCGCTGCTCGATCGTACGATGAGCTTTGTCTGAATCTCGTTCACGCGCAGCACGGGCTTGTCGAGGAGGCAGTTGAGCAGATACTCACCTGCTATTGTTCCTATTTGGTCCGCCGGCACAAAAATCGTCGTAAGCGGCGGATCGAGGTGGGCTGCAAAATCGATATCGTTGAATCCGGTGATGGAGATGTCGTGAGGCACGGACAATCTGCTTGCCTTGGCTTCAATCATCGCGCCGAAAGCGAGGTGGTCATTGCCGCAAATCACGGCCGTCGGACGGGATGGTTTAGCCAGCAAGGCCCTCATGGCAAGCCGTCCCTCCAGAATCCGGTATGGTCGCTCGATCAGCCATTCAGTTGAAAGCGTCAATCCCCTCGCTTCGAGCGCTTGTCTTATACCCGCGACACGATGTGCTGCACGATCGTTGTGGAGCATGCGGCCGGCAATCACGCCAATATCTCTGTGGCCAAGATCCAAGAGATAATCGGCAAGCTGGCGAGCCGCCGCCACGTTATCGAAGCCGATACACGGATGCTTCTCGCTCAGCGTCCAGGTTTCTATGAAGGGGACGCCAAATTGCTGCAACATCGGAACAAGATCTGCGTGGTGCTCCCCTCCAACCAGCAATAGGCCGTCAATACCGCGCGACAGGAGAAGTGATGCCTCGCGTAGCTCCGTCGTCAGATCATAGTCTGAGCTCGCCACGATCAGCGTGTATCCCGAGGCATCGAGCCATCGTTGAAGCGCACCGATGGCGACTGCAAAGCCTGAGTTTTCGATGGTGGGCACGATGGCCCCGATCGTCCGCGTGCGTCGAGACACAAGGGCGCGGGCTGCTCCATTCGGGACATAGTTGAGCTCTCGACAGGCGTGTCGGACACGCTGCATCGCGTCTTCTCCCACTGAAGCAGTGCCATTGAGGACCCGCGAGACGGTGGCAGTGGAAACGCCAGCCTTTGCGGCAACATCAGCCAAGCTCACGTGATTTAAGAGCGGTCCTCGAAAGCGCTTTCTTGAGCTCGACCCCTCCACACCCATGGGATTCTCCGGAATACCGTTACTTTCTATCTATTGACAGTACGCTCGTTTACACAATACGAATTCAAGATGTAAGCGATTACATGGGGACGAAGAAGCGGAGAAACGCTGTTTCGCCTACTGCGAGTGAGAAGTCGCTAAGACACAAGCGGCCAATAAACAAAACAAGTCCCGGGGGGAACCAATAAGTGCTCAGTCGATACGTCACCTTAATCGTGTCCGCGACGGCGCTCTCGCTCGCGGCAAGTCAGGCGCACGCAGAGAGCAAGACGCTCTCGATCGCGAAGCAGTACGGTCTCGGTTACCTGCAGATGTTCGTGATGCAGGAACAGCATCTGGTCGAAAAGCAGGCGAAAACGCTCGGCCTGGAAGACATCAAAGTCAACTGGTCGACGTTTCGTTCGGTTGACGTCATGAATGATGCGATGCTGTCAGGCAATCTCGATATTGCCTCGATCGGCGCCCCGGGGCTTGCCACGATCTGGTCCAAAACGAAAGGGACCTCGGTGGAAGTGAAGGGCCTGGCCGGGATGAACCTGGCCCCGCTTTACCTCAACACGCGCGATTCCAAGATCAAATCTCTGAAGGATTTTACGGCGAAGGACAAGATTGCCGTGCCGGCCGTGAAAATCTCGACCCAGGCCCTCATTCTGCAAATGGGAGCAGCAAAAATCTGGGGGAAGGAAAATTACCAACGCCTTGACCCCTTCACCGTCTCGATGACGCATCCGGACGCCATGGCTGCATTGCTGTCGGGAGCCGGCGAGATTGATACCCACTTCGCGGCGCCACCTTATGCCCAGCAAGAGGTCAAGGCCGCAGGAATCTACAAGGTCGCCACCTCCAACGATATCATCGGAGACGACCTTTCCTTCGTTCTCCTGGCCATGCCGGCGAAGTTTTATGAGGCGAACCCGAAGCTGACGCAGGCATTTATGGCGGCGTTCAAGGAAGCGACGGATTTCATCAACACCAACAAGCGGGCCGCGGCCGAAATCTATCTCAAAGCGACGGGCGACAAGAGTTCGGTCGACGACACCGTCGCCATCATGAATGAGGGTTTGAAATACACGATAGACCCGAGGGGCACACTCGCCATGTTTCAGTTCATGTCCGATATCGGACGGATCAAGGCGCACCCCTCTGATTGGAAGGAGTACATGCTCCCGATCAGCCACGACCTGCGCGGGAGCTGAAGTGGGAAATGGCCCTGCTCGAGGTTGACAAGGTTACTTTGCAATATCGAACCCGCGCCAACATCGTGACCGCGGCGTGGCGTGTGAGCTTCGATGTGCTCAAGGGCGATCGATACATCCTGTTGGGGCCGTCCGGCTGCGGGAAGTCCACCCTGTTGAAAGCGGTCGGAGGCTACCTCAATCCTGTTGAAGGCGAGATTCGGCTCAATGGAAAACGCGTCCATGAGCCGGGTCCGGACCGCATGATGGTATTCCAGGAATTCGATCAATTGCTGCCGTGGAAGACCGTGACCGAGAACGTGGTCTTCCTGCTCACGGCAAGTAGACGCCTGCGCCCGCGCGAGGCGAGGGAGCGGGCGTTGCATTACATCGACAAGGTCGGGCTGGCGAAGTTTCGTGACAGCTACCCTCATATGCTTTCCGGCGGCATGAAACAGCGTGTTGCAATCGCCCGCGGAATGGCCATGGAGCCCGATATTTTGCTCATGGACGAGCCGTTCGCTGCGCTCGATTCCCTCACGCGCCGGAAGATGCAGGACGAATTACTTGCGCTTTGGCAGGACACTCATTTCACAGTGCTGTTCGTCACGCATTCTATTCCGGAAGCCCTGATCCTGGGGACCCGCGTTCTCCTGCTGTCGCCTCATCCGGGTCAGGTCAAGGCCGAACTAAATGGCTTGGCGCAAACGGGCGACGTGGCGGCGAAGGATCTCGAAGTCAAAATTCACGACATGCTCTTTGCCGATAGCATCGAGGAGACCGTTGTCCATGCATGAACACCTCATCGCACTGCGTCCGGCGCGGTACGAGACGCCGGAGAAGGCGACCCACATTGGTGTCATCGAACAACCGATCCCGACCTGGCAGCGCGTTTGGGGCAACGGAGCAGTTCGCAAGATTGTACTTCTTGTGGTGCTAGCGCTGCTCTGGGAGGGTTATGCGCGGCACATCAACAGTCCGCTCCTTGTGCCGTCGTTCGGTGCGACGATCGGTGCGTTCTTCGAGGGATTCGCCAGCGGTGTTCTGGTGGATCGAATTCTCTATTCCTTGCATGTCCTGGCGTTGGGTTACGCTGCCGGCCTCGCGCTCGCGGCGGTGCTCACGGTCGTGGCGATCGGCACGCAGATCGGCACCGATCTCCTCGAAACACTCACCTCGATGTTCAATCCGCTGCCATCGATTGCGCTTTTGCCGCTCGCCTTGATCTGGTTCGGCCTCGGCATTCCGAGCATCGTTTTCGTCATTATCCATTCTGTCCTCTGGGCCGTATCTCTCAACACTCATACCGGCTTTCGTTCGGTCTCGCCCACGCTCCGGATGGTCGGACGAAACGCTGGGCTTCGCGGGTTGCGTTACGTCGGCCTGATATTGGTTCCGGCGGCGTTTCCGAGCATCTTGACGGGCCTGAAGATCGGTTGGGCTTTCGCTTGGCGAACGCTGATTGCTGCGGAGATGGTCTTCGGCGTCAGCGCCGGCTCTGGTGGGTTGGGTTGGTTCATCTTCGAGAACAAGAATCAGCTGGAGATCGCCAACGTTTTCGCAGGTCTTTTCTGCGTGATTCTCATTGGGCTATTGGTGGAGAATTTTGTCTTCCGGTTGATCGAGGCTCGGACGATCCGCCGTTGGGGTATGCAAAACTGAGCGTTATCGCCCTTTCTTTGCGGAGCATTTCCCCTTCGAGATGATCCGCAATGAGTATTGTGGAGCTCAACGGTCCGCATTGGTCCGAACTCTGTTCAAGCAGGACAGGCATGTCGACTGACAATCACGCGAAGCCGAAGTTGTCGATCATGAGCGCACTCGCGGTCTCGGCCGCATTGCGTCGCCAGGTCGTTCCGGAATTTGAGCGCGCCACGAACGCGGATTGCGATATGATCTGGGATCCCACGACCGTGTTGCTGAAGCGCATTTCGACCGGCGAGCGTGCAGACCTTATCATCGCCACCGACGAGGCGGTTGATGAACTGACGGAGCGGGGTCTTGTTCTGGCGCGCGGCCGCGAACCGATCGCCAGCGCGGTCCTCGGGCTCGGCATCAAACATGGCGGGGCACGCCCCGACATATCGACGGTCGATCGGTTCAAAGCCGCACTCACGCGCGCGCGATCGGTCGCGTACTCGCAGGGAGGCGCGAGCGGTATCTATTTTTCGGATTTGATCCAGAGGCTTGGGATTGCGGACGCGGTCAATGCCAAGGCGACCATCATCCCGGCGGGATTCACCGGAGAAAAGATTGTGGACGGTCACGCTGATCTCGCCATCCAGCAGATCAGCGAGCTCCTCATGGTTCAGGGGGTCGATGTCGTGGGACCATTTCCGGATGAGCTCCAAGTCGCGACCGATTTCTCTGCGGCCATCATGAAGGATTCCCCCAACGCCGAGATGGCGAGCAAATTCATATCCGCGCTCGTGTCCGCCGCTGCGGGCGAGGCCTATCAGGCGACCGGACTCATCCGACGTTTTTAGCCGGCGGTCGGCTAACATCGAGGAACCAAGATGGCCGACAAGACCCGCATCGTTTTGCTCCATGCGACACCCGTCGCCATCGATCCCATTCGTGCGGCCTTTGTCCGGCAGTGGCCGGACGCACAGACAGTCAATCTTCTCGATGACAGCCTCTCGGTCGACCGTGCGGCCGCGCCGGAGCTCAACGACGATATGATCTTGCGCTTCGTTGAACTCGGCAGGTACGCTCGGCTGAGCGGGGCCGATGGCATTCTGGTGACCTGTTCGGCCTTCGGGCCGGCGATCGACCGGTTGGCCGCCGATCTTCCCATTCCCGTTCTCAAGCCCAACGAAGCGATGTTCCGAGCGGCGATCGGCCAGGGACAAAAGCTCGGAATGCTCGCGACCTTCGCGCCGTCCGTCGCGCCGATGACGGACGAATTCAACGAGTTCGTGATCCAGAGCGGATCAAAGGCAACTCTCCGGACGATCGTTGTCGATCACGCCATGGACAAGCTGCGGAGTGGAGACGTCGAGGCTCACAATCGTCTCGTTGCAGCGCGCTCGACCGAGCTTGCGGATTGTGATGCGATCATGCTTGCACATTTTTCGACCTCCCAAGCCGCTCCGCTCGTCGCGGAGGCTGTAGCCGTACCGGTGCTGACAGCGCCCGATACTGCCGTCAAGCGGATGAAGCAGATGGTGGCCGGAAGTTCGACCACGGGCAGCACGGCAGAGAGCCCATGCTGATTGGAGGCATCGCCGACGACGTCACCGCAGCGAGCGAGATTGCCAACGTTCAGGCAATGGATCTCCGCGGCCAACGATCGTTCTCTCGGCGCCGTATGGCGTCGCGCTCGATCCGGAGAGTCCAGAACGCAGTCTGCGTGACGAAAGCTAGACTATAGCGGGCGCGCATCCGTGCGCGCCGACCTTGATGTTTTCAGTTCATGCTCGGTCATCATAAGAGGAGCAAAAAGGGGGAAATGGTAATGCTCAAAACGCTTTTCAGACTGATCGTTGTCGCCGCTGTTGTCGTTGTCATCGCTGCGCACGATCAGGCTCGCGCGCAACAAAAGTCAGAAATTTCAATCTCGCGTGCATTCGGCTTCATCTACATGGTCACGCATGTCATTGAGCGAAACCAGCTGATCGAGAAGCACGCGGCTCGGTTGGGTGTTGCGAATCTGAAAGTAAATTGGGTCAATTTCAGTGGTGGCGGCGCGCAGACTGACGCGCTGCTCGCCGGCAATGTCGATATCGTCAACACCGGCATCGGAAACCTGCTACTGCTATGGGATCGCACCAACGGCGCGGTGAAAGGAATTGTCGGCACCGCTGGGCACCCGCTGCTGCTGATCACGCGCGATCCGAGAATTATGTCGATCCGCGATTTTCGTCCGGAAGATAAGATTGCAGTCCCCACCGTCAAAGTTTCAACCCATGCGGTGATCCTGCAAATGGCAGCAGCGCAAACCTTTGGACCGCAAGACTGGGCCAAGCTCGATGCTAACACCGTTCAACTCGGGCATCCCGAAGCGGTGATGGCGCTCTCCAATCCTCAGCACGAGCTCAAGAATCATTTTTCGGCGCCACCCTACGACGCCATCGAGTTGAAGAGAGTACCGGGGGCGCGGACCATTCTATCGTCACGGATGTAGTCGGTGGTCCTCTCGCGCAGGCGCAGTTTTTCACGACAACTAGATTTGCCGAGGGCAATCCAAAAGTGATCGAGGCGGTCAAGGCGGCAACGGTGGAAGCCATAGCCTTCATCAAGTCAGACACGGGGAAAGCCGTGGAAATCTATCGCGATATGAACAAGGACAAGATGAGTTCGGATGAGCTCCTCGATCTGCTGAAACAACCGCACATGATGGATTTCATCGCTGCACCGCAGGGCACGATGAAACTTGCAGCCCATCTGCACAAGACTGGTACGCTGAGGCGTATGCCTGCCGCCTGGACGGACTATTATCTGCCGGTCGCACATGACCTGCCAGGAAATTGAAGGATACGCGGCTTGCTGCTGACAAGAAACGGCCTTTGACGTCCTGGATCTCGTAATGCGCATGTAAGGGCCGTTTAGGCCGCAGAACAAACGTCGCACGCTTGAAAACAACTGAATTTATTGAGGTTTTTTGGATATTGGGCTGGCGATCCCGGGAAGACTCGAACTTCCGACCTACGGTTTAGGAAACCGTCGCTCTATCCGGCTGAGCTACGGGACCGCTGAACCCGCCGAGGGGCGGGTTCGGCCCCTCATAGCAGAGCAGGATGCGGTTCGCCAGCCGCAAGGCGGGCCGGATCATCGTCAACCCCGACGGAGCGGCTACAATCGCTTTCAGATCCCTCTCGGCGGAGCAGCTCACATGATCGAAAGCATCAGCGCCATCACGCTCGGCACGCATGATATGGGGCGCGCCGTGCACTTCTACCGTTCGCTGGGGTTCGAGCTCCTGTATGGCGGCGAGGCCGCGGCATTCACAAGCTTTCGCGTCGGCACCGGCTATCTCAACTTGACGGCGCAGCCGGACGACAAGCGCTGGTCCTGGTGGGGCCGCGTCATCTTCCATGTCGCCGATGTCGACAAGACCTACGAGCGCGCATGTGCCGCCGGATGGCAGCCTTCGACCGCGCCGCGCGATGCGGAATGGGGTGAGCGCTACTTCCATCTCACCGACCCCGACGGCCATGAGCTCAGTTTCGCGCGCCTATTGTCCTGACGGACTAAGTCACATCCGCTGACGCTCCCAACGCGCAAGTGGCGTTGTCGCGGCCGCTGTGGCAAGCTCGGCGCGGTTTCCTCAAGCGAGAATTGTATCTGGGTTCTAACCAGGGAGGACGACCATGGTAACCTATGTCGTGCTGGGGAGCTTCACCGATCAGGGAGTCCGCAACGTCAAGGACTCGCCGAAGCGAGCTGACGCCTTCAAGGCGATGGCCAAAACGTTCGGCGTGACCGTGAAAGAGATCGTCTGGACGCAGGGACGATATGACATTGTGACCATTCTCGAGGCCCCAGACGAGACTGCCGCGATGTCGCTCAGCCTTACTCTCAGCGCACTCGGCAATGTCCGCACCGAAACGCTGCGCGCGTTTTCGGCAACAGATATGACAGAGATCGTCGGTAAGATGCTCTGACGCGCAGGCCTGCGCGAGCGCACGGGACCTGGGATCGCAATCCCGGGAACAGGTTTCTCACGCCCTGATATTGTTCTCGCGCACGACCTGGCCCAATCGGACGCAGCATGTTGGCGCCAGGCTGAGCCGCGATCCGCGCCGCCGGTCCCGCGGTGAGATCGACATGGCCGCCGAGCACGTCGCTCATGGCCGGGCCGCGACTACGACGCGGCGCATGCGCTTAAGCGCTACGTCGTCCCGAAACCGGATCCGGGATTCCTGTATTCGGGTCGTGGCGGACTGAAGATGTCCAGCACGCGGGCGCCCTCGGGGCCGGCGCGCATGGTATGCGGCACGTTGCCGGGCGTACGCCAGAAATCGCCCTTCTTCACCGGGATTTCCTCGTCACCCTGGACGCGGATGGCCGAGCCGTCGAGCAGCACGCCCCATTGCTCCTCTGGATGATGGTGCAGCGTGCCTTGGGCGTGCGGCGCCAGCGTCACCACCGACAGCATCGCCTGCTCGCCGGAGAAGATGCGTGTCGTCACCCCGACCGCCAGCTCCCGAAACAGCCCGTCGTCGGCATCGTCGAGATTATGAAATTCGTCCTTCTGACTCACACCATTCTCCCCTTCGGTCTCGTCCGATCAGGATTTGCCATAGGAGCCCTGGTAGCGGCCCTCGCGGATCGCCTTCAGCGTCTCCTCCTCGCGCGCGACCTGGGCGCGCACCGCCTCGAGCAGCGCCGCAGCGCCCGCGGCGGGAAACGACACCACGCCGTCCTCGTCGCCCACCACGATATCGCCCGGCGAGATCACGCTGCCGCCGATCGTAACAGGGACGTTGATCTCGCCGGGACCATTCTTGTAGGGGCCGCGGTGGATCACCGCGCGGGCATAGCAGGGAAAGTCGGAGGCCGCGAACGCCGCAACATCACGGATCGCGCCGTCGATCACATAGCCTTCCGCTTTGCGCCATTCCGCGATGTTCTTCATGATCTCGCCGACCAGCGCGCGGGTCTCGTCGCCGCCGCCATCGACCACGATGACATCGCCGGGACCGACCAGCTCGAGCGCGCGGTGGATGGCGAGATTGTCGCCCGGACGGGTGCGCACCGTGAAGGCCGTCCCCACCAGCTTGCCGCCGCGATGATAGGGTCTTAGCCCCACCGCGCCCGGCAGCCGGCCGAGATTGTCTGAAATGACCGAGGTTGGCGCGTTCCGAAAGCCCTGGATGATGTCGGCCGGCGGCTTTGGCACGCTGTTCGCAGCGATGGTAATGCTCAACAGTTCAGTCCTTCCGTGATTGTATTACTCGGCGTACGCCCGCGCCTTCGACGGCAGGATGCGAAAGGCGCGCCCTTCCTTCATCCACGCCGCGCGCTCGTCGCGCAACAGCGTGCGGCGGACTTTTCCGGAATCATCGCGCGGCGGGGCGCTGACGATCTCGAAACTCTCGGGGTGCTTGTAGCGGCTGAGCCTGTCTTTGAGGAAATCCGCCATGCCGTCAGCGATCGCCTTTCCATCCGCGTCGGACTCCGGCTCGATGATGGCATGCACGCGCTGGCCCAGCTCCGGATCGGGCAATCCCACCACGACGCAGGACCGCACGCCGGGGCACTCCGAGACCGCGGCCTCGACCTCGGCCGGATAGATGTTGGCGCCGCCGCGCAAGACCATGTCGGCGAGGCGGTCGCCGAGATAGAGGTAGCCATCTGCGTCCAGCCTGCCGATATCGCCGAGCGATTCCCAGCCGTCCGCGCGGCGCTTCGGCTCGGCGCCGAGATAGTGGTAGGTGGCGTCTTCGCCGTCGTTGTTGAGGAAATAGATCTCGCCGGTTTCGCCCGGCGCGACGTCGTTGCCGTCTTCGCCGATGATGCGCAAGCGCGCCATCTCGCCGATCTTGCCGACCGAGCCCTTGTGCGTCAGCCACTCCGTACCGGAGATGATGCAGGAGCCCTGCCGCTCGGTGCCGCCATACAGCTCCCAGACGCGCTCCGGACCGAGCCATGCGATCCAGTTTTCCTTCAGCCAGGGCGGCATGGGAGCTGCCATGTGGAACACGGTCTGCAAGCTCGATACGTCGAAGGCATTGCGCACGTTCTCCGGCAGCGTCCAGATCCGGTGCATCATGGTCGGAACGAAATTGACCCATTGTACGCGCTCGCGCGCGATCAGGCGCAGCGTCTCCTCGGCATCGAACTTGACGAGGCCGGTGAGCTTGCCGCCGCCGAACAACGCATAGTGCGACACGATGAACGGCGCATTGTGGTAGAGCGGGCCCGGATTGAGCAGTGAGGCGCCGAAGGGGATATTGAGCGGCAGCGCGGCCGCCGTATCGATCACCGCCGGCTGGTGGTCGAGGATCACCTTCGGGCGGCCGGTCGAGCCGCCGCTGGTCATGGCCTTCCAATAGCGCGCAATCGGCGGATCGAGCGGCTCGCCTGAAACACCTTCCGGCACGAAATCCGCGGGCAGGCGATTCGGCGCGTTCCAGTCGGACTCGCCGCCGACCACCAGTGCCGGCTTTAGGATGTCGAGCACGGCAGCCGCTTCGCCGCGGGGCAGCCGCCACGACAGCGAGGTCGGCGTCGCTCCGCATTTCCACACCGCAAAGCTGGTCTCGAAAAACGCATTGCCGTTGGGAAGGCCAATCGCGACGAAGTCGCCGGGCTTGACGCCCTTGGCCGCGAACGCGCGCGCGCGCCGGTTGGCGCCGCGCTCGAGCTCCTCCCATGTCAGCGTGTCCTGCCCATGTTGGACGGCGATCGTGCCTTGCGGTTTGCGTTGCGCGTACCAGCGCGGCACGTCGGACAGGGGCAGCAGCATCAGGCTTTTCCACTTCGTCTTCCTGGCGTCGCCTCACGATGAGGCACGTCGCGAGATGAAGTGTAACAGCCGGCGCCAAGCCTTCAAGATATTCGCCTTCAAGGCACCCGCATCAGCGCTCCGCCCGCAGCCCGGAATATCGAACAGCGCCGCGAGCCCGCATCGCGCATCGAGCGCCTCGAACGAGGACATCGCTATTCGGCGCGAGCGCCGCGTCGTGGACGGCGGCCTGCGCTGTCTTCGCCGACAGATTCATCAGCGTTGCGCAGGCGTCAGTGCAGCACGATGATCACGCGCGAGTTCGCCGGCAGCGGCACCGTCGCTGGAGATGTCGAGCGGCAACATTCCACGGGCTTGCGGTTCGGCGCATCCTCGTCCACGGCGAACGCATGGACATTCCTTTTCGATTCAAACCAATAAACCTCCAAGCGCATCATGTGCACGCGGTTGCGACTCCGGCGCCACGTCAAGCACAAAATGTCAGCATTCCAGCCATGAAATTAACGGGTTCCATGGGTGACAAGCCGGCGATAAAGGGGCAAAAATCCGGCTCGACTCAGTTGGGTTGAATTTTTCAAGGAATGCTCTCGTAGAATGCCGTCCGTGCTTGCATCGCGTCTTGCGGCGCCTCTTTTTGTTGCCGCAGCAGGATTTTTTCTGCTGACGCTGTCGCATGCCCACGCGCAATGGTGGAAGCGCACGCCGGTCGACTTCGAGCAATGTGCCGACGCCGCCGAAAAATCCTCCACCAAGACCGAGAAGACGGCCGCGCTTGCCGAATGCAATGCGAAGTTCGCCGGCCGCCGCAAGCCGGGCGGCGGCTACACCTATTACGACTTCCTCCAGGACCGCACCTTCGACATCGCCGGCCCGAACCCGACGCCGGAGGAGCAGAAGAAGATCGACGAATCCTACACTGCCTACCTCGCCGATCAGCGCCGGAGCAATGCCGCCGCCGAAGCCGCCGCGCGCCTGCAGCGCGAGCAGCAGGAGCAACAGGCGCAGCAGCAGATCCGGCAGGTCGCGCTGCGCACCGAGGCCGCGCGCGTGCCAGTTCCGGTCGAGCGGCCGAAGGTGCTGCAGCGTCCGAAGGGCGCGCCCTGCACCAAGGGCTCGTTCTCCTGCGAATGGCCGCGGCTGTCGGAGAGCCTGAACGACCTGAAGAAGCTGTTCAGCCCTCCGCCAAGCAAGCCGGCGAGGAAGGGGTGAGCTAGCCACCGCCGTCGTCCTGGCGAAAGGGGGGACGACAGCGGAGAATGTCGCGTCAGTTCGTTTGCTTCTTCTTGCTGCGCTTCGGTTTGGCGGCCGGCGCATTCGCCGGCGCCGTTGCCGTCGGCGAATGACTCAGCGCCGACCGGCTTTCCTGCAAGCGCGCGTCATAGCCGGGAGAGCTCACGACCGTGGGTGGCTTGGCGTGGACGAACGTCGATGGGCCACAGAGCGCGGCAAGCGCGAGCCCGACTATCAGGCAACGTTTCACCCGCTCCTCCATCGACTGACGCACTCAAGCCGCCCCGCGAATCTGCTGAGGCGTCAGCCCGGGCGGCCCCTTGCCCGCGACTTCGGCGTCCTTGATCAGCGCAACAATGCGGCGCATCAGCGGCACCTCGACGCGGTTCTGCTCGGCAAGCGCAATGACCGCACCCTGGAGATAGTCGATCTCGGTCTTGCGTCCCAGCTTCAGATCCTGCCACATTGAGGACCTCGCCTCAGGATCGATCTTCATGGTCCGCCCCAGGATCGCGTTGAAGATCATGTCAGGCAGCCTGAGCAATGTCGGCATCCAGCTCGGCGGGATCGGCGTCGCCGACACCGGCGCGATGCCGGCAGCCTTCAGCGCAGCCAGGCCTTCGGCCATCTGATCGGCGAACAATCTTCGCCATTCGCGGTTCGCCAATTGCGCGGCGAGCGGCATGTCGGACAGCGCGCTGAGCGCGTTGTTCAAATTGATGATCAGCTTGCCCCATTGCACACCGGCAATGTCAGGACTCGCGCGCACGGTGAGGCCGGGCACGGAAAGCGACGCGGCCGTGTTGTCCGGGTCCTCCCCCACATGGATGTCGCCGGACGTCGAACGGTGGAAACGCCCCTCGCCCATCGCAATCACGTTGAACGGCACCATGCCCGCAAGCACGCGTCGACCGCCGAGGCGCTCGCGCAAGACGGCGACATTGCCCACGCCGTTTTGCAGGGACACGATGACGGCATCCTGCGGCGCGTGTTGTGCGATCTGATCCGAGATATCGGCGGTGTCGGCGCTCTTGACCGTGACCAGCACGATGCCCGCACCGTGAAGGATCGCGGGATCCTCCGACAGCGCGAGCTGGCCGGCGCCGAGCTTCTTCTCGGAGCCGTCGAAATCGGTCAGCCGCAGGCCGAACCGCTCGATCTCGGCCTTCACCCGCGGCCGCGCCAAGAGCGCAACGCGCCGGCCCGCGGCCGTCAGCATGCCGCCGACGAAACAGCCGATGGCGCCCGCGCCGGCCACCACGATCGGTCGATCCGTAACCACCTGACCTCGCTCCCTTAACGACCCGCGCCTTCGATAGCAGAGGCGACGCCGGCTGCCCATCGGTTGTGACGCATCCGCCTTGTAACCGTCATGAGAGCCCCATATGTTTTTGCCGCGGGGGCTGTCACCGGCGAGCGCCAAAGGAGAGCACCATGGGTCTACTCGACGTCCTCAACGGGATGCAGCAAGGGCCGCGCGGCCCGAGCACACCGAGCTCACAGGAATCCTCCGGCGGCATGTCGCCGATGACCATGGCGGTCCTTGGCCTCCTCGCCTGGAAGGCATTCAAGCATATGACCGGAAGCCAGCCCGACGCGGCACCGCAGCAGCGGTCACCGCAGCCGCCTTCGACGCCGGTGAATACTGGCGCAGGCGCGGTTGCCGCTGGGCCGGGCGGTAGCGGCGGTCTCAGTGACTTGCTCAAAGGCGGCCTCGGCGGCCTGCTCGCGGGCGGTGCGGCCGGTGGCGTGCTGAGCGGCGGGCTCGGCGATCTCCTCAACCAGCTCACGCAGAGCGGCCATGGCGAGGTTGCGAATTCCTGGGTCGGCAAGGGCCAGAACAAGGCGATCGCGCCCGGCGATCTCGCCAACGCGCTCGGCGCCGACCAGATCCAGAGTCTGTCCGCCCAGAGCGGACTGTCGCGCGACGAGCTGTTGTCCGGCCTCAGCCAATATCTGCCGCAGGTGGTGGACCATCTGACGCCGGACGGGCGGCTGCCGACCGAGAACGAGATCTCGGGCAGAATTTAATCGAACTCTGATCGAGCGTTCTCGGGAAGGAGAGCACTGTCATGAGCATAGGCGGCTTGTTGTGGATCATCGTCGTCGGCTTCGTCGCCGGCCTCATCGCGCGCTGGCTGGCGCCGGGACCGAAGAACCCGAGCGGTTTCATCCTCACCACTGTCCTGGGTATCGTCGGCGCGTTCCTGGCAACCTGGGTCGGCCAGGCCATCGGCCATTACAGCCCCGACCAGGGCGCGGGCTTCATCATGGCCACCATTGGCGCGGTGGTGGTGCTGTTCATCTGGCACCGGCTGGTCGCGAGCGGCGTGATAAAGGGGTGATAGCTCACTTCTCGTCATTGCGAGGAGCTCGCGACAAAATTGCGAAGCAATTTTGCGCTGATGCGACGAAGCAATCCAGTGAGCCTCCCCTAAATTGGTGGACGCCTATAGCTTAGACAGCGAGAGGTGTCAGATGGCGAAGCGGCAGCGACGGTCCTATTCGGACGAGTACAAACGGCAGGCAGTTGATCTGGTGTTGTCGAGCG